>NZ_JBHFJG010000005.1:63178-92802 GCF_057559155.1 Rhizobium moroccans | reverse complement strand
CTCACCCTCCCCTTGAGGGGGAGGGTCGGCACGCAGTGCCGGGGTGGGGTGAAAATTGTCGGCCTCTGCTAGCAAAGTTAGGCGCTGCTGCACAATGGCAAATATCGTGTCGAGAACGGCGTCCAGCTCGCTCGTCACCTCATGGTTCCAGAAACGGATGACCTGATAGCCTTGGTTTTCGAGAAATGCCGTGCGCTCGTTATCGTATAGGACTGCGGCGTCTTCCGCGTGCTGACCGCCATCGAGCTCGATCACCAGACCGATTTGATGGCAGGCGAAATCAACAAAATACCTGCCAATTGGCACCTGACGACGGAAATGCGTCCCTTCCATGGGAATGCGGTACAGATTGCGCCAAAGCTTCGCCTCCGCATCAGTGCTGCCATTGCGCAGGCGACGTGCATTGGCAACCTTGAACGGAGTGGTTTTCGAGGGCTTCTTCTTGATCATGTCATCCGGCCGAATTTCAATCTCAAGATGCAACATATCGGATATGGGCAGGCCGTCGAGGCAGACACTCACCCTCCCCTTGAGGGGGAGGTGACGCTATGCCGAACCGTCGCCGGCAGAAGCTACCACCCGCCACCGCCACCTCCGCCGCCGCCACCCCCGGAGAAGCCGCCTCCGCCGAAGCCGGAGGAGGACGAGGAGGATTTCGGCGTCGGGATGGTGGAGGCGATCGTATCCGCCATGGAGGAGGAGAAGCCGCCGATGCGCTCGCCGAAATTACCGATGGAATGCCCGCTATACCAGGTAGGCGCGTAAGCCGCTGCCACCGCACCGGCCGCCGCCGTGGCGAGCCAGGTTTCAAAGGCGCGGCTCCAGGGTTTTTCGACATCGAGCGCGACCGCATAGGGGAGCAGCGTTTCGAAATGCTGCGGCGACATCTGCGGGGCGCCCGCCATGTTCATGCGGTCCTTTTCGGCAAGCGTGAGGTAGGTCCGCAATCCCTCGATGCCGTCCATCATCTTCCGCCCGAGCGGAGTGGGCGCGCCCATCAGGAAGAAGAAGATGACGTTCAGGAGAACGATGCCGCCAACGGCGACAAAGATCGGCCAATGGTCCATGCCAGTCAGTTCCGAGGCAAGCCCGACAACGATGCCCGAGAGCGTGGAGATCGCCACGAAACCGAAGAAACCCATCATCAGGATCATCATGAATTTGGAGGCCAGCGAACTCTTGCGCCGCATGGCCTTGCCGAAATTCACCGCGAAGATGCCGAAGAACACGGCGAAGAAGGTGGGCACGATCAGAACGGCGATCATATCCGGATCGAGATTGCCGAAGATGAGCACCGCGCCCAGGATCAGCAGGCTCAGCGCGATGCCGCCGATCACATAGCCGGTGTTCGAACGGTAGTATTTGCCGCGGTGCTCTCTTTCCATGGCGCGGCGGAAGCTCGCCCCGACCGTCTGCACGCGGTCGCCGTTCGCCTTGTCGATCACCAGCGCATCGCCCGGACCGCCGACGGCCTGCAGGAGCGCCGCCTGACCGACCGGAAGGGCCTTTTCCGCGTGCTTGTCCGTGCGGCGGATGGTGATGGATTTATCCAGATCCTCCAGCGTGACATGGCCCTTCACGGCAAGGTCCAGCGCGCTTGCCGAAAGCGCTGTCCAGCCCGCGCCGGAAAAGCCCTTGTTCTCGATGTAATTGACGAGCGCCGGGGAGATGCCGTCCGGCGCATCCCAGCGGGGCACCATGACACCGCGCGCCGGATCGCGGCCGACCGCAAGCCAACTGCGGCCATAATAGAGCGCCACCAGAACGAGCCCGCCGAAACCGATCAGAAGACCCATATTGTCGCGCAGCCACCAGGCTCGCTGCTGATCGGCGGACGGAGCCGCAATCACGCCCTTCGGAATGCCGACGACGATGGTAAGGCCTTCCTGCCGGCCGAGCGTTCTCGTGGTGGCGAACACGGCCGTATTGCCGTTGCCCGACATGGTCGCGTCGCGTTCCCTCGCGCCGAAAGCGCCGGTGAAGGCTGCCGTTTGGGTAATACGCGCGCCCTCCGGCAGCGTCACGCGCGCCGAAGCATTGGCGATGCGGAATTGCCAGCCATTGCCGGTGACGTTCCAGTAGAGTTCGTCATGATCGTCGAAGAAGCGGATCTGCCGGTCGGTCGTGTAGGTGATGACGTAGGTATGCTCGCCATAATCGAGCAGCACATCCTGCGAACCGGCGATAATGCGGGTGCCGCCGGTGACGGATTCGGTCTGCCAGGGCTCCGGCCGGCCATCGCGGGTGACGGATACCACATCGAAGCCGACGCGTACCGTGCGGCCCGCCGCATCCTGCATGGTCAGAGGAAAATCGCGAAAGATGCCGCGACGGATATTCCGGCCCTCGGCATTCACCGTAATAGTTTCGACGACCGCCAGTTCGCCATTCGGCGCCACCCGGATCTCCGAATGATAGGAGCGGATATATTCCTCAGCCACCGCCGGAAGGGCGAGAACGAAGACCGACAGAAAGGCGAAGAACGCGACGCAGAAACCGGAGAACCACCGTATCACGACCTTCCTCCTCTTTGCGCGCCGCGCGCCTTTTGCAAACCTTTATGCGTCTTCGTCGTAAGCTACCCCGAGCGAGGCCAGCACATCCCAGTAGGCCGGGAAGGTCTTCGCCACGCAATCGGGATCGAGAATGGTGATGCCGCCGATCTTCAAGCCCGCGAGCGCGAAGCTCATGGCGATGCGGTGATCGGCGAAAGTATCGATATCGGCAGGCAGCACCTGACCCGCGAGCGCCGGATCGGAGGCGACGATCAGGTCATCCCCCTCCTCCGTGCCGAGACCCGGCCGGATATTGGTCAAGCCTGTCGATAGCGCGCGAACGCGGTCGCATTCCTTCACACGCAGGTTGGCGATGCCGGTGAAGCGCACCGGCGTCTCGTTGAAGGCGGCAAGCACGGCGAGCGTGGGCACGGCATCCTGCATCTGGGAGCCATCGATTTCCGCGGGCATATGCGGGAATTTCGCGATCAGATCGTAGGCCTTAGCATCGGGCTGGGTGAAATCTGTGGCCGGCGTGCCGAGATCGATCTGGCCGCCGGTCAGCACTTCCGCGGCCCAGAGATAGGTCGCGGCGGAGGCATCCGGCTCAATGTGGAAATCGGCGGCGCGGTAGCCAGTCGGCTCCACCTGCCAGGTGACGGGGCTGGTGCGCTCGACCTTTGCGCCGAAGGCGCGCATGGCGGCAACCGTGAGATCGATATAGCCGAGCGCGCCGATATGCTCGCCGAGCAATTCCACGACGACGGGGCGGGCGCCGCCTGCCGCCATCATGAGAAGTGCGGAGACATACTGGCTGGAAAGTCCGCCGTCGATCCGCACCCGCTCTGCCTCGAAGCCGCCCTTGCCGTTGACCGTCACCGGCGGGCAGCCGGTCTCGGTTGAGGCGTCGATGCCGAGCGAGCGGAGTGCCTCGACCAGCGGGCCGATCGGCCGCTTGCGCATATGCTCGTCGCCATCGACCACGACCTTGCCATCGACGAGCGCCGCAGCGGCCGTCAGGAAGCGGGTCGCAGTACCGGCATTGCCGAGAAAGAGCGGTGTTGCGGGGGGCTGAAGCTTGCCGGAGCCGGTCACCACGAAGGTGGTCGCGTCGGGCTCTTCGACCTTCACTCCCATGGCGCGCAGAGCCTCCGCCATATAGCGCGTATCATCGCTCTTCAGCGCACCAGTGAGCCGGCTCGTACCCTTAGCCAGACCGGCCAGAAGCAATGCGCGGTTGGTGATCGATTTCGAGCCGGGAGGAGCGGCGCGGCCGATAAGCGGCTTGCCGGGGGGGATTATCGTGAGCTTGGCTCTGGCCATGATGTCTGTCTCTTCCGTCGCTCGCGCAGTCGATCAAAGGGCGCGAGCCCGCTCATAAATGCCTTCTTCGCCAAAGTCCAACGGCGTCAGAACTTGACGGCGGGCACGGCGCGATCCGCCTCGTCGGTGATTTCGAAATACTCGCGCTGCGAAAAGCCGAACTGGCCGGCGACGAGATTGGACGGAAAGCTTTCCACCTTGACGTTCAGGTCGCGGGCGGCGCCATTATAGTAGCGCCGGGACATCTGGATCTCGCTTTCAATGGTTTCCAGCGAGGCCTGCAGCTCCGAAAAGTTCTGGTTGGCCTTGAGATCGGGATAGGCCTCCGCCAGCGCGAAGAGCTTGCCGAGCGCCTGGGAGAGCAGCCCTTCTGTCTGCGCGCGGGCAGCGACATCTCCGCTCGGGATGGATTGTGCCTGATTGCGAAGCGAAATCACTTCCTCAAGCGTGCTCTTCTCGTGCGCCGCGTAACCCTTCACCGTCTCGATGAGGTTCGGGATGAGATCGGCGCGACGCTTCAACTGCACGTCAATGCCGGACCAGGCCTCTTCGGCCATCTGCCGGCTTTTCACCAGGCTGTTGTAGAGGAAGACCAGATAGAGGCCGACGACGACGATGATGCCGAGCAGGATATACATGCGCGAATCCCCCTGAGACCGGAAGTCTACGGCGGGACACTAGGCATAAATCGTCGGTTGCGTCAAATTTCCAAAGGGTTAGAGCCAAAGGGCTGGAGAAATCCAGCCTTCCTCAGGCGGCTTCCCTGCCGAAATTCGCACCGCCGGCATCCGTCAGAAGGAAAGCTTCGCCGCAGGCCTTGGCGAGCGTACGTACGCGCAGGATGTAGCTCTGGCGCTCGGTGACGGAGATCACGCCGCGTGCATCCAAAAGGTTGAAGACGTGGCTTGCCTTGATGCACTGGTCATAGGCCGGGAAGACGCATTTGTGCAGCATCTGATTGGCGCTGGCGCCCGGAGCGCCGGCAGCGAGAAGCGCCTGGCATTCCTTTTCCGCGTCGATGAAATGCCGGTGCAGCATGGCGGTGTCAGCGAACTCGAAGTTATGGCGGGAATATTCCTGCTCGGCCTGTAGGAAGACGTCGCCATAGGAAATCTTTTCCTCGCCCTCGCGGCCGTTGAAGTTCAGGTCGTAGACGTTGTCGACGCCCTGCACATACATGGCGAGCCGTTCCAGGCCATAGGTGAGTTCGCCCGCGACCGGCGAGCATTCAATGCCGCAGACCTGCTGGAAGTAAGTGAACTGCGAGACTTCCATGCCGTCGCACCAGCATTCCCAGCCGAGGCCCCAAGCGCCGAGGGTCGGGCTTTCCCAGTCGTCCTCCACGAAGCGAATGTCATGCAGCAGGGGATCGAGGCCGATCGCCTCCAGCGAGCCGAGATAGAGCTCCTGCAGGTTGGAGGGATTCGGCTTCAGGATGACCTGATACTGATAATAGTGCTGCAGCCGGTTCGGGTTTTCGCCGTAACGACCGTCCGAAGGGCGGCGGGACGGCTGCACATAGGCCGCCTTCCACGGCTTCGGCCCGAGCGCGCGAAGCGTGGTTGCGGGGTGGAAGGTGCCGGCGCCGACCTCCATGTCATAGGGCTGCAGTACAGCGCAGCCCTTGTCCGCCCAATAATTGTGGAGCGCGAGGATGAGCCCCTGGAAGGAGCGCTTCGGAGACATATGGTCGGGCAGGTTCGTCATGGATTATGGCCGGAATTTTGTGATTTCGTCGCGGACGAGTGCCACGAGGGCAGCCAAGGGTCAAGGATTTATGCGTTCGCCCATATTGCACTATGCCGCTGAATTTCGATCTATGGTAGGATCGGGCAATTTCCGGAGAACCGCGATGAACGTCAAAAACAACGTGACCCTATCGGAGCGATATCTGCATTATGCCGAGCAGTTGGTCGAGAGCGGTCAATTTCCTTCGGTCGAGAAGGTGCTGGAAGCCGGCATCGACACCCTGCGACAGAGCGAGGAAACAACCGAGGCCCGTGATCCTCTCGCAGGCATGGCGGACGAAATCCGTCGACGGATGGAATTGCCCAGGGATCAGTGGATAGCGATGGACAAGGATAATCTCTTCGACCGCGTACGTGCACGGCTCGAAGAAAAGCACAAGGGTAGCTGATGCCAGTCTATCGACTTGAGTATCATCCCCGAGCCGAACAAGATCTGGTCGATATCCACAAATTCATTGAGGACTATAGCGGCAAAATCACAGCAGATCGGAAACTTGCAGAGATAGAAGCTGCCACTTATCGACTGGCGGACCTTCCCAAGATCGGCAGCATTCGCGACGATCTACGGCCAAGGCTCCGCGCCATTCCCGCAGCGGAAAAAGCTGTCATCTGTTTCACGGTGGATGATGAAACGCGCACGGTGTTCATCATCTGTGTGGGCTATGCGGGCTCAAATTGGGAACGACAGATAAAAGGGAGAAAATAGAAGGCCGGGCCTCACTCCTCGTCCTTCTTTACGCGATACTCCCCGGTCACAGGATCCTTTTCCAGCGTGGCAATCGCGCCGGTCTGGCGCTCCTTTTCCTGCCGGCGGGAACGTTCCGTCAGCTTTTCTGCATCCTTGATGAATTTCTTGTAGAGCAGCCATCCGCCACCCAACAAAATAATCAGAAATATGAGCTGCGCCATTTCCCCTCGTATCCTCGCGCGGTCTTCAAAGCCCGTAACGGCTCCACAATGCCTTTTCTTCGAGGCTGGCTGCAAGGCCCGCCGTGGCGCCCGCGGCAATTTCGCCGGCATGGCCACCGCCGAACACGACGCCCGGAACCTTGCGGCCGAAAAGCGTCCGCGCGCTGCCGATCAATTCCAGCTTCGTATCCGCCCCATAACGGCGTTTCAACGTATCCCGCATCTCGCCGAGGCTATCGACCAGCCCCAGCTCCAGCCCGCGGGTGCCGGTCCAGAACAGGCCGGAAAAGACCGTCGGATCATCTGCCAGCCGTCTGCCGCGGCGCGCCTTCACCATGTCGATGAAGACCGTGTGGATTTCGAGCTGCAGCGTCTTCAAGTATTCTATGTCGCCTTCCTTTTCCGGCTGGAAGGGATCGAGGATCACCTTGTTCTCCCCAGCGGTATAGACGCGGCGCTCGATACCCATCTTGCGCAGGAGTTCCGGAAAACCGAAGCCGCCCGAAACGACGCCGATCGATCCGACGATCGAGGTCGGATCGGCGAATATCTCATCGCCGGCAAGCGCGATCATGTAGCCGCCGGAGGCCGCGACATCCTCAACGAAGACAAGGACCTTCTTGTCCTTCTCCTCGGCCAGCGACCGGATGCGCTGGAAGATCAGCCGCGACTGCACCGGCGAGCCGCCCGGCGAATTGATGGAGATGGCGACGACCGGCGCGTCCTTCCTGGCGAAGGCCTTTTCCAGAGCGGGCGCGACGGTGGCAAGGTTCAGAACCGGGCGGAACTGCCCGCCGCCGGTCATGATTGCGCCGTGAAGCCTGACGACGGGGATGGTCACCCCCTTCTTGCGAAACCGTTTCGGCATCAAACGCTGAAAAAAACCTGCCATTGTCCATCCTGTCAGACGCAAATCGTGAACCCGTGATGTATGTAAGCGGACCGCAAACGCAATGGTTGATCGGTGAAAATTCAGTAATTTCAGCGTTTCCGGCGGGAATAGACGGCGCGGCCGTTGTTGAGGTCGTCGGCCTCCTTCGTGAAACCATGCCCCGTCTCGCCATGCAGGATGAGGGGTGCCCTGAATGTAAGCCGCGCTCGCGAACCCTTGATCGCGGTAACCAGTATCCGGGTGGCATCCTCGCCGGGACGAGGATGGACGGCCGTGATCTCCAGCCCGCCGAAACGCTTCCCGCAGGCGGCAATGATCTGGCCGATCGATTGCGGCCTGGCGATCAGGGAAAGTTGCCCGCCCGGCTTCATGATCGCGCCCGCGGCACGAAGCCAGCTCTCGAACAGGTCTTCGCTCATCGCATGAGCCTCGGCCTTCAACTGGTCGGGCGTGCGCCGGTCCGCTGCATCGTTGAACGGCGGGTTCATGATGACGTGGTCATGGACCTCGTCATCAAGCCCCGCGGCAAGCCGTGCCTTACCGGTGAGCGTCACATCCGCCTCGATCACCCGCACCCGATCGGCAAATCTTTCGTTTTCGGGATAGGCGAGCGTCTTGCGGGCGTAGTCGGCCATCAGCGGCGAACGCTCGACAAGAAGCACTTTCGCGTGATCGAGGCGTGACGCTACGGCCAGTCCGGCCGCGCCCGCGCCCGCGCCGAGGTCGGCCACGCTGATCGGCCCTTCCCCCTCGACAAGAGAGGCAAGCAGCATTGCGTCGACGCCGGAGCGATGTCCTTCCCCCTTCGGCTGGATTACATGGAAGCGGCCGCGATGAAAGGCATCGACGGTCTCCTTCATGCCTGGTCGTCCCTCAACTCCGCCTCTAATCCTGCGTCGATCAATATGCGGCGAGCCTGTTTCGCCCTTTCCTCATCGACCAGGAAGCGGCGCGGCAGGAGGCCGAGCGAGCCTTCGAGCACACTCATCGCCTGGTCGGCGATCAGGCAATGGATGCCCGCATCCTTCATGAGGCTTTCCGCAAACGACAGAAGCACGGCATCATTCGTTCGGATTAATTCACGCATCCCTTGGGAAACCCTTCCAAAACTGGGCGAAAAAGCGATTTGGCCCTTGCCGCACTATGTTCCCCTTTCTATTGTCCTGCACAAGATTTGAACAGGAGTCCGATCGTTGGGCGTCGTGATACCGCTTGAAGAAGGCAAAAACAAACCGGCTTCCGTCAAGCCACTGGTGGATCTCACCAAAGCGGATATGGAACGGGTGAACCAGCTTATCCTGTCGAAGGCGGGCTCCGACGTGCAGATGATCCCGGAGGTCGCCAACCACCTGATCTCTTCGGGCGGCAAGCGCCTGCGGCCCATGCTGACGCTCGCGTCCGCCTCGCTCTTCGGCTACCGGGGCGATGGCCATGTGAAGCTCGCGACCAGCGTCGAGTTCATGCACACGGCGACGCTGCTGCATGACGACGTCGTGGACGAAAGTGACCTGCGCCGCGGCAGATCCACCGCGCGCACCATATGGGGCAATCAGGCGAGCGTGCTGGTGGGCGATTTCCTGCTCGGCCAGGCCTTCCGGATGATGGTGGATGTCGGCTCGCTCGAGGCGCTCGACGTGCTTTCCACGGCCGCGGCTGTGATCGCCGAGGGTGAAGTTCTCCAGCTTTCCGTCGCCAAGAACATGGAGACGACGGAGGACGATTATCTCGCCGTCATCCGCGCCAAGACGGCGGCCCTCTTCGCTGCGGCGGCTGAAGTCGGCCCGATCATCGCAAATGCCGACAAGGCCGGCCGCGCCGCGTTCAAATCCTACGGCATGAACCTTGGGCTTGCCTTCCAGCTCGTCGACGACGCGCTGGACTATGGCGGCAAGGCAGCCGATCTCGGCAAAAATGTCGGGGACGATTTCCGCGAAGGCAAGATCACGCTTCCGGTCATTCTCTCCTATCGCCGCGGCACGGAAGCCGAGCGGGCCTTCTGGCGCGAGGCGATCGAGAAGGGCGAAAGCAGCGACGAGAACCTGGAAAAGGCGCTCGGGCTCATCAACAAATACGGCGCGCTCAACGACACTATCAGCCGGGCGGAGCATTACGGCACCATCGCGCGGGATGCCCTGGCACCGCTGCCGGCCTCGCCGCTCAAATCCGCGCTCATGGAAGTGATCGACTTCTCGATCCAGCGCGTCAACTAAAGCTGATGGGTGCTCCGGACGACAGGGCTGGGGACGACAACCATCGGCTCGAAGAGGCGCTGAACCGTCTCGCCGACCTGATGTCGGCGTGCCGGGATCCCTGGTGCGTGTTCGGCGGAACCGCGATGCGGCTCCACGGATACCGGATGCCGACGCCGATTGCCGATATCGATGTTCTGATTTCCATTGCCGACGCGGAGCGGCTTGTCCGCCGGCATGGGTTTCCCAACGTGGCCGGCACCGGTACCGAGCGTTTTCGTTCGCAAATCCTGCTGCGCCCGGATCTCGGCAAAATACCGGTGGAAATCATGGCCGGCTTCGACGCGCTCTCGGAGGGTGCCTGGCATCGAGTGGCAATCAAGGAGCGACAGGAAGTCAGCTATCGCACCGCCAAAACCTTCATCGCCAGCCGTGACGACCTTCTCGCCGTCTTCCGGCTTTGCGGGCGGCCGAAGGACCTGGAACGGATGGCGCTGCTCGCTTCGTGATCGCCGCGGCAGGAAACGAAGCCCGAGATTTCTTGCAGTCCGGTACCAAAAAAGCCATTCTATCGTGAATCAAGTGATGCGGGACGGCGAGCGCGAAACGTCGCGCCACCATCAGCGAAAGGCATATTCATGCGGCGGAACTCCAGCCTTCTTCTGCTTTCCAGCGCGGCTCTCGTCGCAGTACTCTCCTTCGGCATGACGGCGAAGGCCGCTCCTTCCGAGGAAGCTCCCACCGCGAAGGAAATCGTAACCTTCACCCCCGAGAACGTGCATTCCTTCTCCGGCGCATTTCTCGCAGCCCGCACCGCCGACGTGGATCATGACTATCCGACCGCGATCACGCTCTACCGCAAGGCGCTCGGCTTCGATCCCGCCAATCTCGAAATCCGCGAAAGGCTGATGATCGCGCTCTTCCTCAATGGCGAGTTCGAGGAGGGCCTCAAGGAAGCCGACGCCCTCAAGGACGACAAGGCCGTCGAGCGGATCACCACCATCGTACGTGGGCTCGACGCCATTCGCGACGGCAAGTTCAAGGAAGCAAAGGCGCTACTCCCCTACGAGGGGCCTAACGACCTCGACCGGCTGACCCATGCGCTGATCACCGCATGGGCGGATGTCGGCGCCGGCAAGGGCAAGGCGGCGATGGCAAGCGTGCGCGCGCTCAAGGGCCCGGACTGGTTCAAGGTCTTCACCGATTATCACCTCGGCGCCATGGCGATCGTGGCGGGCGACAAGACGGCTGCCCGCAACCACCTGTCCGCGGCGATCACCAATCAGGAATCGGGCGCGACCGCCCCGGACACCTTCATGCGCGCCGTCATGGCGCTTGCGCGGCTGGAGGCGGCCGAAGGCAACAAGCAGAAGGCGCTCGACGCGATCTCCGTCGGCGACGGCATGATCAGCAGCTATGCGCCGCTGAAGGCGCTGCGCGAAAGCATCGAGAAAGGCGAAAAGCCCGCTCAGCAGGTGACGGATGCGACCGACGGCGCGGCAGCCGTGCTCTTCTCGATCGGCGGAGCGCTGAACAGGCAGGGCGCGGAAGACATGGTCTCGCTCTACCTGCAGGTTTCCCACGCGCTCGATCCGGACAGCGCCGATACGCTGATCCTGCTCGGCAGCATCGCCGAGAAGCTGGAAAAGCCGGAGCGCGCCATCGCCTTCTATCAGAAGGTGCCGGAAGGTTCGCCGATGCGGCGGATTTCCGAACTCCAGCTCGGCCTGACGCTCGCGCAGACCGGAAAGGTGGATGAGGCGCGCAAGCACCTTCAAGAGCTTATCGCCTCCGATACCACCGACATCCGCAGCTATCTCGCCTATGGCAGCGTGCTTTCCGATGCCAAGGATTATGCCGCCATGGCAGCAAACTACGACAAGGCGGTCGAGGTGATCGGCCCCGTGACGAAGCGCGGCGACTGGACGGTCTTCTTCCAGCGCGGCATCGCCTATGAGCGCCTGAAGAAGTGGGACCAGGCGGAGCCGAACTTCCGCAAGGCGCTGGAACTCAACCCCGAGCAGCCGCAGGTGCTGAACTATCTCGGCTACTCGCTGGTCGACATGAGCCACAATCTCGAAGAAGGCCTGGACATGATCCGCCGGGCGGTCGAGGCGCGGCCGGACGACGGCTATATCGTCGATTCGCTCGGCTGGGCCTACTACCGCATGGGCCGGTTCGATGAGTCTGTGACGGAACTGGAACGGGCCATTCAGCTTCGCGCCGGCGACGCGACGATCAACGACCACCTGGGCGATGCCTACTGGCGCGTCGGGCGCAAGCTCGAAGCCGTCTATCAGTGGAACCGGGCTCTGATTTCTGAGGGAGAGGACGTCAACCGCGAGCAGATCAAGCAGAAGATCGCCGACGGCCTGCCGCCGCTCGATCCCAATGCGACGACGGCCGATCGCAGCCCCGCTCCGGCGCCTGCGCCGCCCGCCCCTGCCCCGGCGAATCCGGACAAGAAATCCTGACGCATGCCTTCCGGCACGCATCCGACCGGCGCCGGCTTTGAGGCCGGCGCAACGCTGTTCGAGCCGGCACCGGCCAAGATCAACCTTGCCCTGCACGTGGTGGGGCAACGCGCTGACGGCTACCACCTGCTCGAAAGCATAGTGACCTTTGCCAAGGCTGGTGACAGGCTCTCGTTCTCTCCTGCGGCAAGCGACGGTTTCTCGGTATCGGGGCGCTTCGGAACCATGCTCTGCGATGACCCGAAACCCAACCTGGTTCTGACGGCGCGCGACCGGCTGAGGCAGGCGATCATCGCCGCCGGCGGCGAAGCGCCGCCCGTCGCCATCCATCTCGAAAAGAACCTGCCGGTCGCGGCCGGCATCGGCGGCGGCTCGGCGGATGCTGCGGCCACCTTGCGCGGCCTCATGCGTCTCTGGAATGCCGGCCTTCCCGAGACGGAGCTTGCCGCGATTGCGCTTTCCCTCGGCGCGGATGTGCCCATGTGCCTGAAGGGCGTGCCCTCGATGGCGCGGGGGATCGGCGAGGATCTGACGCCCCTTCCCTCCTTTCCCGTGCTTGCGCTGGTGCTCGGCAATCCGCTCATCGGCGTCTCGACGCCCGAGATATTCCGGCAGCTCGCGCGGCGGGACAATCCTCCGATCAAGGCTCGTAGAGGCGATTGGCTCGCCTATTTTGCAGGCCTGCGCAACGATCTCGAGCAGCCGGCGAAAACGCTGGTGCCGGAGATCGGCGAGCTTGCCGCGATGATCGAGGCCGAGGGCGCGCTTCTCACCCGCATGTCCGGTTCGGGCGCCACCTGCTTCGGGATATTCTCTTCCATCGAGGCGGCGGAGGACGCGGCCAAAAGCCTCAGCCGCCGGAAGCCCGGCTGGTATTTCCAGGCGGCCGAGACCATTGGCGGGCACGACTTACGAGATCAATAAGCCAGAGCCGTTCGGCCGAGTTCTCCTCAATTCAGGTTTTCGTTTCGGGAAGAACCGGAACCGATTGCCAGCCCTCGCCGCTGAGGACCATGCAGCTTATGCCGTTCACATTGGTCACCAGCATCGTCCAGCTGCCACTTTCGCCGACATAGACCTCGATGATTGCCTTCTGGTTGATCAACCCGACTGCCGAAAGCTTTTCGGAGTAGTTTCTGGCCAGGAATTCGACCATTTCGGAGCGGTCGGCGCAACTATGAACGGCTTGCGATCCTGCTGCCTGGGGATATGCCAGCGCGGCCCCCAGCACCATGGCTTGGGTCAGTCTGCGGATCATGCTGCGTTCCATGACGCATCTCCTTTCGCCGGATAACCCGGCGGAAGAGGAGCCTTCCGCTGACCTGTTCTGCCGTTACCCGGCATTTCGCGGCCTGCCGCCAGAGGTTTTCCTTAAGGCGGTGGCGCAACTTGCATTATGAACCCGAACGCCCTCCATTTCCATGGAAATCGGCGCGGCTAGGCTTGGTTATCGGGCCGCCTTGGCCACCCAGGCGGGGATCATCTCGCTCGTCAGTTTCGAGGTCTTCCGGCCGCGAGCGAGAGCGACAAGATCCATGCCGGAACTGGCCAGCTCTACCGCCTGCCGTTTCGGCAGCAGGAAACCGTATTCGAGGGGCGGCTGTTTCCGCCCGATGCGACGAAGGAAGGGCGGACGATAGCCGCGGGCGGGAGAAAACCGCGCCGGCAGCTTGTTGAGCGCCACATATTCGTCGACTTCGTCGATCCAGCCCGATTGCAGCCGCGCCCCAGGCTCCATCAGAAGCAGCCACTCGCCACGCGCCGAGCGCAAAATATCCTTGATATCCCAATTCTCATGAAAGCGGCAGCCGGCGGCATCGGCCACGTGGGAGGAACCGTCCCGCGAGCCGTGATCGAGCACGACCACATCGCTGACGAGCCCCTCCACCGCTGCGGGAACAAGGCCCGAAAGCGTCTGCGCCAGCTCCGATTCCTGGTCGCGGCATTCCATGATCACAGTCAGCATGGGCCAAGACTTAACGCATCGCACAATGGAATGCCAGAAAACCTTTCCCAATTTTGTTCTTGCAATGTTCTCATTTTTGGCCTAGGAATTTAATCATCACGAACGGGAGTTTCTCCCGGCAGGAGTGTTCCATGAACGAGCTGTCCCAACTGCGGCAGGCTGCACTCGCGCCTGCCCATACGGCAGATATTGCCGATGCACTGGTCAACTCTTCCGGCCTGCGCATCGAGATCGATCGCCGACGTGGTCGAGGCGCGGGCCTCAATCCGAGCGGACGCTTCGAAGAGGAGCGCCGCGAAGTATTCGACGACGGTTGGCAGACGATCGAGGAACTCGCCCCGTTCAAGACGGAAGTGCAGGTGGAGAAGCCGCGCACGGCGATCACCCGCAATGAATCTCCGGATCTTTCGTTCGACCGTTCGATCAATCCCTATCGCGGCTGCGAGCATGGCTGCATCTATTGCTTCGCCCGCCCCACTCACAGCTTTATGGGACTTTCGCCGGGGCTTGATTTCGAATCGAAGCTCTTCGTGAAGCCGGACGTGCCGAAGCTGCTCGAACGCGAACTCAGCAAGCCGGACTACAAGCTGCGGGCGATCGCAATCGGAACCAATACCGATCCCTATCAGCCGATCGAGCGGGAATGGCGCATCATGCGGCAGATCCTCGAAGTGCTGCAGAAGGCCAATCATCCGGTGGCGATCGTCACGAAATCGGCGCTCATCGCCCGCGATATCGATATTCTCTCGGACATGGCCTCCAAGGGGCTCGCCAAGGTCGGCATTTCGGTGACGACGCTGGACCGCAAGCTTGCCCGCACCATGGAGCCGCGCGCCTCGACCCCTCCCAAGCGCCTGGACGCCATCAAGGCGCTGACCGATGCCGGCATTCCGACCGCGGTCATGGTGGCACCCGTGATACCGGCGCTCAACGATCACGAGATCGAAAGGATTCTCGATGCCGGGCATGCAGCCGGCGCAAGGGAAGCGAGCTACGTGCTGCTTCGCCTGCCGCTGGAGGTCAGCCCGCTTTTCCGGGACTGGCTGCTGCGCAGCTATCCGGATCGCTACCGGCACGTGATGTCGCTCGTGCGCTCGATGCGCGGCGGCAAGGATTACGATGCCGAATTCGGCAAGCGGATGAAGGGCGCAGGGCCCTATGCCTGGCAGATCGGCCGCAGGTTCGAGATGGCGGTCAAACGGCTCGGCATGACCCGACGCGGCCTGCCGCTTCGCGACGACCTCTTCGTCAGACCGGATGGAGGCGGTATCCAGCTTTCATTGCTCTGAACGGTAAGGCGCATTGCCTCCGGAAACATCCAGGCGATGCGTTTTGAATTCTTTCTCGTGCATGCCCTCGGAAACCAGGCTCCCTGCCCTTTCCGTGACATGCAAACCCCTTTCGGCACGTCCCCGCCACCGTCCCGTGCCGAAATGCCCCGGCCCACCGACGCCCCTCGGTGGATAGCGAAGCCGCAATCGCTTGCCGGGGCTTGCAGGAGATCGGGTCGGCGTGCGAGTCTCTGCCGCATGTTGACCCGCACGCCGCCCGATTCTCCGATGCTCTTCGAGGAAGTGCCTCTCGTACCGGATTTCAGCCTGGAACTGACGGCGCGGAAAGCCGGCCACTGGCCGGTCGCCGGTACGGATGAAGCCGGACGCGGCCCGCTTGCCGGGCCGGTCGTAGCAGCGGCGGTCATTCTCGATCCCGACAACATTCCGGACGGGTTGAACGATTCCAAACAGCTCACCGCCGCCCAGAGGGAAAACCTGTTCGAGGCGATCCTCGCAACCGCCGAGGTATCCATCGCGGCCTCCGGTCCCCGGCATATCGATGAGCGCAACATCCTGCGCGCAAGCCTGGATGCCATGCGTCGCGCGGTCGCCGGGCTTTCCCTCACGCCGGCCTATGTGCTCACCGACGGCCGCGACGTGCCACTGGGGCTTTGCTGCCCCGGCAAGGCGGTGATCCGGGGGGATGCCCGCTCCGTCTCCATCGCAGCCGCCTCGATCATCGCCAAGGTGACCCGCGACCGGATGATGGCAAGGGCCCATCACGTTTTCCCGGCCTACGGCTTTGCCAATCATGCCGGCTACGGGACGCCGCAGCACCGCGCCGGCATCGACACGCACGGCCCTTGCTTGCTCCACCGCATGAGCTTCAGGCCGCTCAAGAAGGATGGCGTTCTGGCGGAGGAGTAAAGTTACTGCCGTGGCCGTGGACCAATTGGTGCGTTCCAGCCTGAGCGCTAAAACCATCAAATCCAAAGTCCGGTGACAAGGATGAGAATCTTCTTCGACGTCGATGGGGTACTCATAGATGGCTGGCACGCAAACAGCGCATTGCGCAAGCCATGGGACGCCAACCTTCAGACCGACCTGTGCATCGACAGAGACGCCTTTCAAAAACTGTTCTTTGGTATTCCCGGCGCGCGAACCAGATCACCGATGTTTGATTGTGTCACTGGTCGCCGCGACTTGCGTGACGCCTTGGCCGATGTTCTTCCGCAGGTCGGCTACCAAGACGATGTCGATGAATTTATGCGATACTGGTTCGAGAAGGACGCGAATGTAAATGCGTCCGTTTTCAATCTTATAGATAACATCAGGGAGAGTAGCGGGGCGAAGATGTACGTCGCGACGGGGCAGGAGCATCATCGCGCACGCTATCTCTGGAACGAACTCGGCTTTTCCAGATATTTTGAACGCATGTTCTACAGCGCCCAAATTGGTCACCCGAAGAAAGATGTCCGGTTCTTCGAAACCATCAATCGCACGCTTGCAATTAGCGCAGAGGAGAGGCCGATTTTCTTCGATGACCAGCCGGAGATCGTTGAACTTGCGATCAGTAGCGGTTGGGAGGGAGTGATCTTTACTTCGCCAGACGATATTCAGCAGCATCCACGGCTGAGGCATCTGTGGCAATAGGCAATCGGCTCTTCCAATTTGCCACCGCAATAGCGGGCAACAACACCGGTGCCGAGACTGGTTAGATCTCAAAACAAAAAAGCCGGGCTCTCGCCCGGCTTTTTGAATTCCGTTCACGCCTTTCAGTTCAGGCGGGACTTCACCTGATCGACGGCGTCCTTGAAGAGCGTGTTCCGGGTCGCAGCATCGGCCTTCTTGGCGATGACGCTCTCGGCGGCAGCGACCGCCAGATCCACGGCGGCGGCGCGGACAGCACCGATCGCTTCGGCCTCGGCCTGCTTGATCTTCTGCTCGGAAAGCGCATTGCGGCGGGCGACGAATTCCTCCGTCTTCTGCCGGGCTTCCTCGCTCAGAAGGGCTGCCTCGCGCTCGGCTGCGGCAACGATATTGGCAGCGTCGGCTTCGGCTTCCTTGCGCTTGCGCTGATATTCAGCGAGCAGCGCCTGGGCTTCCTCGCGAAGGCGCTTGGCTTCCGCCAGTTCGTTGCCGATGTTTTCGGCGCGTTCGTCGAGCGACTTCGCGATCATGCCCGGCACCTTCAGATAGATGATGAGCACGAAGAAGAGGATAAGACCGACGAGGGCGTAAAAGGTTGCATCGAACGCCATGGGATCAGGCCTTTCCGTTCGCTGCCGCGGCAACCGCGGTCTTGATGTCGTCGCCGCCGGCCTTGCCGATGAGCTGATCGACGATGGCCGTCGCGGTCTCTTCGGCGATGGCGCCGACCTGGGCGAAGGCCTTGGCCTTGATCTCGCCGATCCGGGTTTCGGCGGCGGAGAGTTTCTCGGCCAGTTCCGCCTCGATCGCGGCGCGATCGGCAGCGGCCTTGCTCTTGGCCGCCTCGCGCGCGGTTTCGGCAATGCCGTTGGCCTTGGAGCGGGCGGCGGCGAGTTCCTTTTCATAGGTCTCGACCGCTGTATCGGCTTCCGATTTCAGGCGGGAGGCCTCGTCGAGGTCCTGGGCGATCCGGTCGTGGCGGTGTTCGAGAATGCCGCCGAGACGCGGAACGATGACCCGCTTCATCAGGAGATAGAAGAGGCCGAAGGTGATGACGAGCCAGAGAAGCTGCGAAGCAAAATGAGTCGGGTCGAAGGGCGGGAAAACGCCCGTTCCGTGGTCTTCGCCCTGTGCAACGCCGGTCTCGGTATGCAATTCGCCCGCAGGCGCAGCATGAGTATCGCCGGCGGGCGCTGCAGGCGTTTCAGTGGCGGCCGGCGCGGTCTGCGCGAGTGCCGGGGTCACGATCATCATCACCTCCAGGTGTATTCCAAATGCGAAGGATCACGGCGCGCTTCTCGAAAGCGGCCGTGATCCCGATCCTGGCAAGCTCTTAGACTGCGAAGAGCAGGAGGAGAGCGATGAGCAGCGAGAAGATGCCCAGAGCTTCCGTAACGGCGAAGCCGAATACCAGGCGGCCGAACTGGCTGTCAGCGGCAGACGGGTTGCGCAGGGCGCCCGACAGGTAGTTGCCGAAGATGTTGCCGAGGCCGAGAGCCGTGCCGGCCATGCCAAAGCAAGCCAGACCCGCGCCGATGAACTTTGCTGCTTCCGCTTCCATGATGAACTCCTTCGAATGGGTGTTGCGGCTGATGACTGACGCCTCAGGACGCCAATGGGTAGTTATCCTTAGTGCCCGCCGGGGTGGACCGCGTCGTTGAGGTACATGCAAGTCAGCACCGCAAAGACATAGGCCTGGAGGAAGGCGACGAGGAATTCGAGACCAGTCAGGGCGACGGTCATGATGAGAGGCAGGATTGCGCCGCCGATGCCGAGCGCACCGAGCGCGCTGAGCGAGGTGACGAAACCTGCGAAAACCTTCAGCGTGATGTGACCTGCAAGCATGTTCGCGAAAAGACGAACGGAGAGCGAGATCGGACGCGACAGGAAGGAAATGATTTCGATGCCGACGACGAGCGGCAACAGGACACCTGGGATGCCGCTCGGCACGAAGACCTTCAGGAAGTGAAGGCCGTGCTTGTAGAAGCCGTAGACCAGCACGGTGCCGATCACCAGGACCGCGAGCGCGAAGGTGACGATGATCTGGCTGGTGACGGTGAAGAAATAGGGGAACATGCCGAGCATGTTGGCGGTCAGCACGAACATGAACAGCGTGAACACGAGCGGGAAGAACTTCATGCCGTGGCTGCCGGCGCCTTCGCGCAGCATTGAGGCGATGAATTCATAGGACATTTCGGCGACCGACTGCGCACGGCCGGGGATCAGCCCGCGCTGCGAGGTGGCGAAATAGAGGAAGCCGGCCGCCGCAGCGACGGTCGCAACCATGAAAAGAGAAGCATTGGTGAAGGAAAAGTCGATGCCGCCGATCTCGATCGGAACGATCTTCTGGATCTGGAACTGATGGATCGGATCGTTAGCCACCGTCTACCTCTTTGCCTGCGCCGTCCACGACGGCTGACCTTATATTACACCGGGAGACCTAGAGGCCGCCCGTTCCCGCCTTGTCCTTGTCGCCCCGCTTCTGAAAGGTCGGCGGCGGAGCCACCACCCCGACAGATCGGAGCACGTTCAACACGCCTGCACAGAAGCCGAGGAGAAGCAGAACGACCAACCCCCACGGCGACGTACCGGCGAAACGATCGAGCAGAAACCCCAGAATGGCGCCGACCGCGATCGCGGATATGAACTCGGAAGACAGCTTGAAGCCCAGGGCCATGCCCCTTCGGCTTTCCTCGGAACTTGCGTCCCTGGCCGCCTCTGCCGCGTCATCCGCACGCTTGCCCGCGAGTTCCGCCGACAAGCGCTTCCGGCGCTCTTCCAGACTATCGTCACGATCATCCGTCATTCGCGTCCTCCCGGGCGCAAATCCCTGGCGTAGCCGGTTCGTGAACCGTTCCGACTGCCAAAAACATGCCGTCACCGTGGATTTCGCGCCTTCCGGCCCGTTTTCAAGTCGCGCGCAACATAGTTTTGACGGCTGGTATAGTCAAGGCACCCGCACCGCTTCATTCAAGGTTAATTAGCCGAGGAATTTCAAAAACTTAAGGCGAGCACAACCTGATCCAGGTAAAACTGTCGCGGGAATCGGCGCCTCTCAGCTCCAGCCGCCGCCATAGGTGCGGTAGAAAACATGCAGGCCGATGCGGCCGACCTTCTTCATGCTCCGCGCCCATTTCGGCCGGACATAGACGGCATGATAATGGGTGGAGGAGCCAACCTCGGTCAACCATACCTTGCCGGCGGTGACGGCCATGGCCACTTCGCGCGCCATCTTCCAGTGATATTCGGAGCGGACGCGGTCCTTGATGTTGTCGCAGGCGAAGGAAAACTGGCAGCGATTGCGCCAATCCTCGTTCTGGTAGACGACGTCGCAGATCGTCTTCGGATAGGCGGGATTGCGCACCCGGTTGAGGATGACCTGGGCGACGGCGGCCTGGCCGCGGGCGGATTCGCCGCGCGCCTCGAAATAGATGCCGGAAGCGAGACATTGCTGCTCGCGAGCGGAAAATACCGAGGGCGGCAGCGGGGTCGCCGCCCAGGCATGGTCTTCCGGTCCGATCGGCGGAATGAACCGCCCGCCATTCGGCTTATCCTTCAGGATGGCATCGAAGGGCGATTGGCGCGCGAAGTCCGGCGCCGAGGGCGCATAGGCGGTCGCGAGGATGTCGGCATCCCTGTTTGTAACCAGTCCGGCGATCATCGGCGAGACGACCCCATCATGCTTCTCCTCCTCGTCCCTGCGGAAATAGAAGGAGGCCAGTTCGATCGCCTTCGCTTCCTCTGCGGAGTGGGCAAAGGCGGTCCGCTCCTCCTTGGGCAAGGGAGGACGCACGAGGCTGCTGCTGCGCTGGAGGATGGAGCCGGCCGAAAAGGCCCTCGGCGGCAGCATCGGCTCGACCGCGATGACGCGGCCTTTTTTGGCGCGACGATTGACGCGTTCCTCGTCGCTGCGCGGATCGTTGCCCTGCTTGCCGCCCGCAAGCGCAACCTTGCGCCCATCGGGCAATGTAATGCCCGCATCACCAGAGGACCTGCCGCCCGGAAAGGCAAGCGATGCCGTGTGGATCGAACCGGCGGGGGATTCGGTCAACACCATGCGCCATTGTTCGCCTTTCCGGTCGAAACCGGTCAGCAGATCGGCGAGGTCGCCCTGGGCGGGCACGGAAGGGAAGGCCAGCCAGCAGGCAAGGCCGAAGACGGCGGGGGAAGTCCATCCGTCCAGACGGGACGGGAACCTGCGACGCAAAACGCTCCACGAACGCAACACCGGCTACTCCACAAGGCAATAATGATCCTCGAAAGAATCATCCATTAACCTTGATGAGCGGTTAATGCGGCGGCGCAATCGCCCTGAAATGGGGCTCAAATGCCGCTCACATAAATGTCAGCGGTCAGATGATGACATGCGAGCCGAGCTCCACCACGCGGTTGGCCGGCAGACGGAAATAATCGGATGGATCGGTCGCCGTGTTGGCGAGCGCGATGAACAGACGATCCTGCCACATGGGCATGCCCGATTCGGCATCCGGTATCAGCTTGCGCCGGCCGAGATAGAAGGAGGTCGACATGATGTCGAACTTGAACCCACTCTTGCGAAGCTGCGCCAGCGCCTGGGAGACATTGTGGGTCTGCATGAAGCCGAAGCGCAGTTCGATGAGGGTGAACCGCTCCGACAGTTTCTCGACCTTGAAGCGATCCCTGGAAGATACCCGCGGCTTGTTGATCGTCCTGATCGTCAAGACGACGTTCTTCTCATGCAGAACATGATTGTGCTTGATGTTGTGGAGCAGCGCCGCCGGCGCCGTCTCCGGATCGCTGGTCAGGAAGATCGCGATACCCGGCACGGTGACGGGAGCATGCTCTCCCTTCTTCTCGATCATCGGTATGAAAGCTTCGAGCGGCACGTCGATGCGGCGGGTCTTATCGAAGAGAATGGCGCTGCCGCGCTTCCAGGTCCACATGACGATGGTGAAGACGATCGCCATCATGACGGGCACATAGCCACCGTCATGCACTTTCAGAAGATTGGCGCCGAGGAAGACCAGTTCCAGCGCCAGCAGCGGCGCGAGCGTGAGGATCGCGAAGCTCTGCGGCCATCTCCACCGCAGGCGAACGAACTCGAAAGCCATCAGCGTCGTCACCACCATCGCACCGGTCACCGAAATGCCATAAGCGGTGGCAAGCGCCTCCGAGCTTCCAAAGCCGAGAACCAGGGCGATGACGCCGACGAGCAACAGCGTGTTCACCGAAGGAAGGAATATCTGCCCGGTATTGGTTTCCGAGGTGAACAGGATCTGCATGCGCGGCAGGTAGCCGAGGTGGATGCCCTGCCGCACCAGCGAGAAAGCCCCGGTGATGACCGCCTGGCTGGCGATGATCGTCGCGGCGGTGGCGAGGATGACCACCGGCAGCAGCGCCCATTTCGGGAACATCAGATAGAAGGGATCGGACATGGCCTCCGGGTGCTTCAACACCAGAGCCCCCTGCCCCAGGTAGTTCAGCGTCAATGCCGGAAACACCAGGAGGAACCAGGCCCACTGGATCGGTCGGCGGCCGAAATGCCCGAGATCGGCGTAAAGGGCCTCCGCCCCCGTGACGGTCAGGAAAACGGCGCCGAGCACGACGATGCCGATAAAGCCCTCTCTCAGCATGAATTCCACCGCATGCAACGGATTGAAGGCGGCAAGGATGCTGAGGTCATCGAAGATATGGGCGATGCCGCCCGCCCCCATCACGATGAACCAAAGGGCGGTGATCGGCCCGAAAAAGCGCGCGACCAGGCCCGTGCCCTTCGACTGGATCATGAAGATGCCGATCAGGATGCCTATCGAAATGGGCAGGATGGCGTTTTCCATAGTGGGCGCCACCAGCTTCAGCCCTTCCACGGCGGAAAGCACCGAGAGCGCCGGCGTGATCATCGCATCGCCGAGGAAGAGGGCCGCGCCGATGAGGCCGAGCAGCATCAAGAACGCCTTGTGACCATTGCCGGTCTTGGTGAGGAGCGCGAGCAAGGCGAGAGTGCCGCCCTCCCCGTCGTTATCGGCCCTCAGCAGAAAGAGCACGTATTTGATCGTGACGATGATGGTCAGCGTCCAGATGATCAGCGAAATCAGGCCGATGATCTCGGCCTGGGTCACGCCGTCATGGGAAATCGGCTTCAGCGCCTCGCGAAATGCGTAGAGCGGACTGGTGCCGATATCGCCGTAAACGACGCCGACGGAGCCGAGCGCAAGCGCGAACAGCCCCTGGCTACGCGGTTCTTCGGCAGTATCGGAATAAGTGGAGTGGCCCATAAGCCTCGTCTGGCTTTTAAAGCCAGCCTTTCCAGCGGAAGAAGAAGAAGGGGATGATCGCGGACATGAGCATCGCGAAAAGTGCGAGCGGATATCCGAAGTACCACTGAAGCTCCGGCATGAAACTGAAGTTCATGCCATAGATCGAAGCAACGAGCGTCGGCGGCAGGAAGACGACGGCCGCCACCGAGAATATCTTGATGATGGCGTTCTGCTCGACATTGATGAGGCCGAGCGAGGCGTCGAGCAGGAAGGAGATATTGGCGGCGATGAAGGCCGCATGCTCGGAAAGCGTCTCCACGTCGTGAGCGACTGTCCTGCACAGGCTGCCGTCATGCTTGCTCTCCTCGATCCGCGGCACGTTGAGAAGAAAGGTGAGGAGGCGGGAAAGCGAGCCGAGGCTGTCACGCACCTTGCTGATCAGCCGGTGATGCTCCGAAATATCGGCAAGCTTGCCTTCGAGAAAACGCGGCGGACGCCGCTTGCCGCGATCGCGGAAGATTTCGTCGGAAAGCCTGTCGATGCGGATGACCGCATGTTCCAGCACTTCGGCGGTGCGATCGGCAATGGTTTCCAGGAGCCTCGCAAGCAGCGTCGTACCGTCGCGCATGTCATCCGGAAACCGCCCAAGCGCGGCGATGAAGAGGTGGAATGCCTTCGGCTCGGCATAGCGGATGGTGATGAGGCGGCCGCCGGAAAGGATGAAGGCGACATCGGTGAGTTCCGGAATGTTGGTGTCCGCCTTCCAGACCAGCGAGGCGGTCATGAAAACGGAACCATTCTCGATGTAAAGCCGGCTCGAAGGCTCGATATCCTTCAGCTCGTCTCGCGTAGGAATCTGGATGCCGATCAGGCTCTCGACATAGGCATCCTCTTCCTTGGTCGGGTGCACAAGGTCGATCCAGACTATGTCATCGGGAAGAGCGAGCAGCGATTCCGCCGGCGCAAGCGTCGTAAGGGAGCCATTGGCGCGATAGGCGTTGATCAAATCGTATCTCCGGCCGAAGATCGTCGGCCTCGAACGAAAAACCGGCGTTCCGGTTCCTTCATGGAAACGTCGACTTCGGCGGGAGGCGGCTATAAAGACAGCCGCCGCCAAAATCAAGAGCCGCCTAAGGCAGGTCGTTTGCGGCGCAACATGACTCGGCAAGGCCAAAGGTTCAAGCCACTCTTTCGGCGCGGGTGTTTCCGATACCGATCAATGGCTTGGGATGAATGCCGAACGAAGCCGCCCCGGACGAAAGTCGAAGACGCGTTTTCAGGCCCGCCCTCGAACTTTCATGCATCTTTATAGGAATGCGCTCTTTTCTTTATGCGCTATTCGAAAACGATTGCCGGCGCCGGTCTTGCCACCTGGCCCTCCAGCTCGCTCCAGACCTTGGCGGCGATTTCGCGATAGATCTTTGCCGAAACGCTCTCAGGATCGGAAGCGACAACGGGCGTTCCCGCGTCGGAACGCTCGCGGATGTCGATCGTGAGCGGCACCTCGCCGAGGAAAGGCACGCCGATCCGCTCGGCCTCGTTGCGGGCTCCGCCATGGCCGAAGATATCGTAGCGCTTGCCGGTATCGGGAGCGATGAAATAGCTCATGTTCTCGATGATGCCGAGCAGCGGCACCTCCACCTTGCGGAACATGTTGATGCCCTTGCGGGCATCGACGAGCGCCAGATCCTGCGGCGTCGAGACGATCACGGCTCCCGCCAGCGGCACCTGCTGGGCCATGGTGAGCTGGGCGTCGCCGGTGCCGGGCGGCATATCGACCACCAGCACATCGAGCTCGCCCCAGGCGACTTCACGCAGCATCTGCATCAGCGCCGACTGCACCATCGGCCCGCGCCAGATCATCGCGGTCTCCTCGTCCACGAGGAAACCCATGGACATCGCCTTCAAGCCGTAATTTTCCATCGGCTTGATGAGGCGATTGCCGATCTGCTCCGGCCGGCCCGAAATCTTCAACAGCCGCGGCATGGACGGACCGTAGATATCCGCATCCAGTATGCCGACCCTGAGCCCGTTGGCCTTGAGGCCCAATGCGAGATTGACCGCGGTCGTGGACTTGCCGACGCCCCCCTTTCCGGAGGCGACCGCGATGATCGCGCCGACGCCCGGCACGCCGGCCTTCTCGCGAGCCTGCCCCTGCGGAGGATGGGGATGCGTCTGGGGCGGTGCCGGCTGCGGGCGGGCCTGAGCGGCGGCGGGTGCCGAACCCGCCTTGCGGTCGGCCGTCAGCGTCACCAGCGCGCCCTTGATCCCCGGTATCGCCGTCACGCTGCGCTCGGCGGCCATGCGCAGGGGCTCGAGTTCCTTGGCCCGGTCCGCCGGAACGGTGATGGAGAAATAGACCTTGCCATCGGAGATGAAGACGTCCGAGACCATGCCGAGCGAGACTATATCGCCCTCGAGGTCCGGACCGCGCACCTTGCGGAGCGTTTCCAAAACCTGTTCCTTCGTCACATCGGGCATGTCTTCCAACTCCTCAAGCACCTTTGGGCCTATATAGGAGGTCGCCCGGACATGCAGCAAGACGATCGGAAGATATAAAGAGCCGCCGTCCGGCCGGCAGCCGGATGGCGCCTAAATCGGACGGCGGTTTTCTTCGTCGCGCCTCTTGGGACGCTTGTCAGTCCCCTCTGGACCTGCTCCTAGAGAAGCACGAAACATGCCAGATGGGAAGATTCCGCGTAATTCCCCCCGTTTCAGCCGATCGAGGTAAAAGGTCATCCGCTCCGGCGAGCGGAATTGCCCCAAATTGAAATGATTATTTTCTGCCCATGTTCAAAAAGTGGGCAATGGCTATTTGATAAGGCCGATCCGCAGGGCCTTCGCAACCGCCTGGGTGCGGTTGACGGTATCGAGCTTTCTCGCCGCCCGATTGAGGTAATGGTTCACCGTATGCTCCGAGAGCCCGAGGATCTCCGCGATCTCCACGCTCGTCTTGCCTGCCGCCGTCCAGTTGAGGCAGTCGATCTCCCGATCCGTCAGCAGTTCGACTGCGCGGTTATCGACATTACGGATCTCCGACAGCCGGTTGAACACATGGATGGAGATGTAGCTCAATTCCATCATCTGCTGCGGAGAGAAGACCGGTCCCTCGCCCGCGATGGTTATGGCTCCGCGCCCGCCAGCGACATCGTGAACGGGAAAGCACGCGCCCCATCTCAGCCCGAAGCGCTCGAACAGGTTCTTCGAAACCGGGCTACCCCTCTCCTCGGCAATGGTGTCCGTATCCCAGATAAACGGCGCGGTCGTGCGACGCAGACGCCGGATGACGGGGCTGGACTGGAGCAGGCCCGCACGGTCGAAAAGCGAAAGCAGCTCGCTCGGCCAATTGGTGATGATCGTATTGCCGGACAATTCCAGCGACGAAAAAGGGGGCAGATTGACGACCATGAAGGTGCGGGCCGCATAGGATTCCGTGATCCGCTTCATATAGCGAAAGACGTCGAACTGCGTCTTGAGACGGGTGATCTCTTCGAGATCGTCGTCTAATCTGGCAGCCTCACCAACTTTTTCAGTCTTGGACATCGCCCGCTTTTCTTTGCTCTCGATCCACCGGAGGAATGGCCTACCAGCCATTCGTTCATCTATCGAAGCCGGCCTTTCCTATCACGACAGGTCCATCGCGAACCACATTCGACCCCGACCTTGCATCAGTCCCGGCCGATCTCTCCCGCGGTACGCGTCCTACCTGCTTATTACTACTTCCGATTCGGAGGAATGCCTAATGCGATCGCCTGCATCAAATCATGATGATAGATGATCGGTTCTTTCATATCTTGCTTGCGCGGGACTAACCAGCCTTTCCCGGCGCGCCGCGCGCTTGTCTTCCGTCTTGCTCCCGCGCTAGAAGAAGCACCAGCGAAGAATTGCCGGGAGGAGAAGCAATTTGACCGACCCAATCGTGCGGCATCCGGATCTTGCCGGCCGCGGCGTCCTGGTTACCGGCGGCGGCTCGGGTATCGGCGCGGCGCTGACGGAAGCCTTCGCGGACCAGGGCGCGAAAGTGGCCATCATCGATATCGCCGAGGATGAAAGCCGCGCACTCGCCTCCCGCCTCTCCGCCCGTTGCCAGCATCCGGTCGCCTATTTCAAGGCCGACCTGCGCAAGGTGGAGGAAACCCGCGCCGCGGTGGACGAGGCTGCGCGGACGATGGGCTCGCTTTCGGTTCTCGTCAACAATGCCGGCTGGGACGACCGCCATGACATCGACCGCGTCACCGAGGAATACTGGGACAACAACCAGGCGATAAACCTGAAGCAGATGTTCTTCGCCGCGCAGGCCGCGCTGCCGCATATGCGCGCCGCCGGCGGCGGTGCGATCGTCAACTTCTCGTCGATCTCCTACCTCCTGAACATGGGCGAAATGCCTTCCTACACCACCGCAAAAGCGGGCATCGTCGGGCTTACCAAGAGCCTGGCGGGAAGGCTGGGGCCGGAGAATATCCGCGTCAACGCCATCCTGCCAGGCATGGTGCTGACCGAACGGCAGAAGCGCCTCTGGCAGTCGGAGGATGATATCGCCGCCATGATTGCCAGGCAGTGCCTGAAGCGCAGCCTGCTGCCGCAGGATATCGCGACCCCCTGCCTCTTCCTCGCCTCGAACGCCTCCGCGGCCATCACGGCACAGACGCTGATCGTCGACGGGGGCGTTCTGTGAACCATCTCCTGCCAACACACCGGGGAACCTGCCTCACATGACGCCAGTCCACACATTCGACGGAAAAATCCTCTCCTCCACGCTGTGCAACCTCGGTGAGGGACCGAGTTTTGATCCGGACACTGACACGTTGTGGTGGTTCGACATTCTCGGCAAGACGCTGCACGAACTCGATATCGCCTCGGGGGAGAAGCGCGCCCACGCCCTCCCCTTCATGGGAAGCGTGCTTGCCCGGATTGACTCCAGCAGACAGCTTATCGCATCGGACGAGGGATTGTTCATCCGCGACCGGGCGACCGGCGCACTTTCTCCCTATGTCCAGCTCGAGATCGACAAGCCCGGCAATCGTTCGAACGACGGCAGAACGCACCCTTCCGGCAGTCTCTGGATCGGCACCATGAGCAAGCGGTCCGAAACAGGCGCCGGCGCGATCTATCACGTCGCCGGCGGCGTGGTGACGAAACTCGTCGAGAACATCAGCATTCCGAATTCGATCTGCTTCTCGCCGGACGGGTCCATCGGCTATTATGTCGATACCCGCGTCAACCGGCTGATGTCCGTGCCGCTCAACCCCGCGACCGGCCTGCCGGTCGGCGAAGCGACGCTTCTTGTGGATACGAGCGGAGAGCCGGGCGGCATGGACGGTTCGGTCTGCGATCTGGACGGCCATATCTGGAACGCCCGCTGGGGCGCCGGCGCGGTCGATGAATATGATACTTCCGGGCGCCGGCTTGCGCGACATCTGCTGCCGGCAAAGAACACGTCCTGCCCCGTCTTCGTTCTCGAGGGAGCCGGGCGGCTTGCAGTAACCTCCGCCTGGGAAGGACTAGACGAGGCCGGCCGGGCCGCCGATCCGCTCGCCGGGGCGCTCTTCGAACTGGATATCCCGATCCGCGGGGCCGCCGATCCGACCTACCGGCTCTAGGAGCCGCTCGGTCAGGCATATAATTGGGCCGAAAAGAAAAAAGATATCCCAAACCACTGAAAACAAGAAATGTTCCGCAAATTTCGCCTAAAAAATCGGCAATATTTGCGGAACTAATCCGTCGAGGGATCATTTTCCTGTCGAACCGGCGCGGCTTGGAGTCTCCTGTCCGGAGGAACCGCGCGTTCACCGAAACCAACCGAAACATCGAGAGGAAGGTAGGTTCGACATGAAGAAGACCCTTAGCACAATGGCAGCCGCAGCCATCCTCACGGCCTCGACAGCCATGGCACCGGCTTTCGCCCAGAACCCCGCTCCGTCTACGCCGGCACCGGCTCAGCCTTCGGCGCCTGCCGATCCTGCTCCTGCCCCGGCACCCGCCCCGGCAACCCCGGCGGCCCCATCAGGTGACGCTGCGGCAGCTTCGGGCGGCTATCTGACGGAACAGTCCGATACCCAGATCAGCGCCAATGACTATATCGGCAAGGCGGTCTACAACCCGAACAACGAAAGCATCGGTGACGTGAATGACCTGATCATCGAAGAAGATGGCGGCGTGGTCGCTGCCGTGGTCGGCGTCGGCGGCTTCCTTGGGATAGGCGAAAAAGATGTCGCCGTTCCGATGGACAAGATCACCATGTCACGCGACGCCGAGAACAATCAGGTACGCCTGACGACCAGCGAAACCGCGGAAGCCCTGCAGGCAGCGCCGGAATTCATGACGCTGGAAGACCAGCGCGCGGCCCAGGACGCGACCACTACGTCCTCGACCACCGGCGGCACCACGACCCCGGCACCGAAGAACTGATATTCGGAACGGAACAGGCTTTCCGGATGATCCGGTCACCAACAAGGGCGGCGCCCCCGC
>NZ_JBHFJG010000005.1:51558-63158 GCF_057559155.1 Rhizobium moroccans | reverse complement strand
CCCCCCCCTTTCTCCTACAGAAGCGAACAGAAACGCAGGGCGTCGTAGATGGCCGCGTGAATGTTGCGGCTGGCGACAGCATCCCCGATACGGACCAGATCGAAGCCTGCGTCGGGCTGCTTGACGGGGAGCGGAGGCTTGCGCGTGATCAACGCCTGATAATCCACCGCACCCAGATTTCTCGAAAGCGGCTTTAGAGCAAGATAAAGATCGGCATTGGCCATCGTGCCGTGCTCGACCACCACCTGCGCCACCCGCCGTTCCGCCACGGCATCCCTCGAAAAATCCGATCCGAGCACGGCCACCAGCGCATCTCCCTCGCGCCGGACGGATTTGAGACGGGTGTTGATCGTCACCCGCACGTCTTTTTCAGCAAAGAGCTTCGCATAGGGCACATGGTTCATGCCGCCCATTTCCGGCGCGAAGAAGCGCTCAGGGGACACGAGTTCGAGTTCCGCCCCCGTTTCGGCGATCACTTCCGCAGCGCTCATGCCGGGATGGCCGCCATTGTCGTCGAAGAGCAGCACAGGGCCTGCGGGTTTCGCCGTTCCGGCCAGGATATCCCAGCTCGAGGTCACCAGGTCCTCGCCCGCCTCCAGTTCCGGCGCCTGCGCGATGCCGCCGGTCGCCACCACCACGAGGTCCGGCCCGAGCGAAAGCACGTCGTCAGCTTCGGCATAGACGCCGTAACGCAACTCCACGCCGAGCCGCTCCAGCTCGGCAAGCCGCCAGTCGACGATGCCGATCATCTCCTTGCGGCGCGGATTGCGGACAAGCAGATTGATTTGCCCGCCGGCCTCTCCCGTCGCCTCCAGCACGATGACGCGATGGCCCCGCTCGGCCAGAACGCGCGCCGCTTCCAACCCGGCCGGGCCGGCACCGACCACCACCGCGCTGCGACAGTGCCCGGCCTTGCCGATCTCATGCGAGAGCTCCGTCTCGCGGCCGGTCGCGGCATTGTGGATGCAGAGAGCTTCTCCGCCCTCGTAGATGCGGTCGAGGCAGTAGGTCGCTCCGACGCAGGGACGGATGCGGGCTTCCTCGCCCGCCGCCACCTTTCGCGCGATATGCGGATCGGCCATATGGGCGCGCGTCATGCCCACCATGTCGAGCCTGCCGGTGGCGATCGCATGACGGGCGGTCGCAATATCGGCGATGCGTGCGGCATGGAATACCGGGAACTTCGTCGTTTCGCGAACCTCACCCGCGAAATCCAGATGCGGCGCCGAGCGCATGCCCTGGATGGGAATGACATCGGCGAGCGCCGCGTCATGATCGATATGGCCGCGGATGACGTTGAGGAAATCGATCCCGCCGGAGCCTGCCAGCCGCCGGGCGATTTCCACGCCCTCCTCGCGCGAGAAGCCCTTTTCCCAATCCTCGTCGGCCGCCATGCGGATACCGACGATGAAATCCGGGCCGACCGCCTTGCGCACCGCCTCGATCACCATCGTCGAGAAACGCATTCGGTTGTCGAGCGATCCGCCGAACTCGTCATCGCGGTGGTTGGTGGCGGGAGACCAGAACTGATCCATCAGATGGCCGTAAGCCTCGAACTCGATGCCATCCAGGCCCGCCGCCTGCATGCGGGCCGCCGCATCGGCATAGTCGGAGACGATCCGCTCGACATCCCAGTCTTCGATCTCCTTGGGAAAGGCGCGGTGGGCGGGTTCGCGGATCGGCGAAGGCGCCAGCACGGGCAGCCAGTCGCCCTTGTTCCAGCCGGTGCGCCGGCCGAGATGGGTGAGCTGGATCATCACGGCCGCGCCATGCTCATGACAGTCGTCGGCAAGCCGCTTCAGCCAAGGAACGATCTCGTCGCGATAGGCATGCAGGTTGCCGAAAGCGGGCGGGCTGTCGGCGGAGACCACGGCCGATCCAGCCGTCATGGTGAGCGCGATGCCGCCCTTGGCTTTCTCCACATGGTAGAGGCGATAGCGGTCGGTGGGCATGCCGTCTTCGGAATAGGCCGGCTCATGCGCGGTCGACATCAGCCGGTTTCTGAGAGTCAGGTGTTTCAGGCGGAAGGGCTGCAGCAGGGGATCGTTGGACAAGGACATCGCTTCGAACGCCGAAAGGTGGACATTCCAGCATCATCGCCAACTCGCCGCAAGATGGCGACGGTCACCAGCGCCGCTTAATGTCCAGCAAGCGGCGCTTTCCCCGAAAAAGGATAGCCGTCTTGCGTCAGACACGCTCGCCGAAGACCACGTCGCGGTAGTGATCGTGGAGATAGCGCAGCGTGGCGGCGCCCTCGGCCGGCTTACCGTAATAGTAGCCCTGCCCCATGCCGCAGCCGAGCGCCTTGAGCTTTTCCGCATCGCCCTTCTGTTCGATGCCCTCGGCCACCACTTCCAGATCAAGCCCCTCGCACATGGCGACGATCGCCTTGACGATATGCTCGGAAGCTCGGTCGGTGGTGATGCGAGAGACGAAGGCGCGGTCGATCTTGACCTTGTCGAAGGTGAAATCCCTGAGCCGCCCGAGGCTCGACTGGCCCGTTCCGAAATCGTCGAGGGCGATGCGCACGCCCGCCCTGCGCAGATCGGTGATGATCCGATGCGCGGTATCGGCAGACGTCATCACGGCCGTCTCGGTGATCTCCAGCTCCAATCGCGCGGGATCGAGGCCGACCCGGCCGAGCGTGGCGAGGATCGCTTCCGTCGTTCCCGTATCCATGAGTTGGGCGGAGGAGAGATTGAAGGACAGGAAGAGTTCACGCGGCCAGGACAGCGCGGCCTCGGCGGCCTTGCGCAGCAAGGTTTCGGAAAGCGCGTCGATGAAGCCGCGTTCCTCGGCAAGCGGCACGAAGACGCCGGGCGAGACGAAGCCGAGATCGGGATCAATCCAGCGGGCCAGCGCCTCGAATCCCACCACTCCGCCATCGCGAAGGCGCACGATCGGCTGGAAATGCGCCTCGACGGCATCGGCGATAACCGCCGTGCGGAGCGCCTGTTCGAGTTGCGTCGCACGCTTCATCTCCTGCGCGATCTCGCGGGAATAGACGGTGATCTGGCCCCGGCCGCGGCGCTTGGAGCGATAGAGCGCGGTTTCGGCGCTTTTCAGCAGTTCCTCGAAATCCGCGCCCGCGAAAGGATAGATGGAGAAGCCGAAGGAGGCGGAGAGCCGGACGTTGCGATCACCGAGATCGTAGGGAGCGGAGAGGACATCCTTCATCATCTGGCCTATGCGCTCGGCACCCGTGCGCTCGAAGACGAGCGGCAGGACGAAGGCGAATTCGTCGCCGTCGTGGCGGGTCACGGTGGCGCCGTCCGGCATGCAGGCCTTCAGGCGGTGGGCGACCTGGCAGAGGATCTCGTCGCCGGCCTCGGCCCCGAAGAGATCGTTGATCGGCTTGAACCCGTCGAGATTGGCGATGCAGATGGTGAAAGGCGCGGGGTCGTCGGCCCGTTCGGCCGCAAGCAGGCGCACCTTGTCGCGCAGGCGGTACCGGTTGCCGAGGCCCGTCAGCGGGTCGCTGTAGGCCATCGCCTGCAGCTCATTCTGACTGACCTGCGGCAATGGATTGCTCGCCGACTTCATACCCAATTCCGCCATGCTCCCTAATTCGGGCAAGGATGCGAGAGAAAGATTAAAAAATTCATAGCCCTGACGGATTCGCGCATTCGTAACCAGACCGCAAATCGCCGACAGTCGCCGCACCTACAAGTGGGTTTGAAGCTTTCGCATCTCGCCGTTCAGATGCGTCTGGAAAACCGCCTCCAGCGCCTCGGGGCTGATCGGCTTCAGGATCACGCCGTCCATGCCGGCAGCAAGGCAGGCCTCGCGATCCCGATCGAAAGCCTGGGGGAGAACGCCGATGATCGGCGTTGCCGGAAGACCGCCTTCAAGCGCGCGGATTTCCCGCGCCGCCTCGAAACCGTTACGCTTTGGCAGAGTAATGTCCATGAGCACGACGCGGGGCCTGTGCTCCTGCCAGAGGCGGACCGCGGCCTCGCCATCGGCGGCAAGGACGTAGCGATAGCCCAAGCCCTCGAGGATTTGCGAGAAGACGATCTGGTTGACCTCGTTGTCCTCTGCGACGAGGACGTCGATCCCCTCGTAGACCACCGGCATGGCGCAGACCTGCCAATCGATATCGTCCGCGGCGGTTTCATCCCGCAGCTTTCGCAGCACCGAGGCGGCCAGATCATCCGCCGCAGAGCGGCCGTCGAGCACCAGAACCGGTATGCCGTACTGATCCGCAAGCCCCAGGCAACGGACATCCATCTCGGCATCGGCAATGACGAGGTCTATGTCGATCGCCGCCTCATGCGCCATGCGAAGGAACAGGTCGAGCTCTTCGGGGCTCGTCACGGAAGAAGTATCTAGGCCAAGGCCCGCAAGCGTCTCGAGCGCCGCGGCTTCCGTGGTGCTGGCGGAGGTAACGACGAGAACGCGGCGACCGTCCGCCCCTTCGAGCACGATGTCTGCGGCGTTTCCATCCTGCCGTTCAACCCCGCCTATGCCGGAGGAGATCGGCCCCACTCCGTCCGGCCACGAGGTGACGCCTTGCGTCTGCGGATCGAGATTGTCGAGGGCGGTCACATCCTCCAGCACGCTGACGACATGGTAGCGGCCGGGTTTTCCGATGCGGAACTTGCGAACGACGATGACCGATTCCGTCCCGTCCGCATGGATGACGCCTTCAAGCATCGTGGAGGGATTGCCGGTTTCGAGAACCTGCCGGTTCACGCCGTCCAGGCGCTCGGCGAATGCGTCGGGATGGATTTCCTGGATCGTTCTGCCGAGAATGGCATCCGCCGGACGATCGAAGGAGCGGCAGATCGCCTTGTTGACGGCGACGTAGTGGAAAGTGTGGTCCTGCACGCAGAGGGGAAAGGGGAGATTATCGAGGATTTCCTCGGTAATCTGCACGCGGTCGAGATCGGCCCGCCACTGTTCCTCGCGCTTCTTATGTTCGGAAACGTCCCTGACGACGCAGATGCCGTAGCCGGAGGGAAGCCGGCGCCTGCTATAGCTCACCCAGCGATCGGTGCCCCGCTGCTCCACGGCCTCGGCACGCTCCTTCCAGAGGGTGGCGATCTGCTTGGCGATCCAATCCTCCCGGCTCATCATCCGGCGGGAGCCATGACCGTCGCTCGATAAGCGTCCTCCGCCATCATAAACTGCGCCGAGAAAATCGCGCAGCCGCGTGCCGGGAGCGAGGAATTTTCTGGAAACGGGCAGAAGTCCGAGAAGTTGCTGGCTGGCGAAAACGATCAGATCGTTCCTGTCGTAGACAAGCACGGCGCCCGAGATCGCCTCGGAGATCGCCTCCAGCATCGCAGTCTGAATGTTCGCGTCGCCGGACGCCAAATCATCCATCGGACGGACTCCCCGTATGCTATTTCGAACCCTATTCAGGACACGGCTGTTCACCTGCCGATCGATACCTCTCGGCATTTCATTCGCTACCTTCGGGGTCGTGTGGGACATGCTGGGGACCGGCCTGGTGGCAACCGGCTGACCGATCCGTTCGTGGCGGCGTCCAGCCGGCCGCCACATCGGTCATGAAAGGAGAGTGGAGGGTTCTCCCAAATTTCTTCGATATTTCAATCCCTGAACTAATTAGAGGCTTTATCTTAAGGCGGGATTAATGGGGAGCCACGAGAGGAATGAAGGAGCGGCCCTTCCCATCCTCCGCCGAATCCGGGAAAATGCGGCATGTCCGTAAAACAACTGCCAGAAACCCTCATCAACCAGATCGCCGCCGGAGAGGTCATCGAACGGCCGGCCAGCGCCGCCAAGGAGCTGGTCGAAAACGCCATCGATGCCGGCGCGACGCGGATCGAGATCGCCACCGCCGCAGGAGGCAAGAGCCTCATGCGCATTACCGACAACGGTTCCGGCATGGATGCCGCCGACCTCGACCTTGCCATCAGACGGCATTGCACCTCGAAGATTTCGGAAACTCTCGACGATATCAGGACCCTCGGCTTCCGTGGCGAGGCGCTGCCTTCGATCGGCTCGGTCGCCAAGCTCTCGATCACCAGCCGCCGGGCGGGAGATGCGGAAGGCGCGCAGGTTTCGGTCGTCGGCGGCAAGACGACCGGCGTGAGGCCCGCGCCGGCAAATCCCGGCACGGTGGTGGAGGTGCGCGACATTTTCTTCGCCACCCCGGCCCGGCTGAAATTCCTGAAAACGGAAAAGGCGGAGGCGGGCGCCATCACCGAAGTGGTGAAGCGTATGGCGATCGCCTTCCCGAAAGTCCGCTTCGTGCTTTCGGGCTCCGACCGTTCCACGCTGGAATTCCCCTCGACCGGAGACGACCATCTCGCCCGCATGGCGCAGGTTCTGGGCGCCGAGTTCAAGGACAATGCGGTCGAGATCGATGCGATGCGGGAAGACGTGGCGCTTACCGGATTTGCCGGCGTGCCGACCTTCAACCGGGGCAATTCGGCGCATCAATATGCCTTCGTCAACGGCCGTCCGGTGCAGGACAAGCTGATCCTTTCCGCCATTCGCGGAGCTTATGCGGAAAGCATTCCCTCCGGGCGCTATCCCATCGCGGTGCTGTCGCTCACCCTCGATCCGGCGCTGGTGGACGTCAACGTGCATCCGGCCAAGGCCGACGTGCGCTTCCGCGATCCGGGGCTCGTGCGCGGGCTGATTGTCGGGGCGATCCGCGAGGCCATGGCGCGGGAAGGAGACCGGGCCGCCACGACCGGCACGGCCGGCATGATGCGCGCCTTCCGCCCCGGTTTTTCGCCGCAGGCCCCCGCGCCGAGAGCGCCCTGGACGCCTGCCGCATCGCCCTACCGGCCCGATGGCTACCAGCCGCAGGATTGGGGACAGCCGGAATTTCACCCGGCCACGCGGTTCGAGGAACGGGCGCAGGCGAATTTCGATATCCTGACAATGCCCACCGCACGCGCCGATATTCCGCCCGAGCAAAGCGTCGCTCAGGCAGCCGCAGCGCCCGATGCAGCACGCTACCGGCTGGGTGCTCCACGGGCGCAGATCCACGAAAACTATATCGTCGCCCAGACCGAGGACGGGCTGGTGATCGTCGATCAGCATGCCGCTCACGAGCGACTGGTTTTCGAGGCGATGCGCAAGGCGCTCGACGCCAAGCGGCTGGCGAGCCAGGTGCTGCTGATCCCGGAAATCATCGATCTGCCGGAAGAGGATTGCGACCGGCTGATGGCGCATGCGGCCGAACTCGACCGCTTCGGGCTTTCGATCGAGCGCTTCGGCCCCGGCGCGGTCGCCGTGCGCGAAACGCCGGCCATGCTCGGCGAGGTGGATGCGGCTTCCCTCGTCCGCGACCTTGCCGACGAGATCGCGGAATGGAACACGGCGGGCGGGCTGAAAAGCAAGCTCGAACATGTCGCAGCCACCATGGCTTGCCATGGCTCGGTGCGTTCTGGCCGGCGGTTGAAGCCGGAGGAGATGAATGCGCTGTTGCGCGAAATGGAAGCGACGCCCGGCTCCGGCACCTGCAATCACGGCCGCCCGACCTATATCGAACTCAAGCTCGCCGATATCGAGCGCCTGTTCGGCAGAAGCTGAAAACCTCTTTCAATCGGAAGTATCTCGGGGTAGACGATCCCCATGTTTTTCCGCAGGAGACGACAGATGAACCGTTTCGAGGGAAGCGGACACCGCGAAGCAAGAATCCGGTATCTCGACGGCGACTACCAGATTCTGACGGCCGGCTCCTATGTCGTATGCGCCATGACGGGCAATCATATTCCTCTGGACGAACTGCGCTACTGGAGCGTCGCCCGGCAGGAAGCCTATGTCGACGCGGCTGCCTCCTTCGAGGCCGAAAAGCGCGCCGGCGCCTTGCCGAACCAGAGCCGCAACTAAAGCTTTTCCCTCAACCGCCGTTCGCGGCAATTGGCGATCGCCGCATCGATGATCTTGCCGGGCGCCTGCGGATCGTCGAAGGTCATCTCGACTTCGACCACATGCGCTCTTTTCGCCAGCTCCTCCGCCGGCCCATGATGGCCGGCAAGCCGCACCGCATCCTTGGCCGTCGTCACCAGAAGAAGGTTTTCCTTCTCCGCATCGGCGATGAGGTCGCTGATCTCGTCCTCGCTGAAATAGTGGTGATCCGGAAAGGAACGGCGCGCCGCGATTTGGCCGCCGAGCGACTCCACCGTGCGATAGAATTTCTCGGGATCGGCAATACCCGCGAAGGCGAGAACCGGGCGCCCTTCGAGCGCATTGTCGCCTCGCGGCTTCAACGAAGCTACATAGATAGGCTTGCCGGCGCGGGAAGCCTGACGCACCAACGCATCCGCCGCATTTCCCGAGCCGACCTTCAGCAGGGCGGAAAGCTGGCGCATCTGCTCGGGGATCGGCGCGCGCACCGGCCCGCCCGGAACAAGATGCCCGTTGCCGACGCCGCGAACCGTATCGATGACCACCAGCGCGAAATCGAGCACGAGCCTGGCGCTCTGGAAACCATCGTCCATGATGATGAGATCGACGCCTTCGGCCACGAGCTTGTGCGCCCCTTCCACCCGCCGGCGGGAAATGACGGTCAACGCCTCGCGGGCCAGCAACAGGGCCTCGTCTCCCACCTCTTCGGCGCGATGATGCCCGGCCTCCACAATGGTCGTCACGTCGAGCGAGCCGCCATAACCGCGGGTGAGGAAACCGGGCTTCAACCCCTTTTCCACCGCTGCGCGGGCAAGCGCGATCGCCGTCGGGGTCTTGCCGGCGCCGCCGACAGTGAAATTGCCGACACAGATGACGGGCACCATCACGCCGGCGCGGCTCGCCTTCGCCATGCGGCGACCGGCGATAACCCCATAGAGATAGGAGAAGGGAGAGAGCCCCCAGGCACGCCAATCGGCTTTGTTCCACCAGAATGGCGGCGCTTCCGAAACCATACAAACTCTCCGACAGCACCGGAATGAAGCGGTGCCAAGACGGCTTTTTGCCCGAAAGGCAAGTCCGCCGCAACCGGTCAGGCGAAGGGCCATTCCGGCAACAGCGTTTCGAGAACGGTGATGTCCTCCAGGCAGAGGTCGGCCGCGGCCTCGAGCGTCTCGCGCGATCCGGTGCCGGTGAGCACCGCCACCCTCACGCCCGCGCCGGCCTTTTCGCCCATGTGCATGTCATGATTGTTGTCGCCGACCATGGCCACCTTTGACGGATCGAGCCCCGTCGCGGCGCAGAAACCGAGCAGCATGCCGGGCTCCGGCTTGACGCCGAACCCGCTATCATAGCCCGCGACGAAATCCACATGCTCGGCGAAGCCGAAGCGGCGGGCCGTCTCCAGGATCGAGCGCTCGTTATCGCTGGAGGCGACGCCGAGCTTCAGGCCGCGCGCCTTCAACCGGGCGAAAAAACCGGCAAGGTCGGTCACCGGCACGGAGAATTCCGCAGCCCGCAGAAAGAGCGCGTCGAGCTCGCGCGTCAGCTCCCCGACATCAAGCGGAGAGCCGGCGGCCACAAAACCGGCGGCGATCTCGGCGGCATTGCCCGCGGCAAGCAGGCTGTCGGCCCTGGTATGGCCCGAAACCGGGTCCATGCCGGCGAGGAAGAGAAGCTGCGGCTCGATTTCCGCGTTTCCGGCCGCGGCAATGCGGGCCGCCTCGCGGTTCACCGGTCCCCAGCTTTCGTCGTAGCGAAGCAAGGTGCCGTCCTTGTCGAAGAGGATGCCCGCAATCCCGGACAGGTCTACCGGCTTCATTGAGCGGCTGCACTTCTCGGCTGCAGGCGCGCCGTCACCGTCAGCGGGTTGATATAGGGCTCCAGCGCCTTGACGGTGGCGGAAAGGGCGCCGCGCATCTCCTCCATCGCCTCCTGCCCGGCATCGACCATCTTGCGACGGGCGAGATCGTTGGAGAGAAGATAGTGCACTGCCTTGGCCAGCATCTCGACATCGCGCACCATGCGGGCGCCGCCCTTGCGGATCAGATGCTGGTAAGCATCGCGGAAATTCTGGACATGGCTGCCGGAAAGCACGGCGCAGCCGAGCATGGCGGGCTCCAGCGGGTTCTGCCCGCCCTCCCCGGTCAACGATTTGCCGACGAAGGCGACCTCGGTCAGGCGCAGGTAGAGACCCATTTCACCGATCGTATCGCCGAGGAATACGTCGGTCTCTTCCGTAATCTTGTCGTTGCGGGACCGGCGGGCGACCCAGAGCCCCTGCGCCTGCAGCATGGTCTCGATCTCGTCGCAACGCTCCGGATGCCGGGGCACGATGATGGTGAGCTGGCCGTTCTTCGATTTCAGCGCCCGGTGGATCGTGGCGGCCGCCTTTTCCTCTCCCTCGAAGGTGGAGATCGCGGCCCAGGTCCTGCGGCTGCCGATTTCTCCCCGGTAGCGCTCCAGAAGCGCTTCGTCGCAGGGCGGCGGATCGGTATCGCTCTTCAGGTTTCCGGAAACGATCACCGGCCATGCGCCGAGATCGCGATAGTGCTCGGCATCGAGATCGGATTGGGCAACCACCAGCGCCATCTTCTCGAACAGCGTCTCGGCGATCTTTCCGTTATTGCGCCAACGCTCGAAGGATCGGTCAGACATGCGGGCATTGACGCGAATCTGGGGAATGTGACGCCGCGCCAACTCGTCCATCGTCATCGGCCAGATTTCCGATTCAGCCGTGATGCAGATATCCGGCTGCCAATAGCGCAGGAAGCGTGTGACCGGAAACTTCAGGTCGAGCGGCACATACTGGTGGATGACCTCGCCGGAAAGCCGGGAATTCACGAGTCCCGTCGAGGTAACCGTTCCGGTGGTCAGGAGGACGTGGATCTCGCGCCGACGCAGTTCGCGGATCAGCGGAATGACCGCCATCGTCTCGCCGACGCTTGCCGCATGCACCCAGGCGAGGGGCCCGCGCGGACGCGGCAGGCTGGCATAGCCAAGACGCTCCAGCTTGCGGGAGCGGTCTTCCTTGCCCTTGAGGGCGCGATAGGTGAGATAGGGTCCGGCAAACGGATAGGCAGCGATACCGGCAATCCGGTATCCGGCTAGAGCGACACGCGCCAAACCCCTGCTCACCGCGCCCGCCTCCAGTATTCGGCCGCCGCCGCCCAATGTGATAAACCCTCTGATTAAATAGTCCTAAACGAGTTTCTTCTCTTTTACAAATGCGTCAAAAAAGGGTCTCCGGCACCGGCTGGAGGTTTATCCACCGCTTAGACAAACTTGTTCGGAACAGATCTTTCGTCAGGCCGATTTCGTTTCCGGATCGAGCAGGCGATGCATGTGAACGATGAAGTAACGCATGTGCGCGTTGTCGACGGTCTGTTGCGCCTTGGCGCGCCATGCCACAAGGGCGCTGGCGTAATCCGGGTAGATCCCGACGATATCGAGACCGGACAGATCCTTGAACTGAACGCCTTCGAGGCTCTCCAGCTCGCCACCGAAAACCAGATGCAGAAGTTGCTTTTTCTCGCTCGTTTCCGTCATTTTCCGTTACCGTCCATTAACAGTCCCCCCGAGCCCTCCTCTGCGGCATTCCTCCGGAAAGGTCAACCAAAAGAACGCGTGAGCACGGCGCCGCAATGACGACTTCCGGAGCCGTTCACGGCACGAGATGCCGCATCAGGCGGTCGAGCGCATGTTCGGCGCCGGCGCAAAGTATGCCGTGGGTGACGCCCTCACGATTATAGACGAGCGGCCGGCCGTCG
>NZ_JBHFJG010000005.1:0-51538 GCF_057559155.1 Rhizobium moroccans | reverse complement strand
CCCGGCGGCCGCCCGCTCTCTCCAGGATCAGGTCGGCTGCGACGAGGTCCCAGTCATGAGAGTTGCGGCGCACGATCGTACCGTCGATCCGGCCTTCCGCCACCATGGCCAGGCGATAGGCAAGCGAGGGCACGTGGCGGATACGGTGAATCTGCTGGCGAACGTCCCCTTCCAGCTTCTTCACCATCTCTTCGGCGGCGGCGATCGAAAGCGGTTCCCCGCTCCTCGGCTCGGAAACGGCGATGGGTTCGCCGTTCTTCAGCGCCGGCCCGTTCTTGAGGGCTGAAAACTCCTCCTCCAGCGCCGGAGCGACCAGGACGCCCGCCACCGGCCGGCCCTTGTGGACGACAGCCACGGAAACGCACCAGGTCTTCTCGCCGTTGATGAAGGCGCGGGTTCCGTCGATCGGGTCGATCACGAACAGCGTTTCGCAGGAAAGCCTGGCGGCATCGTCATCGGTCTCTTCCGAAAGCCAGCCGTAGTTCGGCCGAGCCTTCAGAAGCACGCTCTGGAGGCGGTCGTTGGCGGCGAAATCGGCGGCGCTGACCGGCGAGCGGCCTTCGTTCTTCCACCAGACTTCCGGAGACTGGCCGAAAAAACCGAACGCAATCTCGCCCGCCTGCCGGGCCGCATCGCAGATCAGCTCGAGATCGTCCTGCCAGTTCTCTTTCACAACGTCCATCAGCGGCCAGCCAGCGTCATGCCCTCGATCGCAAGCGTCGGAGAGGCGACGCCGAACTTCCGGTCGATATCATCGGCCGGCGTGATGCGCATGAACATGTCCTTGAGATTGGAGGCGATGGTGACCCCCGATACCGGATAGGCGAGCTCGCCGTTCTCGATCCAGAAACCGGTGGCGCCGCGGCTGTATTCGCCGGTGATCATGTTGACGCCCTGGCCGATCAGTTCGGTCACGTAGAAGCCCGTCCCGACCGAGCGGATCAGGTCTTCCGGGCCGATATCGCCGGGCTCCAGCGCCAGATTGGTGGAGGCAGGCGTAACGCTGCTGCCGCCGCGCACCCCGCGCCCGTTGGTGGGCAGCCCAAGTTCGCGGCCGGTCGAGGTGGAAAGGAACCAGTGCTTGAGGACGCCGTCCTCGATCATCGCCATGCGCTTGCCCGAAACGCCTTCACCATCGAAAGGCCGGGAGGACGCGCCGCGCACGACCAGCGGGTCATCGGTGATATTGAGCCCCGCCTTCAATATCTGCTGGCCCATCCTGTCGCGCAGGAAGCTCGTCTTGCGGGCGACGGCGGCGCCATTGATAGCCCCGGCGATATGGCCGACCAACCCACGGGCGACGCGAGGATCGAAGACGACGGTGACATTGCTACCGGTGTTCACCTGGCGCGGGTTGAGCCGCTTGACGGCGCGATCGCCGGCGCGGCGGCCGATCTCCTTCGGATCGTCCAACTCCGCCGCATAAAGGCGGCTATCGAAATCGTAATCCCGCTCCATCTTCGTGCCCTCGCCGGCAATGACGCTGACGGAACGGCTGAAACGGGTCGCCATGTAGCTGCCGGAAAAACCGTGCGAGGTGACGAGGACCATGCCACCCATGCCGGCGGAAGCGCCGGCGCCGGAAGAATTCGTCACCCCCGGCACGTCGCGCGCCGCCTGTTCGGCCTCGAGCGCGGCCTGCCGCAGGGCATCGGTCGGAACCTCCGTGCCGTCGAAAAGGTCGAGATCGGGATAGGTGCGGGCCAGGTCCTTCTCGTCCGCCAGGCAGGCGAATGGGTCTTCCGGCGAAACTCTGGCCATGGCCACCGCGCGCTCGGCCAGCGTCTTCATGTCGAAACCGGGATTGGCGGAAACGCTCGCAACCTTCCCGCCGACGAAGACCCTCAGCGCGAAGTCGTCGCTCTCGGATGCTTCCGTGCCCTCCACCTTGCCGAGCCGCACGGAGACCGAGCGCGAGCGCGAGCGCACCACGACCGCATCCGCCTGATCGGCGCCGGCGGCCCTGGCAAGATCTATGAGTTCACCGGCGCGGGAAAGCAGGGAGGCGGAATCGATTTCGGAGGTCATGATTGTGCCTTTCATTCACGCTCCATTTATTGTGCACTACAAGAAGCATCAAGGGCGGCGTTCCGATTCTCTCGGAGCCGCACGCCATCCCACGATCTCGAAAGTAACCCCGCATGACCGCGCCCGGCTCTCTGTTTTCGCAAATGCTCCTCCTGCTTGCGGGAGCGGTTGTGGCCGCGCCGATTTTCCGAAAGCTGGGGCTCGGCACCGTGCTTGGCTATCTCGCCACCGGCGTCATCATCGGGCCGATCATGCAGCAGATCACGGAAGCCGAGGAAGTGCTGCATTTCGCCGAGTTCGGCGTCGTCTTCCTGCTCTTCATCATCGGGCTGGAACTGAAGCCCTCGCGGCTCTGGCAGATGCGCGGCGACGTCTTCGGGCTCGGACCGGCGCAGGTCGTGATCACCGGGGTTGCGCTCAGCGCTCTCGGCTATTTCTTAAACCTTGCGGATTGGCGCGGCAGCCTCATCATCGGCTTCGGCCTGGCGCTTTCCTCCACAGCGTTTGCGCTGCAGATCCTCAACGACGATGGGGAGATGAACAGCCGCTACGGGCAGCGCGCCTTTTCCGTGCTGCTTTTCCAGGACCTCGCCATCGTGCCGCTGCTGGCGCTGATCACCATCCTCACCCCCGGTTCGGAGGGAGCGGCTGCCTCGCCGCTCAAGGATTTCACGATCGCCGTGGCGGCCGTCGGCGCCATGGTCTTCGCCGGCCGCTACATACTGACGCCGATGTTCCAGATCATCGCCCGCACCGGCGCGCGCGAGGTCATGATCGCCGCGGCCCTGCTCGTGGTGCTCGGATCGGCCGCGGCCATGCAGGCGGTCGGGCTTTCCATGGCGATGGGCGCGTTCCTTTCCGGCGTGATGCTGGCCGAATCCTCCTACCGGCACGAGCTGGAGGCGGATATCGAGCCGTTCCGCGGCCTTTTGCTGGCGCTCTTCTTCATGGCGGTCGGCCTTTCGCTGGAACTTGAGGTCATTCTCGACAACCTCTTCTTCATTCTGCCGGCCGTCCCGGCATTCATGATCGTCAAGGCGGCCGTCGTCTATGCGCTCAGCCGACTGTGGGGCTCGCCGCACAACGATGCCATCCGCATCGCCTTCCTGCTGCCGCAGGGCGGCGAATTCGGCTTCGTGCTGTTCACCACGGCGACCGCCGCCGGCCTGTTCTCCTCCGCAACCGCCTCCCTGCTGATCGCCAGCGTCACGCTTTCCATGGCGCTGACGCCGCTCGGGGCTGCACTTTCCCGACGCCTTCTCTCTGGCGAGAACCGCGAGGAGCTGGAAGAGGATTTCGACGGCGCAGGCGCCGACGTGCTGATGATCGGCTTCTCGCGTTTCGGCCAGATCGCCGCGCAGATTCTGCTTGCCGGCGGCAGCGAGGTGACCGTCATCGACGATTCGGCCGACCGCATCCGTCAGGCGGCGAGTTTCGGCTTCCGCATCTATTTCGGTGACGGGACGCGACGGGATGTCCTGATCGCCTCCGGCATCGAACGGGCGAAGATCGTGGCGGTCTGCACCCAAAAACGGGAGACCACCGACCAAATCGTCGATCTCATCCGCTCGGAATTCCCCGATGTCCGGCTCTTCATCCGCTCCTACGACCGCATTCACTCGCTTTCGCTACGCGACCGCAATGTCGAATACGAACTGCGCGAGACGCTGGAATCGGGTCTCCTTTTCGGCCGCCGCACGCTGGAAGGGCTCGGCATGAGCGAGAACGAAGCCTATGAAATCGGTGAGGATATTCGCCGGCGCGACGAGGAGCGGCTGCAGATCCAGGCGGTCCAGGGGCTCGGCGCCGGGCAGGAAATGCTGCTGAACAGGCCCGTACGCCCCGAGCCGCTCATCAAGCCGAAGCGCACGGTCGCCCTCGACGAACCCGAAGCCGAGCCGGAGCCGGCGGCGAGCGTCTAACCCACGCCTTCCTGCGCCGGGCCGCTGCGCTCGACCATCGCGACGATCGTTCCGGAAAGCTCCTCCTTCGCCTGCTCGGCGGTGATTTCTCCGGTTGCCGCAGCATTGGAGAGAGCATCGGCCGCGCCGAGCATCGCCCACAGCCCTGCGGAGGAAACGAGCCCGTTCCTGGCGAACGGCGCAAGCTGGGCGCGGCACTTTTCCATGAAAACCAATTGGTATTCGCGCTTGATCCTTTCGAGCTCCGGAGAGCTCGCCAGGGCCGCAACGATGCCCGGTATCTCGCGCCCCTGTTCAAGCACGCATTCCACATAGGACGAAGCGATCACCCCCGCGCGGTCGGCAAGCGTCGGCTTGCTCGCTCGAAGCGCCTCGTCGATGATCGCCGTCTGACGCCGGTCGAACTCCTTGTAGAGCTCCACCAGAAGCCGGGGCCGCGTATCGAAGTGATCGTAGACGACCGGCTTTGCGACCCCCGCCTGTTCCGCCAGTCGTCCCAGCGTCAACGCCTCCGTCCCCTCCTCCCGGATGATCCGCCAGGCGGTTTCGATCAATTGGCGGCGTCTGGCCTCGCGCGACAGGCGCTGGCGCGGATGGGTGGCGGGTTTCATTTCCATGCTTGACATCGGCTATATACCAAAAGTAACTTACTAAAAGTATATAACGTTATCCCGTTAACCGCAACCACTTACCGGAGCCTTGAAATGCACGCTCTCGTCGTCGTCGCCCATCCCGACCCCAAATCGCTCACCCACAACGTCGCCACCCACATCGCCAATGGTGTTCTCGCCTCCGACCCTGCGCATACGGTGGAGATCGCCGATCTTGCCGGCGAAGGCTTCGATCCGAGATTCACCGCCAACGATCATGCCGTACACTTAAGACAGGCACAGCAGGCGACCGATGTTCTCGCCGAACAGGCGAGGATCGATCGCGCCGATGCGCTGGTACTCGTCTATCCCGTATACTGGTGGTCCATGCCGGGACTGCTGAAGGGATGGATCGACCGCGTGTTCTCCAATGGCTGGGCCTATGACGAAGGTCCGGACCTGCCGACGGTGAGGAAGCTCAGCCATCTTCCCGTTCATCTCGTGGCGATCGGCGGCGCCGACATGCGGACCTATGCCCGCCATGGCTATTTCGGGGCGATGAGAACACAGATCGATCACGGCATATTCGGCTATTGCGGTGCGCCCGTCCTCACCTCCGAACTGCTCGTCGGCGAGCCTGACTTCAATCTGGAAACCGCCCGCGCCATAGGCGGCAAGCTCTTCAGCACATCCCGGCAGTCCGCAGCCGCATGATGCGGACCTGGGCTACCCGTCCGCCATCGTGTGAAGCGCGTCGACGGCGCGCTTCAGCTCGTCCTTCACATCTTCCGATTCATCGAGAATTTCCCGCGCCCTGAAGAAATCGAGGACGCGGAAGCGGTTCACGGCGGGGCGAAGGAATATCTGCGGCGGGCGCAGCTTCAGCTTCAGCGCGATGCTTGCCTGCATGGTGAGCTGGCTTGCGCCGAAGAGGCTGTCTATGCGGTTCGGAGGATGCGTGCCGTCGCCTTCCGGCGCGCCGACGACATCGACGGCGATCACCACATCGGCGAGTTCCATCAGGTGCTCGTAGGGAACCGGATTGAAGACGCCGCCATCGATCATGATGCGGCCATTGACCCTGACCGGCATGAACAGCCCCGGAATGGCCGCCGAGGCCGAGATCGCCGTGCGCAGATCGCCCTGCTCCAGCACCACTTCCGCCTGCCCGTAATAATCGGTGGCAGATATCTTCATCGGGATCACGAGATCGCGGAAATCCCTCGGCACTTGCGGCGGCAGAAAGGCATCCAGGATGAGTTCGAGGTTGAACTGGCCGAAGCGGAAGCCGCCGAGTTTGTCGCGCATGGAGGCCGGACCGAGGCTCCAGAGCCGGTTGAGGAGCATGCCGCGCTCCCCCACCGTCTGCAGCGTGTAATCGCGGATATCCCGTCCGGTCATGCCGGCCGCCATGCCCGCGCCCATGATCGCACCGATGGAAGAGCCGGAAATCGCGACCGGGCGGATGCCGAGTTCGTCCAGCGCCTCGATGACCTGGATATGCGAGATGCCTCGCGCTCCGCCGCCGCCGAGTGCCACGGCGAAGGTCAGTCCGCCATGGCGCGTATCTTTTTCGAGATCGGGAAGAGCAAGCCTTGTCGTCATCCCGAAGCTCCGTCAGCCCGGCTGGTAGCGGTAGAATTCGACGCGGGTATCGCCGAAGATGCGGCTTTCCAGCGGCTTGAACACCGGATCGACCGAAAGCTCCGCATCGGCGCGCTCCTCCAGGATTACAAGCGCGCCCGGCACCAGCCAGCCGCCCGCATGGGCCGCAAGCAGAGCGCCTTCACCCAATCCCTGACCATAGGGCGGATCGGCGAAGAGGAAATGGAAGGGCTCCATCGTGCCGATCGGCCCGAGCTTGGTTGCATCCCGCCTCAGGATGCGGGTGCGGCCATGCAGGCCGAAGCTGTCGATGTTCTCCCACAGAAGTCCCCTGCCCTCGACGCCGTTTTCGACGAAGAGCGCAAGCCGACAGCCGCGCGACAGCGCTTCCAGGCCGACCGCGCCGGTGCCCGCGAAGAGGTCGAGCGCCCGCGTGCCTTCCAGCGCCTCCGGATAGACATGGCTGATGATATTAAAAAGGCTTTCGCGCGTCCGGTCGATGGTTGGCCGGATGGCGTTGGATTTGGGAGTAGCCAGAGCCCGGCCACGAAACTCACCGCCGACGATCCGCACTTTCCGCTACCCCCTCGGTCCCTTGGGTTTGCCGCCTGTTCTGCCACCGGGGCGCGCTCCACCGGAAGGCCTGCCGCCCGGCTTTCCGCCGAAGGATTTGCCCCCGCCGGGCTTGCCCCCGAACGACTTACCCCCGCTCGGCTTGCCACGTCCGCCCGAAGGCTTGTCTCCGGAGCTCTTGCCGCCGGCGGGCTTGCCGCGCGGCTTGTCCCCAAAAGGTCTATCCCCGAAAGGCTTGTCTCCACGCGGCTTATCACCGAACGGCTTTTCGCCGCGCGGGCGCTCGGAGCGACCCTCGCTTCGGAAGGATTTCTCACCGCGCGTGCGGTCACCCTCTTCACGAGGCTTGCGATCAAAACGGGGCTTGTCGCCGAAGGAGCGCTCGCCACGCGGCGGGCGGTCACCGCGATCCGGGCGGTCACCGAAGGAACGCTTGCGGTCGAAATCGCGGCCTTCCTCCTCGCGCGGACGGCGCACCGGTGCTTCCGCGCGAATCCAATCGCTGTCGTCCTCGGCGCGGTTGACCACCACGCGACGTTCGCTTTGGGGCTTCGGCTTGTCAAACAGCCGTTCTGCCTCGGCGCGGGCGGAGGTTTTCTGAGCCTTGCCGTCGGCAGTCGGGCGCGCGCCCGGCGCCATCCACACATTGGTGGTGCGGCTCGTTCCCATCGGCGGGCGCTTCTTCGGGCGGTCGTCGCCGAAGTCGCGGTCATTACCCCTGGCGCCGCCCTTGCCGCGCGGCTTGTCGGCGAATTTGCGATCCCCGCGCTTGGTATCCAGGCGGCCCAAAGCCTTTTCGCGCCGATCTGCCGATCCCTCACCGCGGGGGCGCTCACCACGCGGGCGCTCGGAGCGTTCCGGCCTTTCGGCCCTCTCCGGCCGGGTCTCGCGGGCCGGTTTTTCGTCCTCCGGACCCTTCTGATTGTAGATCGGCGCCTCGAAATTAGCCTTGGCCTCTTCGATCAGGCGGGGACCGAGCTGTTCGCGCAGCGTGCGTCCGCGCACCTCCAGGACCTCGCCTTCCGGCAAGTCACCGAGCTGGAAGGGGCCGTAGGAGATGCGGATCAGGCGGTTCACTTCCAGCCCGAGCGCGCCCAGGACGTTCTTGATCTCGCGGTTCTTGCCTTCGCGAAGCCCCATGGTCATCCAGACATTGCGGCCCTGCTGGCGGTCGAGCGTCGCCTCGATCGATCCGTAGAGAACGCCTTCGACGGCGATGCCTTCCTTCAGCTTGTCCAGCGCCTCCTGGTCGACCTCACCATGGGCGCGGACGCGATAGCGCCGCAGCCAGCCGGTGGTCGGCAATTCGAGCACCCGCGACAGCCCGCCGTCATTGGTGAGCAGGAGCAGGCCTTCGGTGTTGATGTCGAGCCGGCCGATCGACAGTACGCGCGGCAGGTCTTCCGGCAGATTGTCGAAGACCGTGGGACGGCCTTCCGGATCGGAATTGGTGGTCACGAGGCCGGCCGGCTTGTGATAGAGCCAGAGCCGCGTGCGCTCGATGCCCCGGATCGGCTGATCGTCCACCTCGATCTTGTCTTCGAGCGTGACATTGACGACCGGCGTCTCGAGCAGCTTGCCGTTGAGCTTCACGCGGCCTTCCATGATCATCCGCTCGACATCGCGGCGGGAAGCGATGCCGGCCCGGGCGAGAATCTTGGAAATCCGCTCGGGCTTCCCTTCCTCCACGGCAGCGGATGCGACGACCGCCGGCCTGCGGGCGGGCTTTTCGGGCGCGGTCTTCTCGGGCGCGGTCTTGGCGGCCTTGAAATCGGGCCGCTTCTTTCCGGCGGCACCGGGTTTCGCTCCCGAGCGGGGTTTGCTTTCGCGATCGAAGGGCTTGCCTGCGCCGCGCTTCGGCTTGTCTTTGAACGTCATTTGTTGTTTGCCTGAAGCGAGATGTCGGACGGAATCATTTCCGGACATTCATGTTCGTGTTGATTTAACGGGCGGGGCCTGCTTCATCCATCGGGCTGGAACCCACTGGATGCATGCCTGCGACCGGCTCGAATTGGATTGCTTCCTACCAGTTCGCGTCATCCGGGTTAAGAGGAAATTGCCGAATGGGCAAAACGAACGGGTTCATGGACGAGGCTCTGGCCGAGGCGCGGCTTGCCGCGGAGCGCGGCGAGGTGCCGGTCGGCGCGGTCATCGTGCTCGACGGCAAGGTCGTCGCCCGCGCCGGAAACCGCACCCGCGCCGAAAACGACATTACCGCCCATGCGGAAATGGTGGCGATCCGGCATGCCTGCGAAACACTCGGGCAGGAGCGGCTTGCCGGCGCCGACCTCTACGTGACATTGGAGCCCTGCACCATGTGCGCGGCGGCAATCTCGTTCGCCCGCATCCGCCGTCTCTATTACGGCGCCGAAGACCCGAAGGGCGGCGCGGTCGACAACGGGGTGCGGTTCTATGCCCAACCCACCTGCCACCACGTGCCGGAGGTCTATTCAGGTCTGGGCGAAACGGAAGCAGCCGGCCTCCTGACCGGCTTCTTCAAGGCGAAACGCTGAAAAGCCGCGCGGATTACTGGAAAGGCTTCCACCAGCTCGAGGTCTTGGCCGTTTCCTCGGCCTCCTTCTTGCGGCGGCGCTCCTTCTGCAGCTCAGGCTCGCCCACGTCCTGAAGGTTGGCCGCATCGGCGGCACGGTATTCCGTCGGCGGATCGCTGAGGCTGCGGCGCGGGGCGCTGAGGTTCACCGTCTCGGCATTCTGCCTCGCCTGCCGGAAGGCTTCCCACTTTTGCGATTCCGTCATCTGCCCGGCCTGCCCCCTGCCGGCGAGCAGCGGCGAGCGGTAACGGGGATTGTTCTCGTTCTCGGTCGCTTCCTGGCGCAGGCGCTCGCGCGTCTCCTCCGGCGATTCGACCCAGTTGGGATTGTTCTCGCGGCCGGCGAGCGACTGCTGCGGCGACGGCAAGGTCTGGTTCTGCTGTTCCTTGGTGGCGACCACCAGCGAGGGGCGCGGATTGTACTTCACGCTGCGGCGCTTGTCGTCGTTACCGCCCACGGAGACCGCCGAACCCAGGTCGTCGGCCAATTGCTCCATGGCCGTCTTGTCCGTTCCATAGGTGGGGCTGCCCATGCAACCCGAAAGGGTCAACGTCGCGGCAAGAATGCCAGCCACGCCCATGCCGGCACGAAACGCATGTGTCGTCTTCATGAAAACCCTTCCACCAACAGGCACCCGTCCATGACGCCTGCGAGATTACTCCAATAGCCCGACTGCCGGAAAAATCCGGCCAATTTCGGGCAGATTTACCGGATCACGCGCCGAAGCGCAATGATCCGGCACTTTGCAATCGATCAGAGACGCCCGAGAGCGGCGAGCTCCCGCAGCGCCGCCGCATCGCGCGCGGAAACATCCGGATATTCGGGGTCGACGCCGACATCCTTCGTCACCCGCCAGGAGCGGGCGCATTTCACGCCCTCCGCCAGCTTCGGCTCGACGGCCACGCCCGGCACCTCGCGCAAACGGAAGGCATCGGCCGGGCCTTCGCCAGCCAATACGGAAATGCCGGAGGTGATGCAGATCTCCGCGAAGTCCTGCCCCTTCAGCGCTGCCAGCAGTTCCGGATCGGCGATATGCACGACGGGCGCGGCCTCCAGCGAGGAGCCGATCCGCTTGTCCTTGCGCTCGATTTCCAGTGCACCGGTGACGACCGAGCGGACGCGGCGGACATTTGCCCATTTCTCGGCAATTGCCTCGTTCTGCCATTCCGCCGGCACGGCCGGGAACTGTTCCAGGTGCACCGAAACCGCGGAAGGATTGCGCGAGAGCCAGGCTTCCTCGGTGGTGAACGGCAGCATGGGCGCAAGCCAGATCACCGTGCAATCGAAGATCTTACGGATCACGGCGAGCGCCGCCCGACGGCGGAGCGAAGACGGCGCATCGCAATAGAGCGCATCCTTGCGGATATCGAAATAGAAGGCCGAGAGCTCGACGTTCGAGAAATCGATGAGCGACCGGGCGATGCGCTTGAAGTCGAACGTGTCGTAGCCTTCGCGAACCAGCTTATCCAGCTCGGATAGCCGGTGCAGCATCAGCTTTTCCAGCTCGGGCAGATCGTCATAGGCGATCTCCTCGCCCTCATCATGGGCGAGCGTTCCGAGCATCCAGCGGATGGTGTTGCGGAGCTTGCGGTAGGCATCGACATTGGTCTGGATGATCGCCTTGCCGAGGCGCTGGTCCTCCCAATAGTCGGTGGTCATGACCCAGAGCCGCAGGATATCGGCGCCGGCATCCTTCATCACGTCTTGGGGCGCCACGACATTGCCCTTGGACTTCGACATCTTCTCGCCCTTCTCATCCATGGTGAAGCCATGGGTGACGACCGTGTCATAGGGCGCGCGGCCGCGGGTGGCGGCGGATTCGAGCAGCGAGGAATGGAACCAGCCGCGGTGCTGGTCCGAGCCCTCCAGATAGACGTCCGCCGGCCATTTCAGATCGGGGCGATCCTCCAGCGTGAAGGTGTGCGTGGAGCCCGAGTCGAACCAGACATCGAGGATGTCCATGACTTGTGTCCATCTGACCGGATCATGCTCGTTGCCCAGGAAGCGCTCCTTGGCGCCGGCCGCGAACCAGGCATCCGCGCCTTCCTTCTCGAAGGCTTCGAGGATGCGCTTGTTGACGGCATCGTCAGCCAAAACCTCGCCGTGCTCGTCCACGAAGACGCAGATCGGCACGCCCCAGGCGCGCTGGCGCGAAAGCACCCAATCCGGTCGGCTCTCGATCATGGCGCGCAGGCGGTTCTGGCCGGCGGCGGGCACAAAACGCGTGTCATCGATCGCTTTGAGGGCGCGGGTGCGCAGCGTCGTTCCGTCGGCAAGGTCCTTGTCCATATAGACGAACCATTGCGGCGTGTTGCGGAAGATGATCGGCTTCTTCGATCGCCAGGAATGCGGATATTGATGCTTCAGACGGCCGCGGGCGAAGAGCGCGTCATGCTCGATCAGCGCCTTGATGACGAGATCGTTGGCATTGCCCTTCTTGCCGTTGTCGTCCATCACCCGGCCGCCCTCGAGGCCGGGAGCATCGGCGGTGTAGAAGCCGCCGTCATCGACCGGGAACGGGATCTTCGTCTCGATGCCCTTGGCTTCCAGCTCGCGGATGTGATCCATCCAGGTCTCGAAGTCCTCGCGGCCATGGCTCGGCGCGGTGTGCACGAAGCCGGTGCCGGCATCGTCGGTCACATGCTCGCCGGCAAGCAGCGGCACGGCAAATTCATAACCGCCGCCGAGGCCTTTCAGCGGATGGGCGCAGGTGATGGCCGCCATCTCGTCAGCCGAAACGTCGCGCAGGCGCTTGTACTGGAGCTTGGCCTTGGCAAAGCTTTCCTCCGCCAGGTTATCCGCGAAGATCAGCTTCTCGCCCGGACGGGGACCGAAGTCGTTTTCAGCCGCCGTGATTTCGTAAAGGCCGTAGGCGACCTTCGGCGAATAGGCGATCGCACGGTTGCCGGGGATGGTCCAGGGCGTGGTCGTCCAGATGACGACATGGGCGCCAGCAAGTGCCTGCGGCCCGACTGCCACCGGGAACTTCACCCAGATCGTGTCGCTTTCGTAGTCGTGATACTCGACTTCGGCTTCCGCCAGCGCGGTACGCTCGACGACCGACCACATGATCGGCTTCGAGCCGCGATAGAGCTGACCGCTATTGGCGATCTTCAACAGCTCGCCGGCGATGCGCGCTTCCGCATGGAAGTTCATCGTCAGATAGGGGTTCTCGAAATCGCCGACGATGCCGAGGCGCTTGAACTCCTCGGTCTGGACCTTGATCCACTTTTCCGCATAGGCGCGGCATTCGCGACGGAACTCGATCATCGCCGCAGGTTCGGTCAGATCCGGCTTCGCCTTACCCTTGGCGCGGTAGTTTTCCTCCTCGATCTTCCATTCGATCGGAAGGCCGTGGCAATCCCAGCCGGGCACGTAATTGGAGTCATAGCCGCGCATCTGGAACGAGCGTGTGATGACGTCCTTCAGGATCTTGTTCAGCGCGTGGCCGATATGGATGTTGCCGTTGGCATAGGGCGGGCCGTCGTGAAGCACGAACTTCTCGCGTCCGGCGGCGGACGTGCGCAGCTTTTTGTAGAGGTCCATCTGCTGCCAGCGGGCGACCAGTTCCGGCTCCTTCTGCGGCAGGCCGGCGCGCATCGGAAATTCGGTCTCGGGCAGATAGAGGGTCTTCGAATAGTCGAGTTTTTCGGCTGTCTCGGTCATGAGGGCAATCTTCTCTGGCGCCGCGACGGGCGCTTACCTGATGGAAGTTCGGTGGCGGAAGGCGTTTCACAAACGCCGAGAACCCGGACCTTCCCGCCGCTCGCTCTCAAGCCGCTGAGAAGGCCGGGCCGATAATTCGTATGATCTGGGCCAGCCGGAATATTCTCATGAGGCGCGTCTTTAAGGGTTTTTGCGCCGGAAAGGAAGGGAAAACATCAGAGCGCGGTCGCAATTGGCGTATATACGAGTTATATATCTTTTCATCACATGGAGACGAAGCGATGGGCAAGGAAGCTGTTTTCACCATGAAATTGGAGAAGGAACTCCGGGATGAATTCATGGCAGCCGCGGAAGCCTCTCACAGGCCAGCCTCACAAATCGTACGCGAGATGATGCGCGACTTCATCAAGCAGCAGCAATCGGAAGCGGATTACGCGGCATTTCTGCAAAAGAAGGTCGATTTGGCGCGAGCGCAGATTACCGCTGGCCAAACCCTATCGAATGATGAGGTCGAACAGGAATTCGCCGCTCGACGCGCTGCCGCGCGGGGCAACTAATCGCCATGATCATCCGCTGGACTTTGGCTGCGAGACAAGACCGCGTGGAAATATTCGACTATATCGCAGTCCAAAATCCAAGCGCCGCCTTGCGGATGGACGATATGCTTGCTGCCGCGGTTTCGCGCCTCAAGAACTTTCCTCAGCATGGGAAAATCGGTGCAATTGCCGGAACCCGTGAGCTTGTGCCTCATGAAAGCTACCGGATCGTATACGAAGTCGATGACAAAACGATCTGGATTCTGGCGATCGTCCACACGTCCCGACAATGGCCGCCGGCTGGCGAATAATTCCCCTAAAACGCGATCTTCGCGTCCAAGTCGCCGAGCGGGCGCACGCCGGAAAGCAGCGCCCTCGCCTCCTCCTCATCGCGCCTGATCTGCTCCACGAGGGGGTCGAGACCGTCGAACTTCAGCTCGTCGCGCAGATGGCCGAAGAAGGAGACGGAACAGACCTCTCCATAGAGATCACCCGAGAAATCGAAGAGAAAGGTTTCCAGCAAGGGCGCGCCGTTTTCCGTTACCGTCGGACGGCGGCCATAGCTCGCCACGCCGTCATGGAGCGTGCCGTCGGGCCTGCGGAAACGCACCGCGTAGATGCCGGCCTTCAGCTCCGTTTCGGGCGGAAGCCGCATGTTGGCGGTCGGAAAACCGAGCTGGCGTCCGAGCTTCTCGCCGCCGATCACCTCCGCCTCCACCGTATAGCGATAACCGAGCAGGCCGGCGGCGCCGGCAACGTCGCCTTCGCAAAGCAGAGCCCGGATGCGGCTGGACGAGATCACTTCGGCATTCTCGTCACGGAAAGCATCCACCAGCGTCACGGCAAACCCGCGCCGCTTGCCGGCCGCCATCAGGAAAGCCGGTCCGCCTTCCCTGTCCTTGCCGAAATGAAAGTCAAAGCCGGTCACCACGCCGCTTGCGCCAAGCCAATCGACCAGGATCGTCTCGACGAACTCCTCCGCGGAACGGGTCGAAAAATCGCGATCGAAGGGATATTCGATCACCGACCGGAAGCCCATAGCCTCCAGAAGCCGCGCCTTCATCGGCGCCGGGGTCAGCCGGAAGACCGGTGCATCGGGCCGGAAGACGGTGCGCGGATGCGGCTCGAAGGTCAGCACCAAAGCAGGGACACCGCGCTCCTCGGCAAGCGCAAGCGCCCGTTCGAGTACGCTGCGGTGGCCGCGATGCACGCCGTCGAAATTGCCGATCGCCACCACTCCGCCCTTCAGGGCTTCGGGCAGCGGCTCCTTCTTTTCGTTGCGGTGGAATACGGTCATCGGGAGAATTCCGTCCTCAGGCGAGCCGCGGCATCCACCATTTCGGCGTCGCGCCTTCGCGCTTCAGCCAGGCATTCAGGATCGCCTCGTCCGGCTCTCCCTTCACCGTATATTCTGCCGCATGGATACCGCCGCTGATATAGAGGAGGTCCAGGCCGGCGGCGAGCGCGCCACGTACATCGGTCGGCATGCCGTCGCCGATCGCAAGCACCTTGTCGAGAGAGAATTCGCCGCGCACCTCGCGGGCGGCGGCAAAGCTCGCCTCATAGATCGGCCGGTGCGGCTTGCCGGCAATACGGCTCCTGCCGCCGAGCTGTTCGTAATAGGCCGCCATGGCGCCGGCGCAGGGGATGATGCGATGGCCGCGCTCCACCACCAGATCGGGGTTGGCGCAGATCATCGTCACGTCACGCGCCAGGAAGTCCCGCAGCATGTCGGTATAGTCTTCCGGGGTCTCCGTCTCGTCATCGAAGAAGCCGCTGCAGACGAGCGAATTGGCCTCCTTCGGATCGGATACCCGCTCGACCCCGAGATCCTCTATGAGGGCGGTGTCGCGCTCCGGCCCGAGCAGGAAGACCTTTTTCGGCCCCTCGGCGATCAGGCGGCGCGTCACGTCGCCGGATGTGACGACGCGGTCATAGGCGGTATCGGGAACCCCGATATGGTGAAGCTGGGCGGCGACCTGATGAGCAAGCCGCGGTGAATTGGTGATGAGAACGACGGTCGCGCCGCCCGACCTCGCCTCTTCGAGCGCGTCTGCGGAGTGCATGAACGGATCGACGCCGTTATGCAGCACGCCCCAGACATCCGAAAGCACCACGTCGTAGTCTTTTGCGACCTCGCTGAGATTGCCGATTCGTCTGGCCATGCGCGCTCATTCCTTGAATTCGACTGGCGCTGACATCGCAAAGCTTTTCCGCGATGGCAAGGAAATTTCGGAGGCGACCGGAAATTCCGATCTAGAACAACAGCCTCAGCGCCAGGCCCGCCGCCGCGCAGACCGTCAGCACCGCCACCATGCCGAGCTTCAGCCGGAACAGGAGGAAGGCGGAGACGAGGAACAGTGCCAGCGCCGCGGGATCGAGCGATTGCCAGACGGGCCACCAAAGGCCGGCGACCGGCTCTCCGCCGGGCGCCGCGGACGGCCAGAGCGGAATGCGAGCCACCTCGGAAAACAGCACATGCAGACCGAACCAGATCGCCAGATTGAGGATGACGCCGACGACCGCGGCGGTGATCGCTGCCAGCGCCGCCGAAAGGGCGGCATTGCCTCTCAGCCGTTCGATGTAGGGCGCGCCGGCGAAAATCCAGATGAAGCTCGGCACGAAGGTCGCCCAGGCGGCGAGCGAGGCGCCGATGAGGCCCGCGAAGACGGCATCGAGCCCCGGAGAGAACCGGAAGCCGACCATGAAACCCACGAAGGAGAGCACCAGCACCAGCGGCCCCGGCGTGGTTTCGGCAAGCGCCAGCCCATCGACCATCTCGCCCGGCATCAGCCAGCCGTAACCTTCCACCGCTACCTGCGCCACATAGGCGAGCACCGCATAAGCCCCGCCGAAAGTGACGAGCGCCATCCGCGAGAAGAAGGAAAACATGGCCGCCAGGCTTTCGGTGCCGGCAAAGAGCCAAAGAACGAGCAGCGGCAGTTGCCAGAGAAAAACCCAGAAGGCGAGCGTCAGGAGCGACCCCAGCAGCGGCGGTCGCCTGGTTTCCATGAGGTCGGTTGCCGGCTGCGCCGCGAGCCGTGCCGGATAGATCCGGGAGGCCAGGAAACCCGCGAGGCCGGCGGCAAGCACCACCAGCGGAAACGGCAGGCCGAACACGAACAGCGCGAGGAAGGCTAGCGCGGCGATCACGACGAGAAAGCGGTTTCTCAGCGTCTTGCGTCCCAGGCGGATCACCGCTTCCACGACGATCGCCAGCACCGCGGCCTTCAATCCGAAGAAGAGGCCGGTCAGCCAGGTGGTTTCCTGGAAGAGCGCATAGGCTGCCGAAAGCGCCATGATGACGGCAAGCCCCGGCAGCACGAAGAGAAGGCCCGCGACGATGCCGCCGCGCACGCCGAACATCAGCCAGCCGGCGTAGGTGGCGAGCTGCTGGGCCTCCGGGCCCGGCAGCAACATGCAATAGTTCAGCGCATGCAAGAAGCGCTCCTCGGAAAGCCAGCGCTTCTCCTCCACCACGGCCTTGTGCAGCATGCCGATCTGCGCCGCCGGCCCGCCGAAGCTTAAGATGCCGATGCGCGCGAAGACGGAGACGAGCTCGCCGAACGTGGGGCGCTCGGCGGCTTCTTCCTTTATTGTTCCGTGCATGGCCGCCTCACTTCCGCCCGCCATGGGATACCCAGTCGTGCTTTTCATCCGTGGCATCCCGTGCCCAGCGATAGAGGGCATCGTAAACCAGCATGCCTTGCTCCAGTTGCTCCAGATCTTCGGAATACATGCGCGACAGGCCAAGCGATATGGCGAGCAGCCCCGCCGCCTGCGGCTCGAGGTCCGGCCGATCGGTATCGGCTCCCCGCACGATGCGGGCCATTCTCTGCAATGCCGGGAAGGCAAGGCCGAATTCCTCCACCATGACGTCGAAGCTGCAGAGCTCGCCGCGATGGCTCCAGAACACGCCCTCGATATCGAAGGGCGTCGCGCCGAAACGCTCGGCAACAGCTTCGACCTCGGAAGCCGATACGAAAAGAAAGCGGGCTTGAACATCCACGAAACGGCGGACCAGCCATGGACAGGCGATGCGATCGATCTTCGGTCGAGCGCGGGTGACCCAGAGCGTGCCGCCGGAGGAATTCTGTCCCGGTAGACGAGCCACCGGCACGACGGGCAGGCCCGCCGCCCGCCAGGCAAGGAACCCGCCTTCCAGGGTTTCCGCCTGTACTCCTGCCAGCCGCAGGAAGGCGGCCACGCCCTCGCTGATCTTCAGGCCCTTTTGGCAGATGACGACCACCCAGCGGCCGGCATAGGTTGCGGCCCAGTCGGCAACATCGTGGTCGTCGCGGTGGATCGATCCGGGGACAAGATGCGGATCGGCGGGGAAGTCGTCCTCGTCGCGCACATCAATGAGGATCGGCGCCTTCGGCGTACCGATCAAACGGACAAGTTTTTCGGGTGATATAGCGTTGTAGGTTGCCATGATCCGTGTCCTCTAGGAAACATATGTTATAGCCATATGAAGGACGCGAATTTCGGCATGGCGCCTCGTGGGGTACTCGCAGACCCCATACCTTGATTAGACGAGATTACATCCCGCTGGTCAAGTCGAACGAGAAATTTGATCGACGTTCTTGACTCCCTCTGCGGCCCTCCTTATCTCGGGTCGCGTTAGCACTCCCTGGAGACGAGTGCTAACGAAAGAGATACGGATTTCGATATCCGTCAATGTCATTTGATCGAGGGATAAGACAATGGCAAGCACCAATTTCCGCCCCCTGCACGATCGCGTCGTTGTTCGCCGCGTCGAGTCTGAAGAAAAGACCAAGGGCGGCATCATCATTCCGGACACCGCAAAGGAAAAGCCGCAGGAAGGCGAAATCGTCGCCGTCGGCACCGGCGCTCGTGACGACAAGGGCGCTCTCATCGCGCTCGACGTCAAGGTTGGGGACCGCGTTCTGTTCGGCAAGTGGTCCGGCACGGAAGTCAAGCTCAACGGCGAAGACCTTCTGATCATGAAGGAATCCGACATCATGGGCGTTATCGGCTGATTGCCGGTCGCTCACTCGTAATTCGCTGACACCTCTTTTCAGGAGTTCTCAAAATGGCAGCTAAAGAAGTCAAATTCGGCCGCAGCGCGCGCGAAAAGATGCTGCGTGGCGTCGATATTCTCGCTGACGCAGTCAAGGTAACGCTCGGCCCGAAGGGTCGTAACGTCGTTATCGACAAGTCCTTCGGCGCTCCGCGCATCACCAAGGACGGCGTTTCCGTCGCCAAGGAAATCGAACTGGAAGACAAGTTCGAAAACATGGGCGCCCAGATGGTCCGCGAAGTCGCTTCGAAGACCAACGACGTCGCCGGTGACGGCACCACGACCGCAACGGTTCTCGCCCAGGCCATCGTCCGCGAAGGCCAGAAGGCTGTTGCAGCCGGCATGAACCCGATGGACCTGAAGCGCGGCATCGATCTCGCCGTTGCCGAAGTCGTCAAGGATCTCCAGGCCAAGGCCAAGAAGATCAACACTTCGGAAGAAGTCGCACAGGTCGGCACGATTTCGGCAAACGGCGACCGTCAGGTCGGCCTCGACATCGCTGAAGCGATGCAGAAGGTCGGCAACGAAGGCGTCATCACCGTCGAAGAAGCCAAGACCGCCGAGACCGAACTCGAAGTCGTCGAAGGCATGCAGTTCGACCGCGGCTATCTCTCGCCCTACTTCGTCACCAACCCGGAAAAGATGGTTGCTGACCTGGAAGACGCCTTCATTCTCCTGCACGAGAAGAAGCTCTCCAACCTCCAGGCCATGCTTCCGGTTCTCGAAGCCGTCGTTCAGACCGGCAAGCCGCTCCTCATCATCGCTGAAGACGTCGAAGGCGAAGCTCTCGCCACGCTCGTCGTCAACAAGCTGCGCGGCGGCCTCAAGATCGCTGCCGTCAAGGCTCCGGGCTTCGGCGACCGCCGCAAGGCCATGCTCGAAGACATCGCCATCCTGACGGGCGGCACGGTGATTTCCGAGGACCTCGGCATCAAGCTCGAGAATGTTACCCTCGACATGCTCGGCCGCACCAAGAAGGTCTCGATCTCCAAGGAAAACACCACGATCGTCGACGGCGCCGGCGCCAAGACCGACATTGAGGGCCGCGTCAACCAGATCAAGGCCCAGATCGAGGAAACCACTTCGGACTACGACCGCGAAAAGCTGCAGGAGCGTCTTGCCAAGCTCGCTGGCGGCGTTGCCGTGATCCGCGTCGGCGGCTCAACGGAAGTCGAAGTGAAGGAAAAGAAGGACCGCATCGACGACGCCCTCAACGCGACGCGTGCTGCCGTTCAGGAAGGCATCGTACCGGGCGGCGGCGTGGCTCTGCTGCGTTCTTCCACGAAGATCACCGCCAAGGGCGCAAACGACGACCAGGAAGCCGGCATCAACATCGTCCGCAAGGCGCTGCAGTCGCTGGTTCGCCAGATCGCGGACAACGCAGGTGACGAAGCTTCGATCGTCGTGGGCAAGATCCTCGAGAAGAACGAAGACAACTACGGCTACAACGCCCAGACCGGCGAATACGGCGACCTGATCCAGCTCGGCATCGTCGATCCGGTCAAGGTTGTCCGCACCGCTCTGCAGAACGCCGCTTCGGTTGCTTCTCTGCTGATCACGACGGAAGCCATGATCGCCGAGCTGCCGAAGAAGGAAGCCCCGATGCCGGCAATGCCGGGCGGCGGCATGGGCGGCATGGATTTCTAAGAACCGCAAGGTTCGGGAAGTCCAGAATGACCGCCCATCACTAAAAGTGCTCAAGCCTGCAAAGCAGGCTTGAGGTGGCGGCATGGATTTCTAAGAAATTCTGTCACCGAAATTCAGAAAGGGCGGTCTTCGGGCCGCCCTTTTTCATTTAAGGCTTTGCTCTGCCAAGCAGGAGAAGGAGCGTGGCGGCGAAGACGATGACGGTGGCGGCGACAGCCGAGAGATAGAGGGCGCCCGCCTCCCCAAATCGCTGCATGACATAGGCATAGGCAACCGGCGCGGCGGCCGAGAAGAAGAAGCTCGGCGCTATCAGGCGTCCGGCCACCGTGCCGTATGTCCGGTGATCGAAGAGGACGAGCGGCAGGGTGCCGCGCGTGATCGTCAGAAGCCCGTTGCCGGCGCCGTAGGCGAAGGAGAACACGCCCGCCGCGACGACGGATGTTCCCGAAAACAGCCCTGCGGCAAAGGCAAGCGGCAGGACGAGCGTTGCCGCCAGATTGAGCGTCAGCGGGTCGATCCGTCCGCCGAAAAGCACCTCGCAGAAGCGCGCCAGAGATTGGCCGATGCCGCGCAGGGTGGCAATCCAGACGGATACCGAGGCGGCGAGCCCGAGCCCCGCCAGCACGCCGATCATATGCGCCGACATGCCGGCATTCAGAAAATTGGCAAGGCTCATGATCAGCGCGTAAAGCCCGCCCAGAACGACTGCGTTCCCGCGGCCGGCGGCAGGCGCCGGCGCATGCGTGATGGCCCCGGGACTTTCCGACGACCGCGCCGGCACGTCTGGAATCGAGAGGTAGAGCGGGATCGTCAAGAGCGCGAAGCCGGCATAGGCGACGACCGCGCCACGCCAGTCGAAATGTTCGGCCAGGAAATGGCCGACGGGCCAGAAGGTGGTGGAGGCAAGCCCACCCAGAAGGGTGATCTGAGAGATCGGACGACGCGCCTCGGCCCCGCCTATCCGCACGAGCGCCGCAAACGCGGCGTCATAAAGAGTGAGCCGCATGGCAAGCCCGATACAGACCCAGGCGGCATAATAGGTCGCCACACCATGGCTGACGGCAAGGAGAAGACAGCCCGCCGCATTGAGCAGCGCGCCGGCGATCATCACCGAACGCCCCCCTTGGCGATCGATGACGCGGCCGACGAGCGGCGAGACAAACCCCATCACCAGCAACGCGGCCGCGAAGCCGCCATACACGATTTCGGCGCTCCAACCGAGATCGGCTGCGATCAGATCACCGAACACGCCGATCAGATAGTAGGAAATGCCCCAGGCGACGAGCTAGCCAAGTGCCAGGCACAGAACGGTCCCACGCGAAATCGCTGCGGTCATCCCGCAAGGCCTCGGTCCGGCGCGCTTTCGTCGCCTTCGCCGAGCGGCCTCTGCATCAGAACCGTATCGACCCACTGGCCAAGCTTGAAGCCGACCGAGCGCAGGATACCGACCTCGCGGAAGCCCATCCGCTTATGGAGCGCGATCGAGCCCTCGTTGCCGCTGTTGCCGACGACGGCCAGCATCTGCCGCCACGGCCCTTTTTCGCACCGGGCGATGAGTGCCCCGAGCAAGGCGCTGCCGATGCCTCGTCCACCGAGGCCTTCCGCCACATAGACCGAATCCTCGATCGTGAAACGATAGGCCGGACGCGGCCGGTAAGCCGTCGCGTAGGCGTAGCCCGCGATCTTCCCCTCCAGTTCGGCGACGAGATAGGGCAAACCGCTCGCAAGAACCGAGGCCCGACGGGAAAGAAGCTCCTCTACGGAAGGCGGCGTCTCCTCGAAGGTGGCAAGCCCATGAAGCACATGGCGGGCATAGATCGCCTGCACCGCTCCCATATCCGCTTCTTCGGCGTCGCGGATCAGGACACTGCCCCCGGCGGGCGTCACCAATGCTTCCTTCACAAAATCCTCGCTTTCCATCATTGCAATTTCCTCTGCGCCAATCTTGAAGCCGCATCATGGCGGATGCAAATACATAAAAGAAGCTTTGGATAATTATGCAAAGCATGAGAGATTTTTTGAATGCAGAGCCTCAATCTCGATTATCTCAAGACCTTCGTGACCGTGATCGAGCACGGCAGCTTTTCCGCTGCCGCCGAGCGGCTGGGCCTCACTCAGCCGGCGGTCAGCATGCAGATCCGCCAGTTGGAAAAGCGGCTCGGAACCGTGCTTGTCGAGCGGGTCGGACGAAAGGCCCGACCGACGACGGCGGGCGCCGAACTCCTCGCCCATGCGGAACGTATCGATGCCGAGGTCTCATCCGCCGTCGAGGCGGTCGCGCGCCATGCGAGCGGCGCGATCGGCCGGGTGCGCCTCGGCACCGGGGCTACCGCCTGCATCTTCCTGCTGCCGCCGCTTCTCGGAGAGCTTCGCCGCAGATATCCGGGCCTCGAGATCACCGTCACCACCGGGAACACGTCCGAGATCGTCAAGGCCGTGGAGGAAAACCTTATCGATATCGCGCTCGTCACCCTGCCGGCCTCCGGGCGAATGCTCGAAATCACCCCGGTCATGGACGACGAATTCGTTGCCGTCGCGCCTCGCGACATGACCCTGCCGGACGTGGTGACGGCTGACAGCCTTTCCAAACTGCCCCTGCTGCTCTTCGAACCCGGCGGCAATACCCGCCGCATCGTCGACAGATGGTTTGCCGGCAACGATGTGGCCCTCAACCCGACGATGTCGCTCGGAAGCGTCGAGGCCATCAAGGCGATGGTCGGCGCCGGGCTGGGCTGCGCCATCCTGCCCGGCATGGCGGTGCCGCCCGGCGAGCGGCCGGACCTCGTCACAAGGTCTCTCTCCCCGCGGCTTCATCGCGAGCTGGCGGTGGTGATCCGCCGCGACAAGCGGCTTCACCGGGGGCTCAAGGCCCTGCGTGACGGGCTTCTCGGCCTTGCCGCAAGCCCGCCACCTTGATCAACGGCCGCCTGATCCTTGGAGCCTACGCATCGCGCAGAAAATCCGCGCCACGCTCTTCGAGCCAGCGGTCATGGAGCCACATTTCCGTCTGTCGGCGTCCCTGGAGATTGGCCCAGACGATGTCGCGCTCAAACACCATGACCTCGCGGTCCGAGCCGACGATGACCCAGAACCAGCGGCCATCGGCCGTATTGCGCATCTTCACCTTCATGCCTGTCAGCGTCACCGGACGACCGCCGCTCTCGACCGTTTCCTCGTGAGGCGCGATGAAGCTGATCCTCAAACCGGGCAAAAGATCCGGCGCGTGGGTGCCAAGAAAGCGCATGGCTATGCTCCGCGCCTCTTCCTCACCCGGAAGCTCGCCTTCCCGAAGAGAAAGGTCCATTCGCGTGAATCCCTTGAGCTTGCCCGAAGGATCGGTGACCGTACTGAAATGCTCGCCGCCAAGACCGGAATTGCGCCCGTCCGCCCGTTCGTAGCGGACGAGCCGCGCCTTCCCGCCGTCTATCGCGACCTCGCCCGCGCCGACCTCTCGGTAACCCGGCGGAAATGGAAGAGCTTCGAGCCCGGCAGCCCGGCCGGACATATCCTGCTGTGCTGCGGGACTATTCGCTTGAGCCATCGCCCTTCCCTCCAGACCAGCCAACGCAGCCATCGTTGCGACTGCACTCAGCGCCAGCGCCGGACCGCAGCGTGAATAAAGCACTCTCCGTTTCATGCCCGTTCTCCTTGATGAGCAAGGCAGTATCCCAATCGGAACGCTGCTCGCTTTTCGATACGAAACGTACCGTATCATATGAAGAATATAGGGCAAGCAAACAGCGGCTCACATTCTCGCGACTGCGGATTGCCTCATACGTCAACTGCATGCGGCGCCCATCAGGAGAGCGGTTGTTCACTTATAGTAGACAAACCGTCTCGCATTGTTCATCTTCCTGAGGCAGAATAAACGATGCAGAATGTTCCCAGTCATCAACGCTTAGTCCGGCCAAGGACAATCATCGGAGACCTGAGAAAAATGTCCGCCACTTCCACAAACCTGCTTCTGCTTGCCGGCCGCGTGCTGCTTTCGGCCATGTTCATCCTGTCCGGCTATCCAAAGCTTATCGATCCCGCCGGCACCGCCGGCATGATCGCGGGCGCCGGCCTTCCGGCCGCAACGCTGCTGGCCTATGTCGCCGGCATCTTCGAACTATTGGCGGGCATCGCCGTTCTCGTCGGTTTCAAGACCCGGATCGCCGCGCTTCTGCTTGCGGCCTTTTCCGCCTTCACGGCGTTCGCCTTCCATTCGAGCGCGATCAACATTCCCGACTTTCCGGAAGCCGCGAACGGCATGCTGACCATGTTCAATCAGCTCAACATGATGAAGAACCTGACGATCGCAGGCGGCTTCCTGGTGCTCGCTGCCGCAGGCGCCGGCGCCTACTCGATCGATGCCCGCCGCGGCTCGGTCGCCCTCAACGCATAACTATCGAGCTTTCCCTGCCCGATACGGCCGCCGGATGCAAATCCGGCGGTCTTTTTATTTTGGCGCTAGAGGGCGGTGCGGACGGCTTTCACGATCTTCGCTATGCGCGGATCGCCGTCATGCACGGTCTTGCGAGCGCGCACCAGGCAGGCCTCGCTTTTGAGGATAACTCCGTCCGCCAGGACCTTGAGGTGGTTGGCGCGAAGCGTGGAGCCCGTCGAGGTGATATCGACGATGATATCCGCCTGGCCCGCCGCCGGCGCACCTTCCGTCGCGCCGAGGCTTTCGACGATCCGGTAGAGCTGGATGCCGTGCTGGCGGGAGAAGAATTGCTGGGTCAGCCGCCAGTATTTCGTGGCGATCGCCAGCCGCCGGCCATGCCGGGCGCGGAAATCCGCAGCCACATCGCCGAGATCGGCCATGGTCTCGACATCGAGCCAGATTTCCGGAACCGCGACCACGACATCCGCCCCGCCGAAGCCAAGGCGCGCGCAGAATTCAACCTTCTGATCCACCTCGGGCATGCCTTCGCGGACCAGGTCCTCGCCGGTAACCCCGAAATCGACGGCGCCGTTTGCGAGTTCGCGGGCGATCTCCGAGGCCGAGAGATAGGCTATCTCGACGCCTTCGATACCCTCGATCCGGCCACGATAGGAGCGGTCGTTGCCGACGGCTGAAATCGCCAGGCCGGCGCGCTCGAAGATGGTGGCAGCCTCTTCCTTGATGCGGCCCTTGGAGGGCAAGGCGATGGTGATCGTGTTCATTGGTCCGCCCTCCCCGCCTCGATGCGATCGAGCCACAGAGAGAAGCCGACCGCCGGGACATGGTCGCTCGCTCCGAGGAGCGTCAGCAGACGGTCGAAGCGACCGCCGCCGGCGAGCACCGCGGAGCTTCCCGCTTCCGTGATCTCGAAGACGAGGCCGGTATAATAGTCGAGCGGACGGCCGAAGGCGGCGCGATAGGTCATGCCGCCGATATCGGCACCCGCATTGGCGAGCGCGGCAAGCCGGGCATCGAAGAGCGCCAGCGCGGCGCCGAGCTTCAGCCCGGCGGCATCGGCAAAACCGGCCAGAGCCGCCGGCGCCTCATCGAGCGGCAGTTGCAGCGTCAGGAATTCGCGCAGCAGAAGAAGAGCAGAGCCATCAAGCCGGGTTTCGGCAAGCTCGAGCTTCTCCTTCAGCCTGCGGGCGATCTCCGCCGGCGAGCGGCTGGCATTGGTGGAATAGCCGGTTTCCTGCATGGTCCGGTCGATGCGGGCCACCAGCTCAGCCTCCTTGCCGGAGGCGATCAGCCCGGCGATCTCCGGATCGAGGCCGGCGACCGGCTGAGGGCGCGCCAGCCGTTCCAGCAGGGCTTCCAGATGCTCCATATCGCCGAAGGCATGGATCAGCCGCTTCTGCCAGCCGAGCGGCAGGCCGAGCGCCTGCACCACCGCTTCGAAAACCGCCTGGTCTCCGAGCGTCAAGGCGAGTTTCCGGCCGGGGAGCAGCGCCTTCAGGACGCCCGTGGCGTCCCCGATCGCCCGCGCATCGGCGCTTGCGATATCCTTATCGCCGAGATCCTCGATGCCCGCCTGATAGAATTCATGGGCGCCCTCGCGCCGCTGCCGGAAAACCTCTCCCAGATAGGAATAGCGCCGCGGCGTGCCCGTCGCGGTCTCGATATGCCGCAGGCAGACGGGAATGGTGAATTCCGGCCGCAGGCACAGGCTGGCGCCCGTTTCGCTCTCGGTGAGAAAAATGCGGCGGCGCAGATCCTCGCCCGCTATATCGAGAAAAGGTTCGGCAGGCTGGATGACCGGCGTATTGACCCGCTCGGTCCGCCGGGTCTCGAATTCCTTCAACAGGTCGTCGGAAAATTCCGGCATGTCGCTCAGGGGCATGGAATTTCCCCTCCCCGTCGCTTCGCTCCGACCCTCCCCACAAGGGGGAGGGTAAGGTTCGCCGCACCGTTCAGCGCAGGAACATAAAACTCAGCGGTTTCACACCAGGATGGCGGCTTGCGCCGACCGGCTCCCTCCCCCTTGTGGGGAGGGTTGGGGAGGGGCCAATCAAGCATCACTCGCCCGCCTGCGATCTTCCGCCTGTGCCGCCAGAATCTCCTTCACCTTGGCGATCAGATCGGCCTCGGCAACCGTCTCCTGTGCGACACGCGCCTCGCGCCAGGCGGCATTGTCCTCGATCTCGCCGGAAAGACGCTTGCCCTCGATGAGGTCCTTGATCTGAACGACGCCCTGGCCGCGCTCGTCGCCGCCCTGGATGATGGCGATCGGGCAGCCGCGGCGGTCGGCATATTTGAGCTGGTTGCCGAATTTCTTCCAGTTGCCCTGGTACATTTCGGCGCGGATACCTTCGGCGCGCAAAGCCTGGGTGAACCGCTGGTAGCGCCCCATGCTCTCCACATCGCCGTCCATGACGGTGACGAGGACCGGCGCAACCACCTCGTCCTGGCCGAGCTTGCCCAAATTCTTCAGCGCCGTCATCAGGCGCGAAACGCCGATGGAAATGCCCGTGGCCGGCACCGGCTGGCCCATGAAGCGCGATACGAGACCATCGTACCGCCCGCCGCCGCCGACCGAGCCGAAGACGACCTTCTCGCCCTTCTCGTTGGTGACGTCGAAGGTGAGTTCTGCTTCGAAGACCGGACCGGTGTAATATTCGAGGCCCCGCACGACGGAGGGATCGATCTTGATGCGGTCCGGACCGTAGCCGGCGCTCGTTGCAAGCGCACCGATCGTGTTCAATTCGTCGACACCCTCGCCGCCCTGCGCCGTACCGGCTACGAGTTCGGCGAGCTGAACAGCACTTTCCGCGTAATCCCTGATACCGACAAAGAAGAGAACCTTTTCGATCTGCTCTCCATTCAATCCCGCACCCTTGGTAAAGTCGCCGCTCTCATCCTTGCGGCCTTCACCGAGCAGAAGGCGCACGCCTTCGGGACCGAACTTGTCGAGCTTGTCGATAGCGCGCAGCACGTTCAGCCGTTGGCCGGCCTTGTCCTCGCCACCAAGCCCGATCGCCTCCATGACGCCGTCCAAGACCTTGCGGTTGTTGACGCGAATGACGTAATCGCCGCGCTTGACGCCGAGTGCTTCCATCGTGTCGGCCATCATCATGCACATTTCGGCATCGGCCTGGACGCCCGCCGCGCCCACGGTATCGGCATCGAACTGCATGAATTGACGGAAGCGGCCCGGACCCGGCTTCTCGTTGCGGAAGACATAGCCGGCGCGATAGGTGCGGAACGGCAGCTGGATCTCGTTGAAGTTTTCCGCGACATGGCGGGCGAGCGGCGCAGTCAGGTCGTAGCGCAGGCTCATCCACTGGTCGTCGTCATCCGTGAGCGAGAAGACGCCTTCGTTCGGGCGGTCGCTGTCAGGCAGGAATTTGCCGAGTGCATCGGTATATTCGAAGAGCGGCGTTTCCATCGGATCGAAGCCGTAACGCTCGTAGACCTCGCGGATCTTTTCGATCATCTCGTTGGTGGCATGGATATCGGCGGCGGAACGATCGACGAAGCCGCGCGGCAGGCGGGCCTTGAGTTTCTGCGTTTTTTGTTTCTTGTCGCTCATGATCGGATTTCCATTGCCTTCGGACCTCGGCAGGAGGCCGGATTTGTGTGCGGTTTCTTAGAGGATGACGGCCGGAGCGGCAAGGGCGGCGGCTGGTGAAGGCGGCCATGCGATGCTATATAATCCAGCCAGGGAAAGGCAAAAAGCCATGAACAAGCGCGTTACGATCGAAATGCCGGACGAAATGCACAGGCTTGTCGCGGAATATGCGGCCAAAGTCGGCGCCGAGCCGGATGCCTATGTGAAAGACATCCTCGAGCAACATCTCGAGGACCTGCACGATATCGCTGCTGCCGAGGCGGCGATGGAACGGATCCGTCGAGGTGAGAGCAAAGTCATCAATTCGGAGGAATTCTGGCGTGGCCTGGACGATTGAGTATGACCAGGCAGCTCAAAAATTAGCCAAGAAATCGATCCCGGAACGCGAAAGCGCATCCGGGACTTCCTGGAACAGAGAATAGCTTCTCTTCCTGATCCCAGACAGATCGGACAGCCGCTGAAAGGCTCCGAGTTCGGGGAATATTGGCGCTATCGCGTCGGCGATTACCGCATCATCTGCGATATCCAGGATCACCGCCTTGTAGTGCTCGTCATCGAGATCGGCCATCGGCGGGAAATCTACCGCTGAGCCATGGGTGTCACGTCTTCGGCATTCCGCCGATCTTCCCTTTGCTTTCTGTTCCCGAGTGACTAAATTCCTGCGCATGTCGCGCCTTGCACCATTGCTGATGTTTCTTGCCTGGCTTTTCTACGGCGCCATGCCGGCCATGGCTGCCCAGCCATTGGCGGTAACGGCGCTCGACCACGCCGCAGCCTCCGCGCAGCAGCATTCGGGCCATGGCGACCATGTGGTCAAAGCGAAAGCCGATGTGGCCGAACATCACAAAAACAGCCAAAAACCCTGCCCGCACGGCGCCAAGAACTGCGTCATGCCGTTCTGTGCGGCCTGTGTGACGCTCCTGCCGGAGCCGCTGCAGGCCGGCGGCAAACATTTTACTTTTTCCTATCCGGCGCCTGACCTGGTCCGGGCATTGATCTCCGCCGAGGCGGCGCCGATCGACCCGCCTCCCCGATCCTGACGAGACTGTTTTCTCACCACAGTTCAACAGATCTGACACAGGATAAGGAAAAACCATGTCTTCGAAGACCATTATTGCGACTGCAACTCTGGCCATTCTGCTCGCCGGCCCTCTGGTCGTCAGTCCTCTGGCGGCACAGGAAACGAAGGGACACGACCATTCCGCCACGACGGCGGAAGCCAGCCCTTCCACCAAGGGCTTCACGCAAGCCAACGACAAGATGCACAAGGATATGACGATCGAATATTCCGGCGATGCCGATGTCGATTTCGTCCGCAGCATGATCCCGCACCATCAGGGCGCGATCGACATGGCCAAGGTCGAGCTCGAACACGGCAAGGACCCCGAACTGCGCAAGCTCGCCGAAGAGGTGATCAAGGCGCAGACGGCTGAAATCGCCGAAATGGAGGCCTGGCTGAAGGCACGCGGGCAATAACAAGTTGGTGCCGGGCAGGGCTGGCTTCTTGCCCGGCACCTTTTTATCCTCCATATCAACGGTCTGGAGGCGAAGTGATCCATGCGCCCGATTACTGCGATCGGCTTCGATGCCGACGATACGCTCTGGCAGAACGAGCAATATTACCGCCTGACGGAACAGTCTTTCGTGGACCTTCTCGGCGAATTCGCCGAGGGCGCGCATATTTCCGAGCGGCTGCTGGAAGCCGAGAAGCGCAATCTCGCCTATTACGGCTTCGGTATCAAAGGCTTCACGCTTTCGATGATCGAGACGGCGATCGAGATCACCGGCGGCCAGGTCTCCACCGATACGATCGCCGAAATTCTGGAGATCGGCCGAAACCTGCTGCGACACCCGGTGGAGAAGCTGCCTCATGTGGAGGAAACGCTTGAGGCGCTCAACGGCGAATACCTCCTGGTGCTGATCACCAAGGGCGACCTCTTCGACCAGGAGCGCAAGCTCGCCCAATCCGGGCTCGGGGATTTCTTCGATGCGGTGGAGATCGTCAGCGACAAGAACGCCACCACCTATCGGCGGATTTTTTCAAAGCTCGCCGACGGGCCGGAACGGGCGATGATGGTGGGGAATTCGCTGAAATCCGATATTGTGCCGGCAATCGCCGCCGGCAGCTATGGCGTCTTCATCCCCCATGCGCTGACCTGGGTGGTGGAGCATGTGGAGCCGCCGACCGATGCCCCGCGCTTCCGCCAGATCGAGCATCTCGGCCAGTTGGGTTCCGTGCTCGAAACGATCAGGGCCGCGTGAAGGCGAGGCGCTGCGCCTCCACTTCCTTCTGGCAGAAGCAGCCGTCGAGGTGGTCGTTGACGAGACCCATGGCCTGCATGAAGGCATAGACAGTGGTCGGGCCGACGAAGGTCCAGCCTCGCTTCTTCAACTCCTTCGAGAGTTTTACCGAGACCGGCGTGGTCGGGTTGGCGCGCAGCGTTTCGAGGTCCATCACCTCCGGCCGTTCGGTGGCCTTCGGCTCGAAGCTCCAGAAGTATTTCGCCAGCGAGCCGAATTCGTCGCGCAGTTCCAGCGCCCGACGGGCATTGTTGATGGTCGAGACGATCTTGCCGCGATGGCGGATGATGCCAGCATCAGCAAGGCAGCGGGCGATATCCTCCTCGCCGAATTGCGCGACCTTCCCGTAGTCGAACCTCGCGAAGGCGGCACGGAAATTCTCCCGCTTGCGCAAGATGGTGAGCCAGGAAAGGCCAGACTGGAAACCTTCCAGGCAGATCTTCTCGAACAGGCGGAAATCGTCCGTCACGGGCCTGCCCCATTCCTCGTCATGATAGCGGCGGTAATCATCCAGCCCCTGGTGCCAGGCGCAGCGCGGCTTGCCGTCGTCACCAATGATAATGCCGTCCATTCGTTTCAAACCCCGTTTTGACGGGTTTCAGCATCCGTCAACCATATTTCAAAACCAGGCGGTAACCCTGCCAAAAGGTTTATCGGGCGCAGCAAGCTGCGGCGTCCACCCGTTTACCATTCGCTCGCCACTCTCTTGGCAGTTTCTCAACAGCAAAGATGCTGTGAACCCGCAGCCCCCGTATCGGTTGTCGAGTAGCGAGTAGATCCGATGAAGAAAACCCTGTTTATGGTCCTTGGCCTCACGACGGCCCTTTTCAGCACCGCCCTTTCCAACACCGCCTCGGCAAACGACCGTTATCGGGAGCGCCCGCCGGTGGTCGTGAGCCCCGATCTGACCGCCCCCTGGGTCATGCAGCTCGGGGGATCGAGAGTGCGGCCGGTCGGCTATGCTCAACGCCCGGCCAAGCCGCGTGTCTACCAGCAGCGTGCGACGCGTGAGATCACCCGCCGCGACGCCATCCGGCAGCAACCTCGCAAGCGTGCCCAGCAGGTCGCGGTCCGGCCGAACAAGGTCGTCAAAAGCCAGGTCGAGCCGCAATTCCTGCCGCAGGTGGTCGCCTATGAAACCAAGCATCCGACCGGCACGATCGTCATCGACACCAACAACCGCTTCCTCTACCTGGTAACAGGCAATGGCAAGGCGCGGCGCTACGGCGTCGGTGTCGGCAAGCCGGGCTTCGAATGGGCCGGCACCCACAAGGTCACCGCCAAGAAGGAATGGCCGACCTGGACGCCGCCGAAGGAGATGATCGCCCGCGAAGCCGCCAAGGGCCACTACCTGCCGGCCTTCATGGAAGGCGGCCCTCAAAACCCGCTCGGCTCGCGCGCCATGTATCTCGGCTCCACGCTCTACCGCATCCACGGCACGAATGCGCCCTGGACGATCGGCAGCGCGGTTTCCTCCGGCTGCATCCGCATGCGCAACGAGGACGTCGTGGATCTCTACGAACGGGTCAAGCTCGGCACCAAAGTGATAGTAATCTGAGCTTTCTTTTCCGCATATCGTCATGGCAAAACCGCCGCACACTTGTGCGCGACATGCATTTATGTGGCCGGATCGCCACGATCCGGCCGGTTTCACACAGGCTACCCATCTATATTCGCCATGCCTCATCTTGCCCCAAATCCTAAGACGAGACATCTTGCCTCGACTTAGGATCTATTTGCACGAGGGGTAAGGATGAGAAGGTGGACAACGCTGGTGGCCATTGCCAGCATGATGATGGGCATGGTCGCGGGCGAGGCTTTCGCGCAGACCTCGGCTTCGGCACGCCCGCAGACGACGGCAAGCGACGTCGCGCCCAAGGTTCGCAACCGGCAGGTACCGGAAAAATACAAGCGGCGCATGGTGCGCTTCTCGACGAACGAAGCTCCCGGCACGATCATCGTCGATACCGACAACAAATTCCTCTACTACGTGGAAGGCAGGAACCGCGCGACTCGCTACGGCATCGGAGTCGGCCGTGAAGGCTTCGGCTGGTCGGGCGTGGTGTCGGTCGGCCGCAAGGCCGAGTGGCCGTCCTGGACGCCGCCCGCCGAGATGCGCGCCCGTGAAGCCCGCCGCGGCATCAAGCTGCCTGTCGTGCAGAAGGGAGGACCGGACAATCCGCTCGGCGCCCGCGCCATGTATCTCTACAAGGGCGGACGGGACACGATCTTCCGCATCCACGGCACGAACCAGCCCTGGACCATCGGGCTCAATCTGTCGTCCGGCTGCATCCGGATGATGAACAAGGATGTCGAGCACCTCTATGCGCGTGCGGCCGTCGGCACCAAGGTCATCGTTATCGGCCCCGGCAGCAAGCACGGAGACGTGGCCTTCCAGGACCGCGGCATCGATATCTTCCGAACGATCTTCGGCGGCTGATCGTTGTAAGCAGGGGAAGCCTTGCCTCTCCAATCGTCATCCTCGGGCTTGTCCCGAGGATCTAACCACCTCAAGATCCAGTTGGACCTTGGCAGATGCTCGGGACAAGCCCGAGCATGACGACCACCGATGTCGCAGGCCACTTACCTGTCCTTCAATTTCCCCGGCTTCGGCCCGCCATAGGCCCAATCGAGCAGTTCCACCGTGTGCAGGATCGGCATCGCTGTTCCGGTGGATATCTGCGTGATACAGCCGATATTGCCGGTGGCGATGACATCCGCCTTCGTCGCCTCGATGTTCTTCACCTTGCGGGCCTTCAACTGCTCGGAAATCTCCGATTGAAGAATGTTGTAGGTGCCGGCCGAGCCGCAGCAGAGATGGCCTTCCGCCGGATCGCGCACACCAAAGCCCGCCGCCTTCAACAGGTTCTTCGGCTGCATGGTGATCTTCTGGCCGTGCTGCATTGAACAGGCCGAGTGATAGGCGACCGTCAAACCCTGCGGCTCGAGGCGCGGCAGGTCGAGCGTCGAAAGATACTCGGTGATGTCCTTCGCGAGCGTCGAGACCTTTGCCGCCTTTTCTGCATAGGCCGGATCGAGCCGCAGCATATGGCCGTAATCCTTGATGGTCGTGCCACAGCCGGAGGCGGTGATGATGATCGCATCGAGCCCGCCTCTTTCGACCTCGCGGAGCCAGACATCGACATTGTGGCGGGCGTGATCGAGCGCCTGCTCCTCGCGACCCATGTGATGCACCAGCGCTCCGCAGCAGCCCTCGCCCGATGGCGCCACGACCTCGATGCCGAGGCGGGTGAGGAGGCGAATGGTCGCTTCGTTGATGCGCGGATCGAGAACCGGCTGGGCACAGCCGGTCAGGATCGCCACGCGTCCCCGCCTTTCGGCCTGAGGCGGGTGAGTGGCCGGGCCTGCCGAAGCTTTCGCGGCGGATTTCGGAGCCAGCTCCAGCATCGCACCGAGAGGTTTCAGCGCCGGGACCCGTTTCAAAAGCGGTGCGAAGGGACGGCCGAGCTTCGCAAGGCCAAGTGCCGCGCGGAAGCGCGCCGGATAGGGCAGAACCGCCGCGAGCAGGTTGCGGATCAACCTGTCCGCGAGCGGCCGGCGATAGGTCTTTTCGATATGCACCCGTGCGTGATCCACCAGATGCATGTAATCGACGCCGGATGGGCAAGTCGTGGTGCAGGCGAGGCAGGAGAGGCAGCGGTCGATATGGGTGACCACCTCGGCATCCGCAGGACGGCCATTTTCCAGCATATCCTTGATGAGGTAGATACGCCCGCGCGGGCTATCGAGTTCGTTGCCGAGCGTCACATAGGTGGGACAGGTCGCCGTGCAGAAACCGCAATGCACGCAACGGCGCAGGATCTTTTCGGATTCCGCCACATGCGGATCGAGAAGCTGTTCGGCGGTGAAGGAGGTCTGCATCAGAAATTTCCTCCCATCTTGCCGGGGCTGAAGATGCCTGCCGGATCAAGCGCCTGTTTCACGCGCACTGAGAGCAGCGCCACCGCATCCGGCTGCGGCTCGAAGGCCGGGGTGGAGGCCTGCACCGCATCGGGCGCGCGCATGAGCGTGGCATGGCCGCCGCCCAGCGCCTTGATGTAGCGGCGAAGCAGTTCGGCTTCCGGATCAGCCTCCATGCGCATCCAGACGAGGCCACCCTGCCAATCGTAAAACGCGTCGATGCCGGCCTCCAGCCGCAGCGCGGCGACAAGCTGGTGACCGACGGACGGCGCGACCGAGACACGCCAAAGCGGTTTCCGCGTGCCATCCGCATAGGGATGGACATCGCGAATTTCCCGCCAGAGCGCCTGGCTCTCATCCATTGCGATTCTCGATACCGGCCCGAAGGCTGCCATGGCATCGGCGAGTTTATCCGCCCGCACGGCCACCGAGGCCGAAAGGCCTTCCAGCCGCAGCACGGTCGCCTCGCCTTCCGGCAGACCGCCGCCGATAAACCGACCCTTGACGCTCGCGGGCAGATGCGCCGCGCCGGATACCTCGACCGGCAGAGCCATCGCCGCTGCCATGGCACGCGCCGCTTCCGCGTCGTCGAGGCCCGAGATCACGACCGTCTCGACGGTCTGCGGCATGGGCAGAACGCGGAAGGTCACCTCGGTCAAAAAGCCGAGCGTGCCATGCGAGCCCGCCAGCAGCTTCACCAGGTCGAGGCCGGTGACGTTCTTCATCACCCGTCCCCCGGCGCGGATCAGTTCGCCCTTGCCGTTGACGAAGCGAATGCCGAGCAGGCTGTCGCGCGCGGCGCCGCCCACGAAACGGCGCGGCCCGGAGATATTGCCCGCAAACACACCACCGATCGTTGGCTCGCCGGTCGTGCCCATGATGCCGCGATGATCCATCGGCTCGAAGGACATCATCTGCCGATTGGCGGCAAGCGCCGCTTCGACTTCCAAGAGCGGCGTACCGGCCTTCACGGTCATCACCATTTCGGCCGGCTCATAATCGACGATGCCGGAAAGTCCCCGGGAACTCATCTTCTCGGCCGGTTCGGTGGAGTTGCCGAAGCCGGCGCGCGTGCTGCCCCCGCAAGGCGCAAGCTTTTTGCCTCCGCTCGCGGCGGTTCGAATGATATAGGCGGCATCGACTTCGGAAGTGGGTATCAGCGTCATGTGGTGGGCCGTCCCTCCAGCGGGAACACCTTCGAGGGGTTCAATATCCAGCCCTCATCGAAGGCGGCGCGCACGGCCATCTGCTGAGCAAGGTCCGCCTCCGAATACTGGTGGCGCATCAGGTCGCGCTTCTCGATGCCGACGCCGTGCTCGCCGGTGAGGCAACCGCCCGCATCGACGCAGAGCTTCAATATCTCGTTGCCGGCGGCTTCCGCCTTGGCCGCATCTTCCGGGTCGTTGGCATTGAACAGGATCAACGGGTGCATGTTTCCGTCTCCGGCGTGGAAGACATTCGCGACACGCAGCCCGAAACTGTCGGTAATCTCGGATGTCTTCTTCAGCACGTAGGAAAGCTTGCCGAGCGGCACCGTGCCATCCATGCAGATGTAATCGGCGATCCGGCCGGTGGCGCCGAAAGCGGATTTGCGGCCCTTCCAGATCAGCGCCGCTTCCATGGCGGACTGGCTTTCGCGCACGGTCTTTACCCCATGGCGGCCGGCGATCTCGACGATCTCCTTCAGCATGGCGTCCATCTCGGCCTCGGAACCCTCGACCTCGACGATGAGAAGCGCACCGACATCAAGCGGATAGCCGGCATGGGCGAAAGCCTCGCAGATCTCGATCGCCGGCTTATCCATGAATTCGATGGCGACCGGAATGATACCGGAGCCGATGACATCCGCCACGCAGGAGCCAGCCTCTTCCGATGTATCGAAACCGAAGAGAACGGGACGCGCGCCCTCGGGCTTCGCGATCAGCCGCACGGTCGCCTCCGTCACGATGCCGAGCTGGCCTTCCGAACCGCAGACGAGGCCGAGAAGGTCGTAGCCCGCCGCATCCAGATGCTTGCCGCCGAGCTCGATCACGGTGCCGTCCACCAGCACCATCTTCACGCCGAGCAGGTTGTTGGTGGTGACGCCGTATTTCAGACAGTGCGCGCCCCCGGAATTCATACCGATATTGCCGCCGATCGTGCAGGCGAGCTGCGAGCTGGGATCGGGTGCGTAGAAGAAGCCGTCTGCGCCGACGGTCTCGGAAATGCTCAGGTTCGTGACGCCCGCCTGAACCGTGGCGGTGCGGTTGGCGTAATCCACTTCCAGGATGCGCGACATCTTGGAAAGGCCGAGCACGACTGCATCCTCCTGGGGGATCGCCCCGCCGGAAAGCGAGGTGCCGGCTCCGCGCGGCACCACCGGAACGCCATAGCGGTGGCAATATTTCATCACCGCCGCGACCTCGGCCGTCGTGCGCGGGAGGACGACCGCGAGCGGCACACGGCGATAGGCAACGAAGGCGTCCGTTTCGAACGGCACCAGCTCGCGCGGCTCATGCACAAGACAGTCGGGCGGCAGAAGGTCCGCGAGATCGGCAATGATCGCCGTCCGGCGCGACAGCACCGCCTGACGCGGTGGCAGGAATTGAATGGTCTCAGACACGAGAGCCTCCTTCTTCGCACGACTGGTATACTTTTTTTACCAGTGATACAAGGAGGCCTTCCGTCGGTGGAGAATTGCAGGAAATGCCGGACTTGACCCACGAACTCTTCGCTCCCGTCTCGCATGGCAGGACCGCCGGCGAGGTCGTCCATCGGATCGAACTTCTGATCCTCAACGGTGTGCTGCGCGACGGCGAGCGACTTCCCGGCGAGCGGGAACTCGCCCAGAAGTTCGACATTTCCCGCCCGATCCTAAGGGGGGCCCTGAAGGAACTCGAAGGACGCGGCCTGCTGGTGAGCCAGCATGGCGGCGGCACCTATGTGGCGGATATCATAGGCGAGGTCTTTTCCCGCCCGCTTGTCGATCTCATCCGGCGGCACGCCCAAGCGACCCGCGACTATCTGGAATACCGCCGACAGCTCGAAGCCCTGACGGCCGAGCTCGCCGCCGAGCGGGCTACCGATACGGACAGGCAGCTTATCCGGCACATCCTGGACGAAATGCGCCGGGCGCATAGCGACGGACGCTTCGAGGACGAGCTCGTCTCCGACGTCGAATTTCACAATGCAATCGGCGATGCCGCCCACAACATCGTCCTGATGCACACACTCAGGGCTTGCTATCGTCTGTTGAGCGATGATATATTCTACAATCGTAAGATGATATTCAAGATTGCAGATGCGCATGATGCGGTCATGGCGCAACACGCCGCAATCGGCGCGGCGATCCTGGAAGGCAATCCGGCGGCGGCCCGGCGGGCGGCCGAGGAGCATATCGACTTCATCGCCAGGATGACCGCGGAAGCGGAGCGCGCCGGCGAGTGGGACCGGATCGCCCGATTGAGGCTTCAGCAGCGGATAAGCTGAGCAGATTTTGCACACCTGTGCAAAATTAGTTGACGTGAAACCAAGCTGCCTCACAATTGTTTTCAGCAAGCCGAATTTGTTGCGGTGATTCTCGTCGGGCTGCCCTTGTATGCGCTCGTTTTGCCGTCAATTCGTTCTTATATTCGATATGGCTACAACAGAAAACCCGGAGGTGACCCTCAATTGGACTTCCTGAAACGACTGGCGGGCAATGTTCGTCTGATGCTGCAGCGGCCTCCGCGGCAGCAATATGCAGCGCTATGCTATCGGATCAGGAAGAAACAGGGGCAGATCGAGGTTCTGCTCGCCACCAGCCGGGATACGGGCCGCTGGGTCATTCCCAAGGGCTGGCCTATGTCGGGCAAGAAGGCCCACCAGGTCGCAGAGCGCGAGGCCTATGAGGAGGCCGGCGTGAAGGGCAAGGCGGAAAAGGAGCCTTTCGGCTTCTATCACTACCGGAAAACCCTATCGAACGGCTTCAAGATACCCGTCAGGGTGCAGGTGCACCTGCTCGAAGTCGAAGAGCTGTTGAAGAACTTTCCGGAACGGGAAGCACGGCGCCTGGAATGGGTCTCTTCCGAGGAGGCCGCCCAGAGGGTCAACGAACCGGAACTCAAGGATCTTCTTCTGCAATTCAAGGAGCGGATGCGACCGCCGGGCCCCGGACCTCTGGAGGTGAAGGCCGGCTGACTTTCGCTGCGCCGTCATTGCCTTCGAGCGCGGATGCGATTACCCAAACCGGCTATGCGGCCCCTGGGGCGGCCCAACACTGATTTCTAGGAGTTGAAAGAATAAATGGGCCAACCCCGGCCGCGTCTGGTTAAGCCGACGCTCGACAAGGATCTTGAGAAGATTTCCTCCCTCGAGGAGGCTGCACGGCAGATGTCGCGCCGGCTTGCGGCTCCCGGCACGGCACTTCTCTTCCTGATCCTCGCCGCGATAATCGCAGCCTATTCGGTGACCGGCAAGCCGGACGTCGTCCTGGTGGTCGCCGCGTCCGCCATCGCGGCTTACATGGCCATGAACATCGGCGCCAACGACGTGACCAACAATATCGGCGCGGCAGTCGGCGCGCGGGCCATGTCCATGGCCTTCGGCCTCGGCCTTGCCGCTGTCTTCGAGGTGGCGGGCGCGGTGATCGCCGGCCGGAGCGTCGCCAACACCATCGCCAACGACGTCATGCATGGGGGCATGATCACCAGCCCCGACATGCTGATCTGGGCGATGATGGCGGCACTGCTTTCTTCCGCCCTGCTCATCAATGTCGCGACCTGGTTCGGCGCGCCGATCTCCACAACCCATTCGATCGTGGGCGGCGTGATGGGGGCCGGCATTGCGGCGGCCGGCCTTTCCGCGGTGAACTGGAGCACCGTCCTCGGCATCACGGCAAGCTGGGTCTTTTCCCCGCTGCTTGGGGCCATAATCGCAGCCGGCTGCCTCTATTTCGTCAAGGAAACCATCATCTACCGCGAGGACAAGATCGCGGCTGCCACGAAATGGGTGCCGGTACTGCTCGGCATCATGACCGGTGCCTTCGCGGGCTATCTCGCTATTCTCGGCTTCGGAGAAACGTCCGGGGTTTCCGCGCCCGTCGCGACCGCGATCGCCGCCGTCTGCGGGCTTGCGGCCTGGGCGGGACTGACCCCGGTGATCCGCCGTCAGGCGGAGGGGCTGGAAAACCGCAATCAGTCGCTCAGAAAACTCTTCCGCATCCCGTTGGTGTTTTCCGCCGCCCTGCTTTCCTTCGCGCATGGAGCGAACGACGTATCGAACGCCATCGGCCCGCTTGCCGCGATCGTTTCCACCGCGCAGCAGGGCATTTCCGGAGCCGTCAGCATTCCGACATGGGAACTGGCGATCGGCGGTCTCGGCATCTCACTCGGCCTCCTGCTGTTCGGCCCGAGATTGGTGAAGCTGGTCGGCGCGGAGATCACCAGGCTCAATCCGATGCGGGCCTATTGCGTCTCGCTTTCGACGGCGCTGACGGTTCTCGTCGCCTCGTGGATCGGCCTGCCGGTCTCCTCCACCCATATCGCCGTCGGAGCGGTCTTCGGCGTGGGTTTCTTCCGCGAGTGGTATACCCGCAATTCCCGCCGTCGGCTCGAATATATACGGGCGCGAGCAGCCAAGTACGACGTGGCACCGCCCATGGAGCGGAACGAGGACGAAATGCGAAGGCGCTATCTCGTGCGGCGTTCGCACTTCCTGAGCATCATGGGCGCCTGGATCATCACCCTGCCCGCCTCCACGGCCCTTGGGGCCGGTATCGCCATGCTCATGTTTGCCCTGTTCCTCTGAAACTCGGGAAATCCAGATGCGCGCCAATTTCCGTATGCAAAGGCTGTTCGTCGATTCGACCCTTTCGGCAGATGCCAGGCATGAGGCCTCGCCCGAGCAGTTCAACTATCTCGCCAACGTGCTGCGCATGGGGGAAGGTGCCGAGGTCCTGGTGTTCAACGGACGGGACGGCGAGTGGAAGGCGCGGCTCGTCTTTCCAAGCCGCAAGAAGCTAATGCTGGAGATCACCGAACAGGTTCGCGCGCAGCCGCAAGCGCCGGACCTTCATTACCTTTTTGCGCCGCTCAAGGTCGGCCGGCTCGATTATCTGGTGCAGAAGGCGGTGGAAATGGGCGCCGGCCTGCTGCAGCCGGTTTCGACCCAGCATGTGCAAGGCAAGATCACCAGCCTGGAGCGGCTTCAAGCCAATGTGATCGAGGCAGCAGAACAATGCGGCATCCTGTCGATCCCGACGGTTGCCGCGCCGGTCAAGCTCAAGGATCTGCTCGAAGGCTGGCCGGCCGAACGCCGCATCATCTTTTGCGACGAGGGAGATGAAGGCCAAAACCCGCTGCCGATCCTCTCGGCGATCAAGGAGCGCCATCTGGCGCTGCTGGTCGGGCCGGAGGGCGGCTTTTCAGAGGAGGAGCGCAAGCTTTTGCGCGAACTTCCCTTCGTCACCGCCATCCCGCTCGGGCCACGCATCCTGCGCGCCGACACGGCCGCGGTGGCGGCGCTCGCCGTGATCCAGGCAGCGATCGGAGACTGGCGCTAAAGCCCTTCGATACACTTGACAGGGCGCCCGCGAAATTCTGAAAGCATCTTGAAGAAAATTCACTTGTGCGGCACGTCAATCCGGTCCAATCAGCCGGACCCGTCCCGCAAGACAGGCAGCCGAACAAGGTAGTTCCCATGGCCCGCGACACCACAGACCAGACACCACTTTCCTCGGTGTCCGAGCTTTCCGCCTACCTGGAAAAGGGCCCGCGGCCGAAAGAGCAGTTCCGCATCGGCACCGAGCATGAGAAGTTCGCCTTCTTCCGTCAGGACAACAGCCCTGTTCCCTATTTCGGGGAAGCCAGCATCTCGGCCCTGCTCAAGGGCATGGAAGCCAGGCTCGGCTGGGAGCCGATCATGGACGGCGGGAACATCATCGGCCTTGCGGAACATTCAGGCATGGGCGCGATCTCGATCGAGCCCGGGGGCCAGTTCGAGCTTTCCGGCGCGCCGCTCGAAAACATCCACCAGACCTGTCACGAGTCCAACCAGCATCTCGCGGTCCTGCGTGAGATCGCCGAACCAATGGGCATCCGTTTCCTCGGCATCGGCGGCAGCCCGAAATGGTCGCTCGCCGAAACGCCGCGCATGCCGAAATCGCGCTACGAGATCATGACGCGCTACATGCCAAAGGTCGGCTCGCACGGTCTCGACATGATGTACCGCACCTGCACGATCCAGGTGAACCTCGACTTCTCCTCCGAGGCCGACATGGCGCGCAAGATACGCGTCTCCATGAAGCTGCAGCCTCTCGCCACCGCGCTTTTCGCTTCCTCGCCGTTTACCGAAGGCAAGCCGAACGGTCTGCTTTCCTGGCGCGGCGAGATCTGGCGCGACACGGACAACCGGCGCTCGGGCCTGCTGCCCTTCGTGTTCGACGCGGATTTCGGCTTTGCCGATTACGTGGAATGGGCGCTCGACGTGCCGATGTATTTCGTGGTGCGCGACGGCAGGTATCACGATTGCACCCACATCACCTTCCGCCAGTTCATGGCAGGCGCGTTGAAGGGCGAAATCACGGCCTGGGAGCCCACGATGGGCGACTGGACGAACCACCTCTCCACTCTCTTTCCGGATGTACGGCTGAAGCGCTTCCTGGAAATGCGCGGGGCCGATGGCGGTCCCTGGCGGCGCATCTGCGCGCTTCCGGCCTTCTGGGTGGGACTGCTCTATGACGATGCGGCGCTCGACGCGGCCGAAAGGTTCACCGCCGACTGGACCGTTGCCGACGTGAGCGCACTTCGCGATGCCGTTCCGGCGCAGGGTCTCCGGGCGGAGATCAAGGGCGCTTCCCTCATCGACATCTCCCGCGAGGTGGTCGGCATATCGAAGACGGGCCTCAAGAGCCGCAACTACGTGAACGACGAGGGCGTGGACGAAAGCGTCTTCCTCAACCCACTCGACGAGATCCTGGCCAAGAAGACGACGCTCGCCGAGGACATGCTGGCACTCTACAACGGTCGCTGGAACGGCTCGGTCGAGCCGGTTTTCGAAGAATACCAATACTGAGCCGTCCTCGGCGCGTCTCAAAAACCGGTTTTCGCCAGCACTTTTCCGTTTATAGTCTCCTCACCACAAGGAGCCGGAAGGGTGCGCCATGCTGCCACTGTTCGACATGATGCTTCGGGCGCAGGACGGTTCGGCCATACAAGCCATGGCCAAGCAGTTCAACCTGGCCCAGGAACAGGCGGTGCAGGCGCTGGCGGCGCTGATGCCGGCCTTCTCCTTCGCCCTGACGCGCAGCAGCGCCAATCCTTATAATTTCGCCGCGCTGGCGCGAGACATGTTTTCCGGCGGCTATGCCAAGTATTTCGAGGACATGAGCAAGGCCTTCACTCCGGAGGGGATCGCCGACGGTAATGCCGTGCTCGAAAAGCTCTTCGGCTCGAAGGAGGTTTCGCGGGCGATCGCGGCACAGGCCGAGCAGCTCAGCGGGATCGGCCGGGATATCCTCAAGAAGATGATGCCCGCCATGGCCGACACGATCATGGGCGGGCTCTTCAAGCAGATGGCCGGCCAGATGCCGGACAGCGACACAGTCTTCGCGGCAGGCCCTATGGGGCAAATGATGAAACCCTGGCTGGAAAGCATGGGGCTGCAGCCGAAGGCAAAACCGCAAGCGGCCGATCCCCTGGACAATCCGTTCATCCAGGCCGCCCAGAAATTCTGGGGTATCGAGCAGGAGCGGCAGCCGGAAGCGGATAGCGGCAATCCATTCGCCGACAATCCATTCGCCAAGGTTTTCCAGGAAATGTGGGCTGGCCCCTCCCCGCAATCGCCTGCTGCCGATGGACGCAAGGAAAAGCCCGCGGCGGCGGATTTCTATCGCGACACGCTGAACAGCATGTTCGACAGCGGGTTGGAAGTGCAGAAGAGCTATCAGAAGAACATGGAAGCGATCTTCGACGGTTACCTCCGAAGCGCATCGGTCGCTCCGGACAAGCCATCCGAAAAATAGGCCTTCTAATAAAAAAAAGCCCGGCACGGATCGACCGGCCGGGCAGTAGGCAGGGCTATTGGCTATCACCCTGCGGGGAAAAGGTCCGGTTCAGCGGCGGGGAGGTCGCTGGAACCGGGTGCGGGCGCGCTGTCTGGCGGAGTGCGTCAGCAGGAGGAGTGGATCGTCCAGAAGCCTGGTGTCTCTCAGCGCCTCGGCGACATCGTGACGCGACAGGCCGATATCGTCGAGCTGATTGTCATCGAGTTCGTAGATGCGATTGGTAGCCACACGGTTACGAAAGGCGCGCCAGAGGGATTGCGTTCGCTTCAGCACGACGGCAAGGCGGCTCTCTGCCCCACGCCGTTCATGAGCGAGGTCGAGTTCGATTCCGCATTCGGTCGTGCTCATCGGTTTGTCCCTTTCATTAGGCACGAGTAGGGCCGCCCTCTCGCCAGAACATGCGAAAAGGTTGCCTGAAGGGGCGTCTCGCAACGGAGCGCCGGTCGGTGGAGAATTACGATACCTGTATGCGGAAATTCTATTGATCAGTCCAACGAATGTTTCTAATGATTAGCATCAAACTCACTGATGGATGGTCATCATGTCCGCTCCTCTCGATATCGACCAGCTCCACACTTTCATCTCGATCGTGGATACCGGCAGCTTCACCAAGGCGGCCGATCGGGTGTTCAAGACGCAATCGGCCGTTTCCATGCAGATGCGGCGGCTCGAGGAACGCATCGGTAAGCAGCTCTTTGCAAAGGACGGCCGCGGCAATCGGCTGACGGCAGAGGGTGAGAAACTCCTGAACTATGCCCGCCGTATCATCCGGCTGAACAACGAAGCGATCGCCGCCTTCGACGACAACCGGCTCGAAGGAACGCTCAGGATCGGCACGCCGGACGATTATGCCGACCGCTACATGCCGGAGATCATCGGCCGTTTCGCCAAGACGCATCCGAATGTCGAACTCTACATCGTCTGCGAACCTTCGGTGAGCCTCGCGGAGAAAATGGCGCGCGGCGAACTCGATATCGCACTCGTCACCCACAATCCACGCCAGCGCATATCCGACGTGGTGCGCACCGAACCGCTCTGCTGGGTCGCCTCGGCCAACCATCCGCTGCGGGAAGACGCGCCGGTGCCGCTCGCGGTCGGTCGGCGGGACTGCCTGTGGCGGCAGCTCGCCTGTTCAGCGCTCGACGCCGACGGGCGCGAATACCAGGTGCTGTTCACGAGCTGGTCGTCGACCGTCGTCGCTGCGGCGGTGCTTGCGGGCATGGCGGTATCGGTACTGCCGGAATCGGCTCTGCGAACCGGCATGAAGGTGCTGTCCTCGTCGGATGGTTTTCCGCCGCTGCCGCCGGTGCAGATCGGCCTCATGAAGCGGCCCGGCCTTTCGCCGTCGCTGATGAACGCCATCACGGACCACATCGCCGCCTGCCTCGACAACATCTCGCCGACCGCGGTCTCCGACACGCTCGAGGGCGACATGAAGGCCTATCAACGGCCGGCGATGCGTGCCCGCGGCGGCCAGGCGCTCAGCTGGTAAAACAGATCCACAAAAAAGCCGGGCATTGCCCGGCTTTTCTCGTTTGGTGACCTGACGGATTATTCCGCGGCGGTCGGCTGGCGCTGATCGTATCGACCTTACATGGCGGCGCTCGGCGACGCGGTGATCGTCAGCGCGCCGAAACAGTCGGTTGGCTAACGCCGGCATATCTCAGGCGAGATTCTTCTTGAAGAACTCGACCGTTCGGCTCCAGGCAAGATCGGCCGCCGCCTTGTCGTAGCGGGCAGCGGAGGTATCGTTGTTGAAGGCGTGGTTGGCGCCTTCGTAGACGAATATCTCGAAGGTCTTGCCGTTCTCCTCCAGCGCCTTCCTATAGGCCTCGATGCCGGCATTGACGCGCTCGTCCAGCCCCGCATAGTGCAGCATCAACGGCGCACGGATCGCAGGAACGTCGGCGATCGGCGGCTGCTGGCCGTAATAAGCGACGCCGGCATTCAGTTCGGGGGACCTCGTCGCCAATTGGTTCACCGTGCCGCCGCCCCAGCAGAAGCCGACCGCGCCGACCTTGCCGTTCGCGCCGTCGAGGCCCGCGAGATAGACACGGCTCGCTTCGCCGTTCGCCGCGGTCGCATCCATGTCGAGAGACGAGAACATCTGGCGGGCCTGATCCTCGTCGGCCGGAGTGCCGCCCTCCGGCGAAAGGAAATCCGGAGCCAGCGCAATGAAGCCTTCCAGAGCCATACGGCGGGCGACATCGCGGATATGTGCGTTGAGACCGCGATTCTCGTGGATGACGATGACGCCGCCGAGCGGACCGGAAGCATTTTTCGGTCGAACCAGATAGCCCTTCATCTCCGTGCCGCTGGCGCCCGGATAGGTCACATCCTCCGCCGTCAGCCGGTCGTCGTCGGCAGGCACGATTTCCGCCTTCGCGCCGTTGGCGGCCAGCAGCGGCGCGATCGCGGCCGCCGCCGCGCCGGAGCCGGCGAGCAGGGTGAGCTTTTCCATGAAGGCGCGGCGATCGAGCGTCAGATGAGTGTATTCATCATAGGCGTTGATCATCGCCTGGGTGATTTTCGGCTTTTCCGTATCCATGGGATGGTCCTCCTTCACTGGAAGGAAAGACTAAACCCAAGGCTTGCGGTCGGCCCACGCAAGTTCCGGTGATCGAGGGGCCGAAGAAACACTTCTGCGTGAAAGCCTTATTCCAGCGCCAGCCATACGGCGAGCCAGATCCACATGGCCATCAGCGAGAAGAAGCCCACGATCCAGATCGGGCGGCGATAACGAAGCCGATTGGAAGTGACGTGCACATAGGAATGCGCATAGCGGCTTGCGACGAATACCCATGCCAGGGCCACGGTGACGATGTTGTCGGCCGTCGTCACGTAGAGCGCCAGGCAGCCGGCGTGGAAGAGGACCGGAAGCTCGAACTGGTTGGCGATATTGTTGCGAACCAGAAGGCTTTCCGGCGGCTCCTCCCGGTTTTCCTTGAACTGCTCGGCCTTTGCGGAACCCGAACGAACGGCGGCGAACCGCCGTTTCGACAGGAGATAATAGAGGCCGAAGACCAGCGCGGCATGCGCGATCATCGGCCAGAGCATGGCGTTCATATAAGTCAACTGCGCCCCCTCCCCTATGCGTGGACTCAGGCGCCGGCACCCGGATAGTTCGGGCTTTCGCGGGTGATCGTCACGTCATGGGCGTGGCTTTCGCGCAGGCCCGCGCCGGAGATGCGCACGAAGGTGGCCCGCTCCTGGAAGTCCTTGATGGTCGCGCCGCCGACATAGCCCATCGCCGCCTTCAGGCCGCCGCCGAGCTGATGCAGAACGCCGGAGACCGGCCCCTTGTAAGGCACCTGCCCCTCGATGCCTTCCGGAACCAGCTTCAGCGTGTCGCGCACTTCCGCCTGGAAGTAGCGGTCGGCCGAGCCGCGCGCCATGGCGCCGACCGAACCCATGCCGCGATAGGCCTTGAAGGAGCGGCCCTGGTAGAGATAGACCTCGCCCGGGCTTTCATCCGTGCCGGCCAGCAGCGAGCCGACCATGGCGGCCGAGGCACCGGCGGCGATCGCCTTGGCGAGGTCGCCGGAGAACTTGATACCGCCGTCCGCGATCACCGGGATATTCTGGTCGCGCGCCGCCTCGACGGCCGCCATGATCGCGGCAAGCTGCGGCACGCCGACGCCGGCGACGATGCGCGTGGTGCAGATCGAGCCGGGACCAATGCCGACCTTGACCGCATCCGCACCGGCATCGATCAGCGCCCTGGTGCCATCGGCGGTCGCGACATTGCCGGCCATGATGCGAACCGAATTGGAAAGCCTCTTCACCCGCGTGACCGCATCCAGAACGCGCTGGGAATGGCCATGCGCGGTATCGACGACCAGCAGGTCAACACCCGCTTCGATCAGCCTTTCGGCGCGCTCGTAACCATCGTCCCCGACGCTGATGGCGGCAGCGGCGCGCAGGCGGCCCTGCATATCCTTCGAGGCATTCGGGTTGAGCTGCGACTTCTCGATATCCTTGACGGTAATGAGACCGACGCAGCGGCCCTCGCCATCCACGACCAGCAGCTTCTCGATGCGGTGCTTGTGCAGCAGCCGCTTGGCCTCGGTCTGGTCGACGCTTTCTTTGACCGTGATCAGGTTCTCATGCGTCATCAGTTCGTGGATCTTCTGGGCCGGATCGGAGGCGAAGCGCACGTCGCGATTGGTGAGAATGCCGACGAGGCGGCCGGCCTTATGGCCGCCGGAACCGTTTTCCACGACAGGGATTCCCGAAATGCCATGCGCCTTCATGAGCGACAGGGCTTCGGCAAGCGTCGCATCCGGCCCGATCGTGACCGGATTGACGACCATGCCGCTTTCGAACTTCTTGACCTGGCGGACCTCCTCGGCCTGCTCGATGGGCGTAAGATTGCGGTGGATGACGCCGATGCCACCGGCCTGAGCCATGGCGATGGCGAGCCGGCTTTCGGTCACCGTATCCATCGCAGAGGAAAGGATCGGCAGGTTGAGATCGATATCCCGGGCAATGGTGGTGGAGATGTTCGTCTGGCCCGGCATGACCTCGGAATGGCCGGGCTGCAGCAGCACATCGTCGAAAGTAAGCGCATCCGCGCCGGTTGCGGTTTCTATGATGCGTGCCATGGCCAATTCCTTCGATCCGGAATGCGGATAACGCGCCGGAACGAATCGTCCGCCCGGGCGGTCTCGCAAGAGTTACTTGGAAGTTGGCGAGGGCTGGTAACACGTTCATGACAGGAAGGGAATAGGAAAAACCCGGAGGTGAGCCCCTCCGGGTTTGCATAGCTCACGAAGCCCACCTCCCGAACCGGTCAGATGTCGAACTGATAGCTCTTCGGCACGAAGCGATAGCCCTGATCGAGCTTTTCCACGAAGCCGACCGCCGGGAACGGCATATGGTAGCCGAGGAAGGCGATCCGATCGGTCGCCACCATGTCGAAGATCTTTTTGCGGGTCGCGGCGGCGGCCGCCTTGTCCATATCGAAGCGGACTTCCCAATCCGGCTTCTGCAGCGAAAGCACGAAATGATTCGCGGTATCCGCGGTCAGAAGCAGCCGACGCCCCTGGGACTCGATATGGAAGACCATGTGGCCCGGCGTGTGACCGGCGGCCATCATGCCGGTGATGCCGGAAACCACCTCGCCGCCTTCGCCGATGAAAGTCATCTTTTCGGCAAGCGGCTTCACATTGGCGAGCACGCCCTTGTGGCCGCCTTCGGCAGGCGTGCCGGCGCGCGCGGTATCGGTCCAGAAGTCGTATTCCGCCTGTCCCGTCACATAGCGGGCATTCGGGAAGGCCGGCTTGCCCTCTTCCATCAGCCCGCCGATATGATCGCCGTGCATATGGGTGAGGACAACGATGGTGATGTCTTCCGGCATGTAGCCGCCCGCGGCCAGCCCCTCGATCAGCCTGCCGCCACCTTCCGCCCGCGCCGAAGGCCCAAGCCCGGTATCGAACAGGATGACGTCGCTGCCGGTACTGACCAGCGTCGGCGCAAAGCTGGTGACGAGTTGGTCAGCAGGCAGGAAGTTCTGCTCAAGCAATGCTCCGACCGCTTCCGGGGTCTGGTTGGTGCCGAAGGTCTCTGCGGGATTGGGCGACGGCCGGGAGCCATCCTTGACCACCAGCACTTCGAAATCGCCGACCTTGAAACGATGATTGTCTGGCGGCACGACTCGCTCGATTTCCAACTTGTTGCTCTCCTGCGCGCGGGCGACGCCGCCCAGAACCGCGGGCGCCGCGAGAACTCCGAGACCGACGGATCCCAGCAAGGCTCGCCGTTCTATTCCCGATGTCACAGTCATAATGGAACTCCCTCCGGTTTGCAGCGATGATGACGCAACATAACCAAGCCGTATCCTGCGGAAATCTGCTCTCACGCAGACGTGAGCCAAAGCGCGAAAAGGTGAAAATCTACGATTGGCAGACGGCCCGCCGAGGCGTAGAGACGGCTCACCTCTGCATACAGGCAGCCTTTTACATGAATCGCATCGTCCCGCTGATTCTCGCCGTCGCTCTCTTCATGGAGCAGATGGACTCCACCGTCATCTCCACGGCCCTGCCGGCCATCGCCCTGGATCTCGGCGTCGGCCCGATCACGCTCAAGCTGGCACTGACCTCCTACATGGTCGCGCTTGCCGTCTTCATTCCGATCAGCGGCTGGATGGCGGACAGGTTCGGGGCCAAGAAGATCTTCCGGCTGGCGATCCTGGTCTTCGTGATCGGCTCGATCTTCTGCGCAGTCTCCTCCACGCTTCTCGAATTCGTGCTTTCACGCTTCCTGCAGGGCATGGGCGGGGCGATGATGACGCCGGTCGGGCGCCTGGTTCTGCTCCGGACCACCAAGCGCAGCGAACTGGTCTCGGCCATGGCGCTGCTCACCATCCCCGCCCTGATCGGCCCGCTCACCGGCCCGCCGATCGGTGGCTTCATCACCACCTATTTCACCTGGCACTGGATCTTCATCATCAACGTGCCGATCGGGCTCCTCGGCATCTGGCTCTCCGGCATCCATCTACCCGATCTCGAAGCCGTGCGACCGCCGCGGATCGACTGGATCGGCTTCTTTCTCACCTCGATGGCCGCGGCCGGCGTCGTCTTCGGCCTGTCGGTGGTGAGCCTGCCGGCACTTCCGCCCGCCGTCGGGATAGGCACGACCGCGCTCGGCATCGCCTGCGGCATTCTCTACGTGCGGCATGCAAAGCGCCATCCGGCGCCGATCCTCAACCTGTCGATATTCAGCAACGATGCCTTCCGGGCGGCGACCACGAGCGGCACGATCTTCCGCATCTCGACCGGCGCCATTCCCTTCCTGATGCCGCTGATGCTGCAGCTCGGCTTCGGTCTCAACGCCTTCCAGTCCGGCATGATCACCTTTGCCGGCGCGATCGGCGCGCTCATGGTCAAATTCATCGCCCGGCGGGTCTATGCAGCGCTCGGCTTCCGCACGACCCTGCTTTTCGCCTGTGTCGCCGGCGCTGCCACAACCGCTGTCAACGGCTTCTTCACGCCCGAGACACCGCATGTGCTGATTATCGTCTTCCTCATGTTCTCCGGGCTTTGCCGTTCCTTCTTCTTCACCGGTGGCAATGCGCTGAGCTATTCGGAGATCGACGATGCGCAGGCGAGCCAGGCGACCTCGATCGCCTCGGTGCTGCAACAGGTGAGCCTCGCGCTCGGCGTCGCGTTCGCGGCCTTCATCCTCGAAGCGGCCTCGGTGCTTTCCGGTTCGCACCTGCAGCTTGCCGATTTCCACCTGGCCTTCTTCATCGTGGCCGGTTTCTCTCTGCTGGCGATCGGCCCGCTTCTTGGCCTCGACCGCAATGCGGGCGCCGCCGTTTCCGGCCACGGGCGCAGGCAGACCGAAATGACACCGGAGGCGGGGGAGTAGCTGAGCTTAAGCGGCGGTATCTTCTTCGGAGGCCTGCGGCTTGCGGCCCTTGAAGTGCTTGGCGAGCAGGAACATCTCCACCGACTCCGCACGTGAAGCGCCCGGCTTGACGTGGATGACCTGCTTGAAATTCTGCTTCAGCATGTTCAGGAGCTCGCGCTCCGTGCCGCCCTGGAAGGTCTTCGCCAGGAAATGGCCGCCCTCCGCCAGCACCTCGACAGCGAAGTGCGCGGCGACCTCGCACAGATGCATCGTGCGCAGATGGTCGGTCTTCTGGTGGCCGGTCGTGGGCGCCGCCATGTCGGAAACGACGAGGTCCGGCGCGCCGCCGATCGCTTCCACCAACTGGCGGGGAGCATCCGGATCGAGAAAATCGAGATGGAGGATCTTCACCCCCGGGATTGGCGCCATTTCGAGGAAATCGATGGCCGCGACGCGGATATCCTCCTCCGTCGAGCCCGTGACCTTCGCAGCGATCTGCGACCAGCTTCCCGGTGCCGCCCCAAGGTCGATGATGCGGCGGGCGCCCTTCAGGATATGATGCTTCTCGTCGATCTCCAGCAGCTTGAAGGCGGCACGGGCGCGATAGCCCTCGAGCTTCGCCCGCTGCACATAGGGATCGTTGATATGCCGCTCGATCCAGCGGCGGGAGGAGGCCTTGAGCTTCCCCTTCTTGACTTTCTGGCCGAGTTTGCGGCCGACCGGCGGTTTCGTCATCCCCTTACCTGCGCCTCCTCGTTCGAGGCGCGGCGCGGCCGCGCCC
>NZ_JBHFJG010000004.1:124185-127324 GCF_057559155.1 Rhizobium moroccans | reverse complement strand
GGGTGGAGCAGCCCGGTAGCTCGTCAGGCTCATAACCTGAAGGCCGCAGGTTCAAATCCTGCCCCCGCAACCAAGTCCTCCTGAAATCTCTTGTTATCGATCGCTGGCGCGAAGACTTCATCTTCGCTGGCGATGGTAGCTCCTCGTCCTGCGGACCATAACCTGAAGGCCGCAGGTTCAAATCCTGCCCCCGCAACCAAGTCCTCCTGAAATCTCTTGTTATCGATCGCTGGCGCGAAGACTTCATCTTCGCTGGCGATGGTAGCTCCTCGTCCTGCGGACCATAACCTGAAGGCCGCAGGTTCAAATCCTGCCCCCGCAACCAAGTCCTCCTGAAATCTCTTGTTATCGATCGCTGGCGCGAAGACTTCATCTTCGCTGGCGATGGTAGCTCCTCGTCCTGCGGACCATAACCTGAAGGCCGCAGGTTCAAATCCTGCCCCCGCAACCAAGTCCTCCTGAAATCTCTTGTTATCGATCGCTGGCGCGAAGACTTCATCTTCGCTGGCGATGGTAGCTCCTCGTCCTGCGGACCATAACCTGAAGGCCGCAGGTTCAAATCCTGCCCCCGCAACCAAGTCCTCCTGAAATCTCTTGTTATCGATCGCTGGCGCGAAGACTTCATCTTCGCTGGCGATGGTAGCTCCTCGTCCTGCGGACCATAACCTGAAGGCCGCAGGTTCAAATCCTGCCCCCGCAACCAAACAAAAAAGCCCGCCTCGCGCGGGCTTTTTGTTTGCTAGCCGGTCGAGATTTTAGCCCCTCAGCGCCCGCAAGGAGGCCAACCCACCCAGCGGCACAGAAAACTCCAAAAGCCCTCCCCCCGCAACCAAATCATCCAAGAAATCCACTCAAAGCCCGCCACGCGCGGGCTTTCTGCGTTCTACCGCAAGCGCCGCGCGCCGACTAACCAAAAAGGCGACCACCCCAGCAACCTCCCTCGGATTCTCGTCAGGCTCATAACCCGAAGAGTGAGGAGGAACGGGAATTGATCGAACCAAACGAGCCCGCCACAAACGGAAAGAAGCCTGTCACCGAAACAAAAGCCCGCTTCTCAGCGGAATTAGAAAAATATTTTGCAATCGAGCAATACCCGCCCCTCTGCAGATAGAGCGTAGGAGGAGGGCAATGGCGGCCCTTGGCGCGCCGTCTCAGGTGGCGACCGGAACCATGTCTGCTCCATAGCGCTCCAAGATCCTCCGCTTTTCGAATTCCAAAGCTCATTGGCCCATACGAGCGCGAGCTGTTGCCTGTGCCGCCCGGATCAGTCCTTGATACTGGGCATCCTTGCCGGGATACCAGGGCATCCGCCCTATATCGGCGAAACCCGGGATCGTCTCCATATGCTGCACCATGCGCCGGCGCATCGACCCGTCCGGCAGGGGCCCGTACATGGCCTGGACATTGTCCTCGGCATGCTCCGGGTTTGACGTGCCACACAGCACGGTCGTGACCGCCGGATGCGCCATGATCCACTTGAGGAAAAACTGCGCCCAGGTCGCGGCTTCAAATTCCCGCGCGAAGTCCGGCAGCGAGCGCCCTTCCACCACCTTCATCAGGCGGGCCTTTTCGAGCGGAAGGTTGATGAGGACGCCGACCCCGCGGTCGGCGGCGGCCGGCAACAGGCGGCGCTCGGCGCTGCGGTTGAAGATCGAGTAGTTTGTCTGAATGAAATCGACACCGCCACGCTCGACGAGCTCGGCGAGTTGATCCTGCGCGCCGGTTTCATGGTGGGTCACGCCGACGTAGCGAATGCGACCTTCCTTCTTCCATGCCCGCATGAGGGGCAGGACGACCGGGGCGTTGACGATGCTGTGGCACTGCATGAGGTCGATCGTGTCGCGCCAGATGCGCAGCCTCGACTGCTCGAAGCTTGCCACGGCATGGCTCTCGTCGCCGAGATATTCGCCGGTCGACCAGATTTTGTTGGCGACGAAAATCTCGGATGCCTCCGGTGTGCCTGCGAGAAATGCGCCAACAGAGACTTCCGCCGACCCGTAGAGGGGCGACGTGTCGACGACCCGGCCGCCGCCCGCCACATAGCGCCGAAAGACCTCCCCCAGATTCTTGCGATCATCGCCCGGCAGTGCGTCAAAGGTCAGGAAGGTGCCGAGACCCAGTGTGGTGAGGGGCTGCTCCGTTCTCGGAATCGTTCATGTTCGTGCAGATGTCATGGAGGCCGTCGCCGGCGCGCTCGGTTGACCTTGGGCGTGGGCCATCCCGGAAAAGAAAGGTGTTGAACCCAGTATGGCGGCTCCCGTGCCTAAAGCACCGATGAAGCCGCGCCGGCTGAAACCAGAAACCTGCTGTTCGCTCATGCAATAGTCTCCTCTTTGTAAGCTCATGCACGGATCTCGGCGCGCCCTGGCCGGGCGGGCCGGTGACGAGCGCGACCTGGTCGGCTGAAATACCCTTGGCTCAGACCACGAAGTCGAAGCGTGCGAACTGACCGTCGCCCGCGGGGCTGATCGTCATGAGCAGCGTTTCATCGAAGATCCGATCGTGCGCATTGCCCGGCTCGCCCGGAAAGAAGAGCTGCGTCGTCAGAACATCTCCGCCCGGCCGTTGAACTTTGAAATGGAAGTGTCGCGTGCGTCCCGGATAGAGCGCCGGCACGACGGTGTTGAACCACCAGCGCCCCTGCTCGTCGGCGAACTGATGTCCTCGCAATCGGAAGCCTTGACGATCGTACTCGCCGTTTTCATCTGCTTGCCAGATTTCAACGAGGCTACGCGGCGTTGGGCGGCAGCGATCATCGAGGACATAGCCGGCGATGGTGATGCGCTCGCCGCCCGGCGCATCCGGATAGAGATCCTGTTTCAACGGTGAATTCGGCTTGAAGAACGGACCGGCCTCACGGGCGGGCGTTGGTTCATCTCCATCGGCGCAGGCGCGCGTCAGCGGCAGCGACGGCGCCTCCTGTCCGAAGGCGATCGCTCCGGAAAGCGGCACGAGCGGCATGGCGAGAAAACCCGAAAGAAGTGCGCGCCTTGATGTCGTCATTGCGGGGCCTCCGTGGTTCACCGGATCAGAACTGCCAGTTGACCGGGACCCAAGCGTAGCCGGCGTCGATCTTGAGCATTCGGCCAAGGCCCGGGAACGGATAGTGGAAGCCGAGAACCAGGAGCCGGTCTGGGGG
>NZ_JBHFJG010000004.1:0-124165 GCF_057559155.1 Rhizobium moroccans | reverse complement strand
GGGGGCGGGAGGCGAGGGCGGTGTCCTTGTCGCGATCCGGCCCAGGCAACCACGGCCGGTCGACATTGACGATCGGGTGGTAGGCGAGATCGGCCGTCAGCAGGAGCTGATCGCTCCCGGAGTGGACAAGGAAGTTCGCCATGCCGGGGGTGTGGCCGAATGCCGGAAGCGTGGCCAGCCCAGGGACGATCTCCTCGCCGGCTTCGTAGAGCTCGATCCCGCTGGTGACGGGTTCGACGCTCCGCTTGATGGCGGCTGCGAAATTGCGGCGGAAATCCTCGGGCACCGGCATGTAGGAAAGGTCCGGATCGTTGCGGACGAAGAAGTCCCAATCGGCACGGGGCGCAAAGACGGCCGCCCGCGGAAATGCCTTGCCGCCGTCGGCGGTTCGAAGGTTGCCGACATGGTCCGGGTGCGTGTGCGAGACGACCACGACGTCGATGTCCTCGGGCGCCAAACCGATGGCGGCCAGGTTCTCGAAGATGCGTCCGCCTTGCGGACCCATAGTCTGCCCGGCCCCGGCTTCGAGGAGGATCCGCCTGCCATTCGTCTCGACAAGAAGCGTGTTGATATTGAGCATCAGGCGGTCTGTCGGCAGGAAGGCGCGCCTCAGAACTTCCTGCAGTTCCGCCTCCGGCGCATCGCTGGCATAGACCCATGGAGGGCCGCCGATCAGCCCGTCGCTCAACACGGTCGCCGAGATATCGCCGACGCGAAAATGGTAGTGGCCAGCATTTCCAGCCTGAGCCGGGGTCGGCGCGGCGGGAGCAGCCTGCGCAAAGGCCGTGCCGACCGGCAAGATCAGCCCCGTCACCGCCGACGCGGCTGTCAGCATGATCTTTCTGCGGTTCAGTGTTATTTCACCCATGTTCTTGACCTCGTCCAAATCCCTGATCGCAGGTGCCGCGTTTGATTTCTCTAGGGATGACACAGGTCGGGCGTGCAGATAAGCTAATCAAAACGGATCAGCTTATTAAGCAGGACTTTGCAATGCGGCCGCTACGCCTTGATAGCCTGGAGATATTCGAGGACGTCGTGCGCCGTGGTGGTTTCAGAGCCGCCGCGCTTGGCAGGGGCGTTTCGTCGTCCGCCATCAGTCAATCGATCAGCGTGCTCGAGGAAGCGCTGGGCATCCGGCTCTTGAACCGAACGACACGCAGCGTGGCGCCTACTGAAGCGGGCGAGCGGCTTCTCGAGCGGCTGAGGCCCGCTCTTCACGATATCAGAACGGCGATCGACGATCTCAATCAGCTTCGCGAGCGCCCATCCGGCACCGTGCGGATCAATGCGCCGGGTCCGGCCGCCGACCACGTTCTGTGCCCTCTGGCCTTCGAGTTCATGAAAATTTATCCCGACGTCAACATCGAGATCGTCAGCGATGCCGCGATCATCGATATCGTGGAGCAGGGTTTCGATGCCGGCGTGCGCTTCGGAAACCAACTTGCCCAGGACATGATCGCCATGCCGCTCGGCCCCGCCCTGCGATATGCGATCGTGGCCTCGCCCGATTATCTTCGCAAGCGCGGCCGACCCGGCTCGCCGCACGACCTCTTGCTGCACGACTGTATTCGTCGCCGTTTCCCTGGCGGAACCATGGTGACGTGGAAGTTTGAGAAGGACGGCGAGGACGTGGAAATCACTCCGAAAGGCCGATTGACGCTGAGTTCGGCGCATCAGGAGCTCCAGGCCGCACTTGCGGGATCGGGGATAGCTCACCTGTTCGAGGATTATGTCCGCGACGATGTCGAACAAGGCAGACTTATCGAATTGCTCACCGACTGGAAGCAGAAGCTGCCGAGTTGGTATCTCTATTATCCGAGCCGGCGGCATACGAGCGCGGCCATGCGGGCTTTCCTCGAATACATCCGCAATCAGAGATGATGTCCAATCATCAAGTAATGCTCAGCACGCCGCATAGGCCCAGGATTCTTGTGCCGCTAGAGACACGTTCGTTGGGCTGTTTTATCATACCACTGGAACGCCACAGCCAACGTCGCCGCGATGTATGGCCCGCCTACCAATCGGCAGGAAGCGGTTCGGATCATCCGCGCGGCCTATGTCCGGGCGTTGTTTTCGACATCGCCGAAGGCCGCGTTCAATCCGGATCGCGGCGGTTGTTTGCGGCGAAGACCCTTGCGACGCCGGAGGCGGGCTCATGGCCAAGCTTCGCGCATGTTTCGAGCGCCACCCGGCACAGCGCATCGATATCGATGCCCGTGCGGATGCCCATACCTTCAAGCATATAGATAAGCTCTTCGGTCGCGACATTGCCGGTCGCCCCCTTGGCATAGGGGCAGCCTCCAAGCCCCCCGACCGAGGCGTCGAACACCCGCACGCCTTCTTCGAGGCAGGCCAGTATGTTCGCCAGCGCCTGACCGTAGGTATTGTGCGCGTGAAGCGCCAGCGCGGCGATCGGAACTTCGCCGGCGATGGCGCGAACCATGGCGGCCGCGGCGCGCGGCGTGCCGGTTCCTATCGTATCTCCCAGCGAGATTTCGTAGCAGCCCATCCGGTGCAATCGTTTCGCAACATCGACCACCGCCGCCAGCGCGACCGGTCCTTCGTAAGGGCAGCCCAGCACACATGAGACATAACCCCGGACGCGGATTTTTGCCGCGCGCGCGCCTTCCATGACCGGTGCGAACCGTTCGAAGCTTTCGGCAATCGAGCAATTGATGTTCTTTTGCGAAAAGCTCTCCGATGCGGATGCGAAGATCGCGATTTCCCCGACACCGGCATCAAGCGCGGCCTCGAACCCTTTCAGATTGGGCACCAGCATGGGGAAGTTCACCCCCTCGCGCTTGGACAGGCGGCGGAAAACCTCGGCCGAATCCGCCATTTGCGGCACCCATTTGGGCGAGACGAAGCTGCCCGCCTCGATGGTCGTCAGACCTGCGGCGATCAGGCCTTCGATCATGGCCACGCGATCGGCGACGCCGAGCGGGCGCGCCTCGTTTTGCAGGCCGTCGCGAGGGCCGACTTCGACCAGCCGGATATGTTCCATGTTTTTGCTCATGTGTCCGATGTTCCAAGTTCGTGGCGTAAGAAGGCGCAGAAGCGCGGGTCCGCGCCATAGGCGACGTTGACCCGCATTCCCGGCCGGCGGGGCGGATCGCGGTCGGGGTGAAAGACGCTTGCCGGAGCGACGAATATGTCGGCTGCGGCGGCACGACGGCAGAATTCACGCTCATCGATCGATTGGGGCAGGGGAACCCATAGATAGAATCCCGGCACGCGCGGCAGCGCCACCTCCAGCCCGATGTCGGAGAGCGCGCGGACGGTCGCCTTGGTCGCGTCCTCCATCCGGTTGCGCAGGCGGCGCAGATGCTTGAGATATTGGCCGCTTTCGATCATGTCCGTCACCAGCCGCTCCACATGCGCGGAGGTTGCGACGGTGGTGATCATCTTCAGGTCGACCAGACCGCGGATCAGCTCCGGGTCGCCGGCGACATAGCCGCAGCGCAGGCTGGCCGAGAGCGTCTTGGAAAAGGACCCGACATAAAGCACGCGCCGCTGCTGGCCGAAGGCCGCGAGGCGCGGCAGGGTGGGCGCCAGCAGATCGGCGAAGATATCGTCCTCGACGATGCGGAAATCATGGATCTCCGCCATTTGCAGAAGGCTGAACGCGGTGGCGGGTGAAAGCGCGCCGCCGGTCGGATTATGCGCCTGGCTCTGCGTAAAGAAGACCTTCGGATGATGCTGCGCGAGCTTGTCCTGAAGATCGGCGAGGTCCGGACCGTCCTCAAGACGACGCACCGGGATAACTGTCGCCTTGGCCAACCTGAGTTTGGCGAAGAGCGGATAATATCCGGGGCTGTCGACAAAGACCGTATCGCCCGGCTCGATAAGATGGCGAATGATCAGGTCAAGCCCATGATTGACTCCGCTGGTCAGCATGATGCCGTCCGGCTCGGTCGGGATCGATCTTTCGGCAAGCGACATGCGCAGCCAGTCCCGCAGCGCGCCAAGACCCCAGGAACTGCCATAGCCGAACTCGATTTGCCCGGTCGCCGTTCTTCCGGAGCGCAGGATGCGGCGCATATGCCCGTCCTCGGTCCAGCTTGCGGGAGGGCGGCCATCGCCGGGGCGGGTTTCGTAATGCTGGTCGAGCTGCTCGCGAAGCAGCGAAACGATGCTCGTCGCCTCGGTGACGTCCGGCCGGATGCGGGGCGCGGGAGGAGGCCGGTTGCCGGTGATGTAATAGCCCGAACCCTGCCGCGCCACGGCCAGTCCGCGCGCGACGAGACGATCATAAGCCTCGGCCATGGTGTTTTTCGAGACGCTGAACTGTTCCGCTCCACCCCGCACCGAGGGCAGTTTCTGCCCGGCGCGATAGAGCCCGGACGAAATCTGTCCGCTGATCTGCGCGACGATGTTATCCACCCGGCTCATGACTTGTCCCAAAATCACGTTGGGACAGTGTTGTTGATTTACCCACCAACTGTCCCTTGATTGATGCGGGAATTTTAGGACAGTTTACGTTGAACGCAAGCTTCGGCTTCGTGATTGCCGACTGCCGGGAGGATTTTTTGAATAGGACGCCAAAACGGACCGCGACCTCGCGGCTCGAGAACTTTCGCAATCTGTCGCCCGCAGAGCGGCTGGATCAGGTGGCCGCCGCGGCCGGGCTCGACGACGAGGCGCGCGCGACGCTTGCTGCGCCCGATGCGCTGCCGGACGACCGCGCCAACGGCATGATCGAGAACGTGATCGGCACGTTCCAGCTGCCGCTGGGCGTAGCGACGAACTTTGTGGTCAATGGCCGCGAATATCTGGTTCCGATGGCTGTGGAAGAGCCTTCGGTCGTTGCGGCGGCGTCCTACATGGCGCGGATCGTGCGCGGCTGCGGCGGCTTCCAGACATCGTCCACGGCTCCGGTCATGCGGGCGCAGGTCCAGCTTCTCGGCGTCACCGATCCGTTCGGTGCGCGGCTCGCCATCCTTGCGGCGCGCGACGAAATCATCGAGGCGGCGAATGCCAAGGACCCGGTTCTGGTGAAGTTCGGCGGCGGATGCCGCGACATAGAGGTCCATGTTTTTTCCTCAACGGCACGCGGCGCGATGGTCGTCCTGCATCTTTTGGTCGACGTTCGCGATGCGATGGGCGCCAACACTGTGAACACCATGGCGGAAGCGATCGCTCCGATCGTCGAGCGCATCACCGGCGGCGAGGTGCGGCTGCGCATCCTGTCGAACCTTGCCGATCTGCGCCTGGCGCGCGCCCGCATCGAGGTAACCGAGGAGGCGCTGGCAACCAAGGATTTTTCGGGCAGGCGCATGATCGAAGGCATTATCGATGCCTATGAGTTCGCAGCCGTCGATCCTTATCGTGCGGCGACCCACAACAAGGGCATCATGAACGGGATAGACCCCGTGGTGGTGGCTACCGGCAATGACTGGCGCGCGATAGAAGCGGGAGCTCATGCCTATGCGGCACGCTCCGGGCATTACACGTCGCTCACGACATGGGAGGTCAACGCGAAGGGCAATCTGGTCGGCACGATCGAGATGCCCATGGCTCTCGGCCTCGTGGGCGGGGCGACGAAGACCCATCCGGCGGCACAGGCCGCGCTGCAGGTTCTGAATGTCGGTTCCGCCGTGGAACTGGCCGAAGTGACCGTGGCTGTCGGGCTTGCACAGAACATGGCGGCGCTCAGGGCGCTGGCGACCGAGGGGATACAGCGCGGCCATATGGCGCTGCATGCCCGCAATATCGCCATCGGCGCCGGCGCGACCGGCGAGGAGATCGATATCGTTTCCCGCAGGCTTGCCGCCGATCATGACGTGCGTGCCGCGCGAGCGGAGGAAATTCTGGCCGAAATCCGCAAGGGCATCTGAAATCCGCGACCGGGGGAGGGGGAGCTTCGCCGGTCGCCTAAATCATGGGAGGACAACATGACGGATCGAACTCCGGCCCGCGCGGCGGGTACGGAAGGACAACTTGCCGAAATCTGGGGCGACGTCGTATCGCGCCCGCAGCTTGGCAAGGCCATTCTTATCGGCGCGGCGGTGAGCCTTGCCGTCTACGGCATTGCGCTGGAAACCATCGCACCGCTTGCCGCCACGCCGGCCATCGGCAAGGCGGTGGCAATGCTTGCCGGCATTATCGGCTGCATCATCGGCGGAGCGATTTGCGCCCGCGCCTTCAGGCCCAAGCGCGTCGTGGTCGAGGAGGTTCCGACCGGCGCCATGTGGCAGACCGAAGTGCTCGACCAGCTCGTGCAGGAGGGTGGTCCGATCGGCAAGGTCGAAGACCTGCCCGCCTCCGTCGCCGGAGAGATGAAGGAGGTCGGGCTTTACGACCTCTTCCGCGACTATGAGCGCAATCGTGCCCGCAGCGGGGAGGGGAACTGATATGGACGGCTTGCTTTACGAAATTCTCATCGCGCTGGGGCTCGGATTGCTGGGCTCGGTGCTGTTTTCCGCCATCGGGCTGATCTCGGGTACTGACGAAACGACGACGATCGCGCCGGTGACGCTGCTGGTGGTGCTGCTCGGCGCGCCGCCCGCCGGCGTCTTCACGTTCTGGATGTGCGCTGCGGTTTCCAAGCACATGACGCATGCCGTGCCGACGGCGCTGCTGGGCATTCCAGGCGACACGATGGCGCTGCCGCTGCTGCAGCAGGCGTCGGCCTTGCGCAATCTCGGTGCGCCGCATATCGCATTGCGCAAGATGCTTGCCGGATCGGTCATCTCGGCCTTCATCGCGGTGCCCCTGGCGGTGCTGTTTGCGGTGATCCTCGCGCCGTTCGGCAGCTATATCACCGCTTCGGCCCCCTGGCTTTTCATCGCGGCTTCCGTGCTGATCGCCTATTTCTCGGCCGGGCGCTGGGCTTCCATCATCGCGCTGATCCCGTTCACCCTGCTCATCGTGGCTCTGCAGGGATTTACGGCGGGGCATGACGTGAAGCTGGGCGTCAGCTATTTTCTGGGCATCGCAGTTGGCCCGCTGGTGGCTGAACTCGTCTCGGCGGCGTCGCCGCTGGAGCGCAAGCGCATGAACCGCAGCGAACTGCGCGAAACGACGCTCGCGCCGGACGTCAGGGGATGGGGCGGATACTTCCCGAACCCATTTCGCGTGCTCGACCGTAGCCAGACGCGGGCCACGGCGGCCGCGGCTGCCGTCACCAGTGCGACCTTCGTTTTCAGCCCTGTGGCGATGACCGTGATCGCGGGCGAGGTGGTGGGAGCCCGCATCAAGCACGCCTATCACCGGCTGACCTCCGTTCTCGCCGTTCGAAACGGCGTGACGGAATCGACCTACATCGCCGAGGCGCTGATCCCGCTGATCGCCTTCGGCCTGCCGCTCAGCCCGGTTGCTGCCGGTCCCGCCGCACCCTTGTTCAACGCGCCGCCGCGTTTCACAGTCAACAGCGAGACGGGCGTGGTCAACAACCTGCACACGATGCTTTCCGTGCCCGAATTCCTGATCTGGGGGCTGGTTTCGGTCGTGATCGCCACGGCGATCGCTTATCCCTTCGCGATGAACCACGCGCGCAGCGCCGCGGTCTTCGTTGCAAAGCGCATCAGCCACGAGGCGATCATCGCCACATTCGTCGGGCTGGTGCTGGTGATCGGCCTATGGGAGGGCGGTGTCCTGGCCTTGCTGGTCATCCTCACCGTGGGACTGGTGGGCGGTCTGCTCTATCGCGTGCTGGGGATGAATACCGGCGTCCAGTTCATGGGCTACTATGCAGCCGTCTTAAGCGTTCCGGCCCTGCTCAAGCTGATCGGGTAGCCGCGCTATTCCACAGCAGTCAGAGGGCGTCCCTATCCTCGCCGGCGGGACGCCCTCGATCATGAAAATATGCGGGGTTCTTCTATCTTAAGACCGCGCAGCCTTCGGCGACCAGCCGTCCGGCTTTGAAGACCCTGCGGTTCTTCGGAAAGGCGACCACCGCCTCCGGCACATGGGCAGCGTCGAGCGTGACGAAATCTGCTTTCGCGCCGACTTCGATTCCGTAGCCTTCGAGGCGCAAAGCTCTGGCGCCTGCCGTCGTAACGATCTCGAAGGCGGCGGCCAGTTCGTCGTCGGTAAAGAAGCCGGACCGGTATCCGATGATTTCCGCCCGATGCAGCATGTCGCCATCGCCATAGGGCCACCAGGAATCGCGGATATTGTCGCTACCGCTGAAGACGTTGACGCCTTCGCTGCGCAGGAGCGCCACCGGCGGGAAAGTGTGGTGACCCGGCGCATTGGTCATGATCGATATGCCGCTTTTTTCGATCTTGCCGGCGATCTTGCGGGCGGCGTCAGGCGCCAGGTCGCCGAGACCATAGGCGTGACTGATCGCGACATGCCCCTGCATGCCGAGCGCGACCGTTCGGGCGCAGATTTCCTCGATGGTAAAGGCGCCCATCGTGCCTGCCTCATGCAGGTGGATGTCGATATCGACACCGCGTTTTGCGGCAATGCCGAAGACCACGTCGAGATGGCCTTTGACATCCCGGTCAAAGCTTGCCGGATCAAGGCCACCGACCAGATCCGCACCCAATCCTATCGCCTCGTCGAGAAGTTCCGGCGTGCCCGGGCTATCAAGGATGCCGCTCTGGGGAAAGGCGACGAGCTGGATATCGATCCTGTCCCTGTATTCCTCGCGGATCGCGAGGATCGTCTCCAGCGATTTCAGCCCGACCGAGCCATCCACCATGACGTGGCTGCGCATCTGCAGCGTGCCGCTGGCGATGCAAAGATCGAGCTGATTGCGGGCCCGCTCGTCCATGGGCTCGGCCTTGGCCATGTTTTCCGCCTGGAAGGCGACGCGCTCATGCACGTCGAAGCCATTGGTGCAGGGACGGTGCGGCACCCATTTGCCGCCATAGAAGCTCGTATCGAGATGGATGTGCCCTTCGACGAAACCCGGAACGAGGAGGTCACCGGAAATATCGATCGCGCTTTCGGGTGCTTTCCGCGACGATACGGGCTCGATCGAGGTGATGCGGCCGTTCGCGACATGGATGTCATGGAGCAGCCCGTCGGCGAGCTTTGCATTGGTGAAAACCGTTGTGATCTCGTTCATGGGGTTTCCTCAAATCTTCTGTTAGTTTTTAAGGCGCCAGATGGCAGGCGACCGTGCCGCCACCCTGCCGTGCCCGCACCTCGGGTGCGCTCGTTCTGCAGCGTTCCGCGGCGAGCGGACAGCGCGGATGGAAGGCGCAGCCCTTCGGCGGGTCGAGCGGGCTTGGCGGCTCGCCGCCCATGAGCTCCCGGTTGCGGTTGGGGGAGGCGACGTCTGGGATCGTCTGCAGCAGGAGCTGCGTATAGGGATGCTGCGGATCGGCGAAGAGCGCCTCGGTCTCCGCCTCCTCGACGATCCGGCCGAGATACATGACGGCGATACGGTCGGCCATGTGCCGGACGACCGCCAGATTGTGGCTGATGAAGAGGTAGGTAAGGCCGAGCTCGTCCTGCAATTTGCGCATCAGGTTGAGAATCTGCGCCTGGACCGAGACGTCGAGCGCGGATGTCGGTTCGTCGCAGACGAGGAATTCCGGCTCGCTTGCCAGAGCCCTCGCGATCGAGATGCGCTGCCGCTGGCCGCCGGAGAACTCGTGCGGGTAACGTCCGGCATCGTCCGGCGAGAGGCCGACGGTTCGCAGCAGTTCGGCGACACGCGCGGCGATCGCCTCGTTGCCGTCACGAAGGCCGAATTCGCGGATCGGCTCGGCTATGATGTCGCCGACGCGCCAGCGCGGATTGAGGCTCGCATGCGGGTCCTGGAAGATCATCTGCGCTTCCATAGGCTTGCCGCTGTTTGCACCCTTTTGGGCCGGTGCGAAAAGGATGGCGCCCTCGCTCGGCGCATAGAGACCGGTCACCAGGCGCGCCACGGTGGACTTGCCGCAGCCGGATTCGCCGACGAGCGCCAGGCATTTGCCCTTCCGGACGGTGAAGGTGACGTCCTGCACGGCGCGCAGGTAGCGTTTCGGCTTGCGGTCGATCACCCGGTTCAGCCAAGGGGCGGACACGTCGAAGACGCGTGTCAGTTGATCCACTTCCAGCGCATTGTCAGGGCTTCTCATGCGACACCTCCATCGTGAACCAGGCAGGCGACGCTGCCACGGGCATTCGCCACCAGTGCCGGGCGCACCTCGCGACAGCGCGCGCCGGCCTCCGAACAGCGCGGATTGAAGGCGCAGCCGGGCGGGATGGCGTTGAGCCGCGGCATGGCGCCGTCGATCTGGGTGAGGCGCTCGACGCGTGCGCCGAGCGCCGGGATCGAGCCCATGAGGCCCCGCGTATAGGGATGCTTCGGCTTGTTCAGCACCTCCTCGACCAAGCCGACCTCGATGACGCGGCCGGCATACATGACGGCCACCCGGTCCGCGGTCTCTGCGATGACGCCCATGTCGTGGGTGACGAGCATGACGCCGGCGCCATGTTCGCGGCAAAGGGTGCGCAGGAGCGTGGTGATCTGCGCCTGGATAGAGACGTCGAGCGCCGTCGTCGGCTCGTCGGCGATGATCAGCTGGGGATTGCCGGCGAGCGCCAGCGCGATGACCACGCGCTGCCGCATGCCGCCGGAAAACTGGTGCGGATAGTGGTCTATGCGCTCGTCCGCGCCTGGAATGCCGACCTGTTTCAGAAGGCCGATCGCATGGGCACGCGCCTCAGCCCGGTTCCGATCGGAATGCAGCCGGATCGTTTCGGTGAGCTGCTGGCCGACGGAGAAGAGTGGATTGAGCGAGGTCAACGGATCCTGGAAGATCGCGCCGACCATGCGGCCGCGCACGGTTTCCATTTCCGCGTCGCTCAGATTGTCGGTGCGCTGGCCGCCGATGCGGATCTCGCCGGCGGCGATGCGGCCCGGCGGTTCGAGCAGGCCGAGCACGGCCATGCCGGTCATCGATTTGCCCGCGCCGGATTCACCGACGACGCCGAGAATCTCGCCGCGCTCGACGGTCAGCGACACATCCGAAAGGGCCGTCAAAACACCTTTGCGGGTCGGAAACTCGACGGACAGGCCTTTGACCTCAAGGGCCGGGGTCTGACTGTTCATTGTGACACCTCGCTCGAGGTCTGGCCGAGCGGATAGCTCGGCGGGAAAATCTCTTCGACGGGCGGATGCCCGAACGTGCGTTCCGGATATCGCGCGACAAGTCCATCGAACTGCGCCTGGGCTTGGCCTCGGGCTGCGGCAAGATCGATGCCGGCCACCTGCCCATCACGCATGGAGAGCCGGCCGTCGACGATCGTGGCGCGCGTGACGCGGCCGGTCGCGCCGTAGACGAGGGTTTGGACCGGGTCGATGCGCGGGGCGATCATACGGTCCGCCATGTCGAAGACGGCGATATCGGCCTTCGAACCCGGCGCAATGCGTCCGAGGTCAGGGCGATTGAGGGCGTCCGCGCCGGCGATGGTCGCCGCGTCGTAGAATTCGGCGGCCGATCCGGTATCACCGCGGCCTTCGGCGATGCGGTTCGCCATCACGCCGACGGCCATGTTCAGCACCATGTCGGGCGGCGCGGTGTCGGTGCCCATGCCGATGCGGATGCCCATCGACTTTACCCTGGAAAATGATTTCAGCGAGGAGCCGTGACGGGCCGAGACGAGCGGGCAATGGGCGATGGTCACGCCGCTCGCCGCATAACGGGCGAGATCGTCATCGATGGCGACAGTCGCATGCGGCGCGATCAGGCGCGGGGAAAGAAGGCCGAGACGGTCGAGCCATTCCGGCGCTGTGACGCCGTGCAGACGACGGACCGTCTGCAATTCCATCTCGCCCTGCGCCATATGTAGGCGTACCGGCATATCGAGATCGTTCGCGGTGTCGAATGTGTGGCGCAGCAGCGTTTCGGTGCATGTCTCCACCCTGTCCGGCGCGAACATGCCGGAGATCAGGCCGCCGGCGGCGCCATGGATGCGCCGGACTAAGGCCGCCGCATCGGCGAGTTCGGCAAGTCCGCGCTCCTCATCGAACACCGGCTGCATGGCACCCGTCGCGTCGAGGATCACGCCGCCGCTGCGATAAGCGGGACCGAGCCAGACGCGCAGGCCGAGATCTTCGGCCGCGACGGCGGCGGCTTCGAACTCCGCCACCGTCTCGCCCCAGGCACGATAGAAGAGCGAGGCGATGGGAAGGGCCGAGGTGATGCCGTTCAGGAGGAGTTGCGCGAAGGCATAGCGCTTCTGAAAGGCGAGCTCCTCCGGCGAGTACATCTCGTAAGCGCGCGCCGCATAATCCGTCGGCCAGACGCGGCCTTTCCTCCAGCCGGGCTGGTTGTCCATGCCGAGCACGGTCGTGTCGAGATCGGAGAGCGCGTCGAGATCCACGAAGCCGGGGCCGATGAGAGCCTCACCCATGTCGTAACGGGCGGAAAGCTCACCTTCGAAGCGGCGGCCGACCCAGACGATGCGATCGTTCTCGATCACCACTTCGCCATCCGGGATGAGGCGCCGGCCTTCGGGAAGATCGGCAATGACGAAGCGGGCCTTGAGCGCCCAGCGACCGGGCGGCCGTTTGCCGAGGGGAAGAGCCGACCAGTTCATGGGCGTGCCCTCAGGCTCTTGCCGTCGCGCGCGACGACGTTTCCGGCCGTTACCACCAGATTGCGCGGTTGATGCGTGACGATCGCCTCGCCGACGGTTTCGCCCTCGACGAGCACGACATCACCGCGTCCGCCGACGGTGAGTGCGTGATCTTCCCGGTCCATGGCCTTGGCTCCGCCGGTGGTGCAGACATCGAGAGCCAGCAGCAGTTCGTCGTCGCGGCGCAGGTTGTTCTTCATCCCGAGCAGCATGGCGCGCTCCAGCATGTCGCCGTTGCCATAGGGTCCCCAGGTGTCACGGAAGCCGTCGACACCCGCTCCGAAGCGGACGCCCGCCGACCGCAGCCGTTTGAGCGACGGCACTTCCCGCGAGGGCGGCGCGGTCGTGAGAATCGGGACATCGAGTTCTGCGCAGGTGTCGATCAGCGCCTGCGTCATATTCCAGTCTGGATCGCCCAGACAGAAGGCGTGGCTGACAGCGACCTTGCCCCGCATGTCGAGAGCCCGGATGCGTTCGAAGATCATCTCCATCGAGAAGGCTCCAAGCTCGCCGCCTTCATGGAGATGAATATCGATGCCTTTTCCGTGTTTCTCGGCGAGCGCGAAAATCGTGTCGAGATGGGCCTTGGGGTCTCGGTCCATACCGCAGGGGTCGAGGCCGCCGACGAGATCGGCGCCCATGGCCGTCGCTCTGTCCAAAAGCTCCGCTGTGCCCGGCCGTCGCATCAGCCCGGATTGCGGAAAGGCGACGATCTCGATCTCGACCACGCCTTCAAGCTGCCGGCGCGTCTCCATCACGCCTTCCAGAGCGATCAGGCCCTGGTCGGTATCGATATCCACGTGGCTGCGGATCAGCGTCGTCCCGTAGCTGACCGATTGCAGCGACTGGCGCATGGACTGGACATGCGCGTCGAGCCCGTATTCGCGCTTCACTTTGCGCTCGTTGTCGATCTTATCGATCAGCCGCGGGCCGACCTCGTTCACGTACCACGGATAGCCGAGGAGCGACTTGTCGAGATGGGTATGGGCATCGACCAGGCCGGGGATTGCGATACGGCCACCCGCATCCTCAACCGCAATATTTTCCGCGCCGAGCCCTTGTCCAATGGCGGCGATGCGGCCACCCTTGATCAGGATATCGGCGGATGCACCGCCCATGGGCCTTGCGTTGGTAATCAGAAGATCGCTCATGGATATGCCTCAGCGCAGTTTGGGGTTGAGGGCGTCGCGCAGCCAGTCGCCGAGCACGTTGATGGAGACGACGAGCAGGCAGAGCTGCAGGCCCGGAAAGAGCACGATCCACCACAGGCCGGAGAAAAGATACTGGTTGCCGATGCGGATCAGTGTGCCGAGCGACGGCTGTTCAGGCGGCATGCCGACACCGAGAAAAGAAAGTGTCGCCTCGATCAGGATGCCGAGGCCGAAGTTCAGCGTGGCCGTGACCAGGAGCGGCGTGGTGGTGTTGGGAAGGATGTGTTTCAGCATGATCCGCCATTTCGAGACGCGGATCAGCCGGGCGGCCTGCACATATTCCTTATTGCGCTCCACCATGGTCTGGGCACGTACGGTGCGCGCATATTGCACCCATGCCGACAGGGAGATGGCGAAGACGATGACGCCCGAGGCGCCGACTTCGCGCAGGTAAGGCGGTAGCATCTGCCGGGCGAGCGCCGAGACGAGGATGGCGATCAGCATGGTCGGCATGGAAAGCAGCACGTCGCCGGCGCGCATCAGGAGGCCATCCGCCCATTTGCCGTAATAGCCGGCCACGAGACCAACCACCGAGCCGACGATCAGTGACACGGCGACCGAGGCGGCGCCGATGACGATCGAGGCGCGCGAACCGTAGAGGATCGCCGAAAGCAGATCACGCCCCTGCACGTCGGTGCCGAGGAGGAACGGCCATTGCCCGCCCTCCATCCAGACGGGCGGGATCTCAGCGTTGAGCAGATCCAGCGAGGCGAGATCGTAAGGGTTCTGCACCGTGATCCATGGCGCGAAGAAGGCCGTGCCGATCAGCACCGCAAGCAGGATGGCGGCGGCGATCGCGGAAGGATGCTGCTTGAAGCTCCACCACAGATCGGATTGGAACACGCGCGAGAGGCGCGAGGGCGGGGCGGAAGACTTGACGGGTTCGATGGCGGTCATGAGAGCCTCCCGGTCAGGCGTTGCGCAGGCGCGGATCGATGACCGCATAGGCGATATCGACCAGCGTGTTCAGCGTGACGAAGATGAAGGATACTATGCAGAGATAGGCCGCCATGACCGGGATATCGACGAAGGTCACCGCCTGCATGAAGAGCATGCCCATGCCTGGCCACTGGAAGACGGTCTCCGTGACGAGCGCGAAGGCGATCAGATTGCCGACCTGCATGGCGGTGAGGGTGACCACGGGCATCAGACAGTTCTTGAGCGCATGGCGGAACCACAGCGCCCGTCTTCTGACGCCGCGGGCACGGGCGAACTTGATGAAATCGGTGCGCAGCGTTTCCAGCATTTCGGCGCGCACCAGCCGCATGACGAGCGTGATCTGGAAGAGCGAGAGCGAAAGCGCCGGCAGCACAACGGCCGCCCGCCCGGAAGGTGTCAGCAATCCCGTCGACCACCAGCCGACGCGCACGACATCGCCGCGGCCGTAACCGGGTAGCCAGCCGAGCGTGACCGAAAAGATGAGGATCAGCAGGATGCCGACGAGGAAGCTCGGTAGCGAGACACCGACGATCGAGCTGAACTGCAAGCCTTCCGCCCACCAGCGCCCGCGGCCGATCGCGGTGAACACGCCGAGTGGTATGCCGATTGCGAGCGACAGGAAGGTCGCGATGAGGACCAGTTCGAAGGTCGCCGGGAAACGCTCGGCGATCAGGCCGATCACGGATTGCTGGTTGCGCCAGGAGAGGCCGAATTCGCCCTGTGCGGCATTGGTGACGAAGCGGGCATATTGAACGAGGAAGCCGTCATTGAGGCCGAGGCGCGCCCGCAATTCGTCGCGTTCGACCTGGGTCGCGCTTTCATTGACCATCATCTCGACCGGGTCGCCCAGGAAGCGGAAGATGAGGAATGCAAGAAAGGCGACCGTCAGCATCACGAGAACGGCATTGCCGATCCGCTTGATGAGGAAGGCGAGCATGGCGCGCGGTCCTTTATCCGAACAGAAGGAGGAGGCGATCCCCGCCGCAAGCGTTGCACGGCGGGGATCTTCGGATTTACATCTTCACCAGCCATAAGCGGGGAAGGTTATCCGAGAAGAGCGGGAAATCCGCGATCTTCGCATTGGTCGCCCAGGCGAGCGGCTGCTGGTGCAGCGGGATCATCAGGGCGTGCTCCTTGGCCATCTTCAGCGACTGGGCTTCTATCGCAAGACGCTTCGTCTGATCGAGCTCGACGGCGGAGGCCTTGGTCACCTCGTCGAACTCCTTGTCGGACCAGCCGCCCCAGTTGAAGATGCCGAACGAGCCTTCCTTGGTGTGCAGCACCTGCGAGGTGAGGCTGTAAGTGTCGAGCATCGGCAGCGTCGCCCAGCCGAGCGTGTAGACATCGACCTTGCCGGCGGAACGTTTCGGGGTCTGCACGGCGCGGGTGCCCTGGTCGAGCTTCGGCTTCAGGCCGACACGGGACCACATGGAGGCGACCGCCTGACAGATCTGTTCTTCGTTGACGAGGCTGTCCGCGCAGTTGAACTCGAATTCGAAGCCTTCCGCGCCGGCTTCCTTCAGAAGCGCCTTGGCCTTTTCGGGGTCCGCTTTCACCGGCTCGTCCAGCGCTGCGTCATAGCCCGGGATCTGCGGTGCGACGAGCGCGCCGGCATTGCGGGACTTGCCGCGCATGACGCGCTTCTGGATGAGGTCGAGATCGATCGCGAGCTGCATCGCCTGGCGCACGCGCACGTCCTTCATCGGGTTCGGTGCGCCCGAGAGAAGCTGGTCGCGCTGGCTGAAGCCGATCATCACGGTGCGAAGATCGGTGCCTTCGAGAAGCTTGACCTGTGACGAGGCAGCTTCAAGCCGCGGCAGGTCCTGCACCGGCGCCTGGTCGGTAAAGTCGATATCGCCGGATAGAAGTGCTGCCACGCGGGTCGCGCTGGAGGCGATCGGCGTCAGCTCGATCCGGTCGATATTGTGTTGCGGCTTATCCCACCAGCCGTCGAACTTCACGAACACGGTCTTGGCATCCGGCTGGCGGCTTTCGACCTTGAATGGACCCGTTCCGTTCTCGTGATAGGTGGCATAACCTTCGACGCCCGAGCCGACGTCGGTCGGGGCTTCGGCATTGTTGTCCTTCAGCCAGCCCGCGTCGAAGACGTAGATGGTGGTGAGATCGTTCAGCAGCAGCGGATAATTGGTCGCGACATCGATTTCGATCGTGTGAGCATCGATGACGCGCGATCCTTTGTAGGAGGGAATGTTGCCGCGCAGCGGCGATTTCGGATCGCTGGCGCGCAGGAGCGAGGCCTGGACGTCCTCGGCGGTGAAATCGGCGCCGTTGTGGAATTTCACGCCCTCGCGCAGCTTGAACCGCCAGGTGGTTGGCGAAACGATTTCCCAGGAGGCGGCGAGCGCCGGCTCGATCTTCAAGTTGCGGTCGTAACGCACCAGCCCTTCATAGGCGTGGTTGAGTACGCCGAGCGCAAAGCTGTCACCATAGGAATAGGGATCGAGCGAGCTGATGTCGCGTGAGGCTCCCCATTTCAGGGTGCCGGCTGCGGCCGGCATGGATAGTGCGAACAGGGCAATGCCTGTCGCCAATAATCTCTTCGTTTTGATCATCTTGGTCCCCTTTTATTGTATCCAATTCAGCAGAACATTCCTGCGACGAATTGCATGCGAGGTTCTCATCGGGCGGCCCATAAGCCGTTTCGTGAGCCTTGGAAGTGCCGTTCTCTGCGGCTTAGGCGGAACGTAGATTATCTCGTATGCAATTTCAACAGAAAATTGGATGCAATATAAATGGGTAGATAAGGTACAAAATTTATGCAATATGCCGTGGAAAATGCATTCGAACGGGAAGCCGAAAGCGATGTCCACGAACCTGACCAGAAGCGACGCGATCTACGCTTCGCTCCGTCGCGCCATTCTCGAGCAGGCGCTGAAGCCCGGCACCAAGCTGCCGGAAGATTCGATCGGCGACACGTTCAGCGTCAGCCGGACAAGCGCACGCAACGCCCTGGTGCGGCTCTCCTCCGACGGCCTCGTGGAGATCAAGCCGAACCGCGGCGCCGCAGTCGCCATGCCGACGCTGGAGGAGGCGGAGGAGGTCTTCGCCCTTCGCCGCTGCCTGGAGCGAGAGGTGATCGAGCGGCTTTGCAAACGCATGCCGAAGGACGGCATCGATGCGCTGATCAGCCATGTGCGGGAGGAGGAGCGGGCGCTGCAGGCCTCTTCGCCTCGCTCCATTCGCCTCGCGGGCGAATTTCATATTCTGCTCGCCGAACTGACCGGCTCGAAACTGCTCATCGATTTCATCAGCCAGGTGGTTTCGCGCTCGTCGCTGATCCTTGCCCGGTTCGGGCGCCCGCATTCGGCGGAATGCGGGATCGACGAGCATATCCAGCTTATCGAGGCCTTGAAAAACCTCGATGCGGATGCGGCGACCCGCATCATGGATCATCACCTCCACGCGGTTGAGGATCGGGCCAAGGTGGACGACAAGGACGACGGTCCCGATATCAGCGAAATCCTCAGCCGTTACATGTCGGCTTCCGAGTAGCAGCGACGGAAAAAACCGGGAAAGCATGCGATGGCCGAGGGGATGACGATGCCGGAACGGATTTTCACGCAGCAGACGGCGCAAGCCGCAGCCCGGTCCCGGCACGGCATGGTCACCACGCCGCATCACGCCGCAAGCGAGGCAGGCGCGAAGGTTCTGCGCCGCGGCGGCACCGCGATCGAGGCGGTGATTGCCGCAGGTGCCGCGCTGACGGTTCTTTATCCGCATTTCTGCGGTCTGGGCGGCGACGCCATCTGGCTCGTGGCGGACCGCGCCGGCAGGCGCGACGCGATCATGGGCATAGGGCAGGCGGCAGAGAATTTGCCGAAGCTCGAAACCATCCCCGCGCGCGGCCCCCTGTCGGCACTGACGACCGCCGCGCTTGTCGACAGCTGGGGCGAGGCCCTGCGGTATTCGCATGCGCATTGGGGCGGAACGGAGAACCTTTCGAGCCTTCTCGAGGACGCGATCGAACTCGCCGCCGCTGGCTTTCCGGTCAGCCGGTCGCAGAGATATTGGCACGAGTTCCGAAAGGGCGAAATCGGCGGCTGGTCGAATGTCTCGACTTTCTTCGCGACCGAAGGCATCCAGCGGCAACCGCAGCTCGCGTCCGTCCTGGAGCGGCTTGCGACGCACGGCCATCGCGAATTCTACGAGGGAGAGGTCGCCGGCCGCATTGCAGCGGGTCTGGAGGCGGCGGGTAGTCCCATCCGCAGGCGTGACCTGGAGAAGACGTCCGCAAAAATCGTCGCTCCCCTGTCCCTGACATACAGGGATCTGGAGCTTCTGGCACCACCGCCGCCGTCTCAGGGGGTAACGACGCTCTCCATCATGGGCATCCTGTCGCACTTCGCCATGCAGGACGTGGACCCGGCATCCGCGGATTTCTATCACCTTTGCGTCGAGGCCGTGAAACAGGCGTTTCTCGAGCGCGGACGCATCGCCGATCCGGACCATGTCGCGCAGGACTGCGCTGCCTGGCTCGCCGACACGGTTCTTTCCCGCAAGGCCGGAGCGATCGACCGGAAGGCGGCGTTGCCATGGCCGGCCCCATTCCGGAACGGCGATACGGTCTATCTCGCCGCGGTCGATGGAAACGGCCGCTCCGCGAGTGTCCTGCAAAGCACCTATTACGATTGGGGCAGCGGCGTCCTGCTCGATGACACCGGCATCCTGTGGCAAAACCGCGGAGCGGCCTTCAGCACCGATCCCGCCAGTCCGAACGTGCTCGCCCCCGGCAAGCGGCCGTTCTACACGCTCAATCCCGGCATGGGCCTGCGCGACGGAAAGCCCTGCCTCCTCTATGGAACGCAAGGGGCCGACGGGCAGCCGCAAACGCTGACCGTGCTGCTCAGCAGATTGATCGATCACGGTTTCGATCCGCTCGCAGCGCTTTCCGCGCCGAGATTCCTGCTCGGCCGGACGTTTTCCGACACAAGGGACAATCTCAAGATCGAGGAGACCGCCGGCGCGGAGGTTCTGAACGCCCTTTCCCGGCGCGGACACGAGACGGTCGCTCTCCCGGCGCTGAGCGCGCTGGCGGGGCAGGCCGGCGTCATCCGGATTGGCGAAGACGGATGGATCGACGGCGCGCACGACCCCCGCAGCGACGGCTGCGCGATCGGAGTTTGAGGCAGGACATGCGGGCCGATCTCGTTCTTCGCAATGCATGCATATCGCAGCGATCGGAGGTGATCGACATCGCGATCCGCGACGGGCTCATCGTCGAAATGCGGCCGGAAATCCGCTGCCACGCCGTGGAGGAAGAGGATGTCGACGGGAAATTCGCTTTCGCGGGTTTCGTCGACAGCCACATCCATCTCGACAAGGCCTGTATTCTTGAACGCTGCTCGATTTGCGAAGGCACGCTGGAGGAGGCGGTGCGCGAAACGGCCAGGGCCAAGGCCGGTTTCTCCGAAGAAGACGTTTATGAACGGGCCTCGGCCCTGGTCCGCCAGGCCATCGTTCACGGCACCAACCGCATGCGGACCTTTGTCGAGATCGATCCCCGCGCCGGCATGCGATCCTTCGAGGCCATCAAACGGGTTCGCGAGCGGTATGCGTTCGCGATCGACATCGAGATCTGCGCCTTCGCCCAGGAGGGGCTGACGCAGGAGCCTGAAACGGAAGATATGCTCGACGAGGCGCTACGTGCCGGCGCCGATCTGATCGGGGGATGCCCCTATACCGATCACCGTCCGGAAGAACATGTCCGCAGGATATTCGCGCTGGCGAAAAGGCATGACGTCGACGTGGATTTCCACCTCGATTTTCATCTCGATCCCGCAAGGACAGACCTGCCAGCCGTCATCGAGGCGACACGGGCGAATGGCTATGGCGGTCGCGTCACCATCGGTCACGTCACCAACCTCTCCGCCCTCGGGCCGGCGGACCGGTCCGCGGTCGGACGGAAGATCGCGGAGGCCGGGATCGCGCTCACCGTCCTGCCGGCGACCGACCTTTTCCTGATGGGCCACGGCCACGTCTCGAACATCCCGCGTGGGATCGCGCCGGCCCATCTTCTGTCGGCGGATGGTGTCAGAACGGCGATCGCCACCAACAATGTGCTGAACCCGTTCACGCCCTTCGGCGACGCGTCGCTGGCAAGGATGGCCAATCTTTACGCCAATGTGATGCAGCTATCGCGCGACGCTGATATCGACCACGTCTTCCAGATGGTTAGCGGACAGGCCGCAGCCATAATGCGTGCTCAATACGGCCTCAGGATCGGCGGCCCGGCCGATATCGTCGTTCTCGATGCGGCCGATCCCCTAAGCGCCGTCCGTTCCTCGGCCGCTACGCTCGCCGGATGGAAGGCTGGCCGAAAGACGTTCGTTCGACCCAAGGCACGCATCCTGGAGAGCTGATGCGCGCCTCTCCGGAGCGCTACCAATAGCCGTTGGCGCACAATGTTTCGAGTTCGCCGATGGAAAGCTTTTCGAGGCCGAGATGCGGGAGAAGATCGTTTTCGGCGGCGAGATCTCTGCCGGTTGCGGCGGAAAGCAGAGCCGTTCCGGCTTCATGCAGGATAGCGGGATGACCACTCAGCCGGCCGAGCAGGGAGGTGGGCACGAGGCCGAAGGGGACATCCTCGAAGATATACCGGCTGTCGACCGTGGAGGGGCCGAAACCGCCGCGGCCCGCCGCGTGCATCTGCTGGTTCATCTCGGAGACGGTGCCGATCGGCACGTGGAAGGAGAGCGAAAAATGCTCCCGGACCGTGCGGACCGAAAGGCCGAAGCTCTTGGCGATCGCTAATCGTTCTTCATCCAGCGCCTCGATCACCCGGCCGACGGTCGGGGTGATGTTGTCGCCCTGGCCCCAGTTCTCGCCCTTTTCCATGCGGGTGAGGTTGAGGAGGGCGATGCCGAGATGGTTCTGCGGGTTCAAATTGCTGAGCGCGATTGCCAGCAGCCCGTCACGCTTGACGAACCGGTCGCCGAAAAGCTCCGTGCAGAGCGCATGGCCGGCATCGATCTCGGACTTGGGCAGGGTGGCGACGTCGATCTTCTGGCGCACCGTGTTGACGTTCACAGCCGTTTCGCCCTGCTGACGTCCGGTCAGCACGGTTGTGCCCCAGACGGAAATCGGCAGACGCACGCCGCGCGCCGCAAGCCCTTTCGAGAGGTAGAGCGCGCCGAAGGAGCTATGCGAGGAGATGATGACCGGCTGGCCGGGCCGCAGATGGGGGATTGCCGCATCGAAAGCCGCGCGATGACCGTTGGCGGGCATGGCAATGATGACGACTTCACTGTCCCTGACGGCTTCGGCGCAATCTCTCGCAACGCGGACCTTGCCGGAGAATTCCACCGCGCCCTTCGCCACCAGGGCTTCGCCCTCGGCCAATGCGCGGGTGCGCTTGCCCGAAGGGGACCAGAGCATCGGATCATGGCCGTTCCTGGCGAGATAGGCGGCGACACCGAAGGCTATAGCTCCGGCTCCGAGAATGCTGACGCGCATGGGTGTTCCTTCGTCTGCTCGAGGGGCGGCTGGGCGGGAGGCTTTACATGTATTTCGTCGGCAAGGCGGTTGTAAACTTCATTTCCTCCATGGCGATCGAGGAACTGAGGTCGGAAAACTCCACCCGGCTGATGAGATTCTTATAGACCTGGTCGTAGACGTCGATATTGGGAACGACTGTGCGCAGCAGGTAATCCGTCTCGCCGGTCAGGCGGTAGGCCTCCAGGATTTCCGGAATGTCGCGGATCTCCTTGCGGAATGTATCGAGCCAGGTAGTGGTGTGCCGTGGCACCTTCACGGAGATGAAGATGGTCATGGGGACGTTCGCCATGCGGCGGTCGATCAGCGCAACACGGCTGCGGATCAGGCCCATGTCCTCCATGCGCTTGATGCGGCGCCAGCAGGGCGTGTGGGAAAGTCCGACCTCGTCGGCGATCTCGACCACCGATTTTTCGGCGTTCTGCTGGAGTATCTCGATGATCTTTCGGTCGATGTGGTCGAACATGCTCGCCTCCGGGACAGATTTTCAATTCTTGCGGTTTCGTAGGTGAATTTTTTCAGTTCGCGGCTGTCGTATGAAGATGGCTTCTTGGCTTCCGGGCCGCTTCGGCGGTTATAACCCCGGCGGAAGGCGCTTTCGATTTCTCAGCTCACCCCAGGAGGCCGGCCCAATTTTCAGGCTTTGTGATTATGATTTAAACATTCCTCCTGATTTGTATAAACATCCTCGTCTATCCATTGGAATTAGGATGATCTTACAAAATAATCCCATTACGGGGTGAAAAAAGCAACCAGCCTTCCGTGTTTGTTGGATATCGTCCCAGGACCAAGACAACAAATCAAAGGGATGGAAAATGAAAAGGATAGGCCTGATCGGCGGCATGAGCTGGGAAAGCACCGCCGTCTATTACCGCAGGGTCAACGAGCAGGTACGAGAAGCATTGGGCGGTCTAAATTCTGCGGATGTGGTGCTGCGTTCCGTGAATTTTCACGATATCGTAACCCTTCAAAAATTAGGGGCTTGGGAGCAGGCAGCCGGTGAATTGAGCAAGGTGGCGAAAGAACTCGAGCAGGCGGGCGCGGATATGATCCTGATCTGCACCAACACGATGCATCTGCTGGCGGACGAGGTGCAGGCTTCCGTCGGGGTGCCGTTGATCCACATTGCCGATGTGACCGGTGAAGCGATCGCCGATGCGGGATGCCGCCGTCCGCTGCTGCTCGCCACCCGCTATACGATGGAGCAGGACTTCTACCGCAAGCGCATGGAAGAGAATTTCGGCCTCGAGGTCATGATACCCGATGCCGACGACCGCCAGGATGTGCACGATATCATATTCGGGGAGCTGTGCTGCGGCGTGGTGAAGGATACGTCGCACCGGCGCTACAAGGAGATCGTCGCAAAGGGGAAGGCCGCCGGCGCCGACAGCGTCATCCTGGGCTGCACCGAGATCGGCCTTCTGGTGAGCGCCGCGGATTTCGACATCCCGACATTCGATTCCACCCTCCTGCACGCGGATGCGGCAGTGGGGATTTCGCTTGAGCCGATCCGTTCGGCCAAGGGAGAAATGGGGCTGGCAGCGCCGTTACACTAGCTGGGGGTGTGAAGTCTGCATGCCGTCAAGAACCCGGACAGGAGAAAAAAGGTGAGTGACATGAAAGACTTCAGGCAAACCCGCCGTTCCACCCTCAAGCTTCTCGCCGCCGGTACCGGCATGCTGGCCGCGCCGGCGGTCATTCGCCCGGCTTTCGCGCAAGGCAAGGTCGTCAACATCACGACCTACGACAAGTTCGTTCCGCAGGAATTCATCGACCAATTCCAGAAGGATACGGGCATCGAAGTGCGCGTGCGCCTGACGGACGACCAGGGCAAGCAGTACAACCTGCTTTCGGCCGAGGGCGCCTCGCCCTCGACCGATATCGTGACCGTCACGGGTCACCGCGTCTCGCAGTTCATCAAGTCCAATCTTCTGGCGAAGCTCGATACCGGACGGCTGAAGAACTGGGGCAATCTCGCTCCCGCCTATACCGGCGCGCCGCAGCTCACCATCGACGGCTCCACCTATGGCGTGCCGCTGCTCGCCGGCTTCGAGGGCCTGGTGCGCAACACGGACTATACCAAGGCCAGCGATAGCTGGAGCATCATGTTCGAAGAGGAATACAAGGGCCTCACCTCGTATATCATTTCCGATTTCCTTTCGATCACCATGCGCTATCTGGGCGACGACGGCGACTACGTGACCTACGGAGACAAGCCGGACGTCGCGCAGGCGGCGACCAACAAGGCCCGCGACTACCTGATCCAGCACAAGGACAAGGTCCGCAAATATTATGACGCGGGCTCAGAAGTGCAGCAGATGTTCGTCAACGAGGACATCTATGTGGCGCAGGCATGGTCCGGTCCGGCGGCGAAGCTCATCATGGATGGCCATCCGATCGAGCTTTCGGTTCCGAAGGAGGGCACCTACGGGTTCCTCTACTCCTTCAACGTCGTCAACAATGCGCCGAACGCGGATGCGGCCTATACCTTCCTCGATGCGATCCTCTCCTCACCGGAGATCGGCGCCGCGATGACCCGCCAGTCCGGCTTCGCCTCGGCTTTCGCGGGCGTCGACAAGGTGCTGGACGAGCGTGAGCGGGCCGCCAACGTCCTGCCGGACGAGCAGATGCAGCGGGTGCAGTTCTTCAGCTCGGTCAACCGCGACATGAAGAACGACATGATCGACAAGGCCACCGCGGAAATCAAAGCCGCCTGACCGGCAACTCGCCCCGATCGCACCAAACAGGCTGGCCTTCCATGAAGGCCGGCCGATAAAAGAGAAGTCCGGGAACAGATGAAATGGTCGATAGCAGCATGACCGAGACAGGAACCTCGGCGCCCCGCGCCGGGCCGGCTTATGCCGGTTGGATAGGGAAGATCACCAACTCGGGGCTTTATTCGGCCACGGTCGGCCTGATCGCCAACAGCACCCGGGCGAGGCTCATCCTGCTGCTCGCCGTGCCGCTCACATGGATCGTCGTGCTTCATGTCGGCCCGATCTACCAGATGGCCCGCATCAGCTTACTCGACAACTATCCGCCGGCGGCGGAAGGCCCCGTCCATACGCTCGACAATTACCGGCTGTTCTTCCAGGAGCCGCTCTATTTCCTGCCTTTCGTGCGCAGTCTGATCTTTGCGGCGGTGGTGACGGTGGCCGCGCTGGTTGTCACCTATCCGGTCGCCTATTACGTCGCCAAGATCATCAAGCCGCAGAACCGGACCCGGGCACTGCTCCTGCTGCTCATCCCTTTCTGGGCCGGAGAAATCATCCGCACGTTTTCGGTCATCATGCTGCTTGCCAATCGCGGCGCGGTGAACGTGCTGTTGCGGGAGATCGGCTTCATCGACCGGCCCATACCGCTCCTCTACAACTACTTTTCGCTTGGCTTCGGGGTGATCTACCTGATCGCGCTCTACATGCTTCTGCCGCTCTATTCGGCGATCGAGAAGATACCACCGCAGCTTATTGATGCCGCGGCCGATCTCGGGGCGGGGCCGTTCCAGAGGTTCCGCCGCGTCATCCTGCCGCTTTCCAAGGACGGGATCGTATCCGGCTGCAGCCTGGTCTACCTGACCTCGATCGGGGTGTTCGCCGCGCCGCTGCTGCTCGGCGGCCCGAACTCGGTGATCTTTCCGGAAATCATCGCCAGCCTCTTCCACGGTTCGAGCGACAAATGGCCGGAAGGTGCGGCCTTCTCCATCCTGATGCTGGTCGTTTCGCTTTCGACCGTAGGCCTTTTCATGCGGGTCGCCGGCGGGCGCTCGGTCCGGCTGATGTGAGGAGAAGACCATGCGCCATTATTTCTCCGATGCACCGAAGACCGCGCTCCAGGCCTCCTACTGGGTCTTCGTCATCTATCTTCTCCTGCCGCTTACGCTGATGACGGCGATGAGCTTCAAGGACGCCAATTTCATCGCCTTTCCGATCGGCGACTGGACGCTCGGCTGGTATGCCAAGGTGGTGCAGGACAAGCAGTTCCTGGAGGCGTCCGGCTATTCGATCTTCATCGCGCTGATGACGACGATCTTCGCCACCATCATGGGGGTATGGATCGCGCTTCTGATCTCGGCGGAGGGCATATGGGGGCGTGCTGCGATCTTCGCGCTCGCCTGCCTTCCCGCCGTTGTGCCGGGCCTCATCAACGCGATCTCGATGCGCATCTTCATTCGCGTGCTCGACATTCCGACCGGAACGGGCGCGATCATCCTGGGTCATACCGTGCATGCGGTTCCCTTCGTGGTGATCATGGTGCTGACGCGGCTGCGGTCGATGCCGAACAATCTCATAGACGCGGCGCGCGATCTTGGCGCCGATAGCTTCATAGCCTTCATCCGGATCACCATTCCCTTCCTGGCGCCCGCGCTTGTCGGCGGCATGATCTTCTGCGTGCTGACCAGTATCGACGATTTCGTTCGCACCTTCTTCCTGGGCGGCTATCAGCCCACGCTCCCCATGCTGATCTTCGCCAAGGTGCAGGGCGGCATGTCTCCCGAGATCAATGCCATGGCGACGCTGGTGCTGATCGTGACCGCAGCCGTCGGCCTTTATGCCGAGCACTTCACCCGCCGTTCGAGGACCTGACCGATGCAGCCCGTAGTTCAATTCCGCAACGTCAACAAACATTACGGCTCTTCGATCGCGGTCGACAGTCTCGACCTTTCGATCGAGCCCGGCCAGTTCGTGACGCTGCTCGGCCCGTCGGGCTGCGGCAAGTCCACCACGCTCCGCATGCTCGGCGGCTTCGAGACGCCAACTTCCGGCGAGATCTATCTGGACGGCAAGGAAATCAGCCGGCTGCCGCCCAACAAGCGCAACGTCAACATCGTCTTCCAGGATTATGCCCTCTTTCCGCATTTGAGCGTGCGCCGCAACGTGGCTTTCGGCCTGGAGCTGAAGGGGCTTGCGTCGGAGGCCATCCACAAGCGCACCATGGAGCTTCTTTCGCTCGTGCGGCTGCAGGAATTCGCCGACCGTATGCCGGCCCAGCTTTCGGGCGGACAGCGCCAGCGCGTGGCGCTGATGCGGGCGCTTGCGCCCAACCCCAACGTATTGCTTCTCGACGAGCCCTTGAGCGCGCTCGATGCCAAGCTGCGCCAGCAGATGCAGGTGGAGCTGAAATCCATTCAGCGGACGACCGGAAAGACCTTCATCTTCGTCACCCACGATCAGGAGGAAGCGCTCACCATGTCCGACGTGATCGTGGTGATGAACAGCGGCCGGATCGAGCAGATGGGCGATCCCCACACGCTCTATTCGCGGCCGCGCAGCCGCTTCGTGGCGAACTTCATCGGCGAGAGCAATTTCATCGAAGGGACGCTCAAGGGAACCAAAGGTGGTCTCGCCGCGATCGAATGGAACGGCAGCGTCGTTCATGCGGGCTTGAACGGTCAGGACCTTCAGGCCGGCAGCCGTGTCGCTGTGGCGCTTAGGCCCGAGGCCGTATCCGTCTTTGCAGCGAAGCCCGCGGAGAAGCTCGCCTTCGAGGGGCGGATTACCCAGCGTCTCTTCAAGGGCGACCACACCTCACTGACGATCGAGCTTCCGAATGGCCAGGTGATCGCGGCGCAGCTCGATCCGGTGGCATTGTCGCGGATCACGGACGACCGGGTGTGGATCGGCTGGCGCGAGGAAGACGCCGTCGCGCTCGCCGACTGAAGCTGAACAAATGATGATGACTGGCTGCTCGGCTGCCGGGCGATCGGCCTTGAACGACAGGACTGGATGATGACCATTCTCGATGATCCGAGGCTTGCAGAGCTCAATGCCCGCGTGAAGCAGGACCTGGATTACCTGAACTATCCGCCGGCAAACTGGTCGCCGGCCTTGCCCGAGGTCGATGGCAAGCCGGTCAGCGATGTGGTCATCATCGGCGGGGGCATGTGCGGCCTGGTGGCCTGGTTCGCGCTCAACCGGGTCGGCATCCGCAACCTGCGCATCGTCGATCGCGCCGCCCGCGGCAAGGAAGGTCCATGGAAGACCTATGCGCGGATGGAAACGCTCCGTTCGCCGAAGAACCTGCTCGGGCCAGCGCACGGTATGGCTTCGCTCACCTTCCGCGCCTGGTACACGGCGCTCTATGGCGTGCCCGCCTGGGAGGAGCTTTTCCGCATCCCGCGGCCGATGTGGATGGATTATCTGGACTGGTACCGCGAGGTGCTGTCGATCCCGGTGGAGAACGGCACTCATGTGACGCGGGTTGTTCCGCGCGAGGACGGCTTGCTGGAACTCGAGGTGGCTGGCGGCGCCGTCCCCTCGATCCTGACGCGCAAGCTGGTGATGGCGACCGGCCGTGACGGGCTCGGCGCGGCCGATATTCCGGATTTCGTCAAGGGAATGCGGAGGCACAAGTCCTGGGCGCATTCTTCCGACGAGATCGATTTCGAGGCGCTTAAGGGCAAGCGCGTGGTGGTGATCGGCGTCGGAGCCTCGGCAGTCGACAATGCCGCCGAAGCACTGGAGAATGGTGCCGGCGAGGTGCGGCTGCTTGCCCGCCGCAAGAAGATGCCGACCATCAACAAGCTGATGGGCATCGGCTCCTACGGGGTGACGGCTGGTTTCCCGGAGATTTCGCCGGAATGGCGCTGGCGGATCATGGACTATTCCACCAAGCAGCAGACGCCGGCACCTCATAATTCGACGCTACGCGTCAGCCGGCACCCGAACGCCTACTTCCATTTCGATTGCGGCATCCAGTCCATGCGCGAGGAAGGCGGCGAGGTCGTCATCACGACGACGAACGGACGCGTCTTTCACGCCGATTTCGTCATCCTCGGTACGGGCTTCACCGTCGATCCGCTCGCACGCAGCGAACTTTCGCCTTATCGGGACAAGATCGCCTGCTGGGAGGACCGCATCACTCCGCTGCCCGGCGAGGAAAACCCGAGCCTCGGCCGCTTTCCGTGGCTGGAGGACGATTTCTCGTTTACCGAGAAGGAGAAGGGAACGGCTCCGTGGCTGAAGGATATCCATTGCTTCAACTACGGCGCCACGATGAGCCTCGGCAAGGTGAGCGGCGACATTCCGGCGATCAGCGAGGGTGCTCAATGGCTTGCCCGCGGCGTGGCCGCTCATCTCTTCATCCGTGATATCCACCACCACTGGCAGGCGCTTCTCGACTACGAGAAGCCGGAGCTCGACGGATCGGAATGGGTGGATGCCGATGCCGACCTGCCCGAGCAACCCGAACAGAAGACCGCCTGAGGAACGCCATGCGCAAGACCGTTTATTACTACCACGCGCTCAGTTCGCCCTGGGCCTATCTCGGCTGGCCGCAGTTCAAGGCGCTGATCGAGAAGCACGATCTCGACGTCGTGGTGCGCCCGACGCGCATCGTGCCGGAAAACGGCGGCGTGCCGCTGCGCTCGCGTCCGCAGCCGCGCCAGGATTATCACGCTGTGGAACTCGACCGCTGGCGCAAGCGGCTGAATATGCCGCTGGTGTTGAAGCCGAAATACTACCCCACCAACAACGAATTCGCGGCGCGTATGGTGATCGCAGCCGACCGGCTCGGCCTGCCGGCGCTCGAACTCAGCCATGCGCTTCTCCATGCGCTGTGGAGCGAGGAGAAGGACGTGACGCTGCCGGACGTGCGCATCGAAGTCGCGAACCGCCTCGGTCTGGACGGGCCCAAGCTGCAGGCGATGGAGGATGAGCCGGAGATAATGCAGGCCTGGCTCGACAGCCATGAGGAGGCCCGCTGCCGCGGCGTTTTCGGCACGCCGACCTGGATCTACAAGGACGTGCTCTACTGGGGCCAGGATCGCCTGAGTTTCCTCGACGAAGCCCTGTCGGCAGATTGAAAGGACCTTTTTCATGACGACTGCACCGACGACGGACGTGATCGACCATGTCCTCGGCCTTGACCCTTCCTCGCCGCTTGCCGCGCTTCGTAACGAGCGGGCGAAGCTCAAGCAGTTGACGCAGGCGAGCTACGAGGCCGCGCTCCGACCGAAAGAGGCGCGCAATTTCTCCTATGCCGAGCGTGCCGCACTCGCCGCCCGCATGGCGGGCCTCTGGAAATCAACGGAACTCGCGTCCCATTACCGCGAGCTGATCGCCAAGGAAGGCGGTGCGGACGAGATAGTGTCGATCGTCGATCCAGCCTGGATGCCGGCCGATGGAGAAAGCCGCCTTGCCGCGATCCTGCGCCATGTCGATCTCGTAACGCTTACTCCCAAGCAGGCGACGCGCGGCAATATCGAGGCGCTTTCTGCCGCCGGGCTGGACGACCGGGACATCGTGGCGCTTGCGGGTTTGATTGCTTTCGTGAATTACCAGGTGCTGGTGGTGGCCGGCCTGAAGATGCTGAGGGACAACTGACATGTCTGACGTCGTGCACGAATTCACGCTCGAGCCGCTCGAATGGAACCCCTATCTGAAGCCGGTCGAGCTTGAAAAGGCGACGCCCGAACAGCTCGACGCGCTCAAGGTGACGCCCTCGAACACCAAGGTTTCGGCCTATGTGCTGGTGCTGGCGCAGGAGGCCGAGACGCTTGCCGAGCGCACGCCGCTCTTCAACGATATCATGTACAGCGAAGGCGGGCTTTCGCGCGGCGGCCGCGAGCTCGGCGCGCTGGCGGCCTCCTTCGTCAACCATTGTATCTATTGCGCCTCGGTGCATGCCAACCGCTTCATCCAGCTCGAGAAACGGCCGGAGGTGGTGGACGAGATCTACAAGAACGGCCTCGATGCCGATCTTGAAGCCTATGACCAGGCGCTGTTCAATTTCGGCGTCGATCTCACCGCCCATCCGGACAATGTCGGCGTCTACCAGTTCTATCATCTTCGCGAAGTGGGCCTCAGCGATCTCGAAATCCTCGATCTCATCCATTCGATCGCGATCTTCGGATGGGCGAACCGGCTGATGCATACGCTCGGCGAACCACTCCGGAAGACCTGATTGTCCGGGGAAGCCGCCCATAGCATGTCGGACCCGGCGCGGTCCTTCGACGTCACCCATCGGGAGGTGCTGCGCATCGCCATTCCGATGATGGTGGCGCATATCTCGACGCCGCTCGTCAGCCTCGTTGCGACGGGCGTTATCGGGCAGCTGGGAGACGAGGCGCTGATCGGCGGCGTGGCGCTCGCCGCGGTCATATTCGACGTGCTTTTCATCTCCTTCAACTTCCTGCGCGGCGCGACCACCGGCTTCACGGCGCAGGCGCTCGGCGCCGGCGACCGGCGTTTCGAGCAGCGCATGCTGCTCGGCGGCCTGCTGATCGCAATCGTTTCGGGTTTTCTCATCCTTCTCCTGCACGTGCCCATCGGGGTTGGCGGACTTGCAGTCCTCGGGGCCGAGGGCGCGGTCGCGGAAGCTGCCCGAACCTATTTCGGCTGGCGGGTCTGGTCGGCACCTTTCGTGCTCTTCAATTTCGTCATCTTCGGCTGGATCATAGGCCGCGGCGAGGCGCTGACGGCGATGCTCCTGCAGACGCTGCTGAACGGCCTCAACCTCGTCTTGAGCTTCTGGTGGGTGCTCGGCCTCGGCTGGGGCGTGGCCGGCGTGGCGCTCGCAGGCCTGGTTGCGGAAGCGGTGACGGCGCTCGCCGGATTGTGGCTCATCGTGCTCAGGACCGACCGCCATTCCTGGGAGCTGCCGGACCTCCAAAGCGTGAAGCGGCTCTTTGCCGTCAATGGCGACATGATGATCCGCTCCTTTTCGCTTCTGATCGGGCTCTCATTCTTCACCCGGCAGAGCGGGATGCTGGGCATCGAGATACTTGCCGCGAACACCATCCTGCTGCGTTTCTATTTCTTCGGCGTCGCCTTCCTGGACGGTATAGCCACCGCCGCGGAGCAGCTTGCGGGGCGCGCGGTCGGGGCGCGCTACCGGCCGGCCTTCGACCGGATGGTGCGGCTGACGACGCTATGGGGTTTCGTCTTCGGAGCAGTCGTTTCCTTCTCCTTCCTGCTCAGCGGCTCGTGGGTGATCGGGCTTGCCTCGCCGAACGCGACGATCACGGCGCTTTCGCTGACCTTCCTTCCCTATGCAGCGCTCCTGCCCCTTTTCGGCGTCGTCGCTTTCCAGATGGACGGCATCTATATCGGCGCGACGTGGTCGCGCGAGATGCGCAACCTCATGCTGCTGTCGCTCGCCCTCTATTTCGCGGCCTGGGCGATCCTGCAGCCGCTCTTCGGCAATCATGGGCTCTGGATTTCGCTGATCCTCTTCCAGAGCGCGCGCAGCATCGCGTTCCGCTGGATGCTGCCTCGGCTGGTTCAGCGCACTCTTCCGGAGACGGTCCCCGTCTAAGCAATGCCGCCGAGACAGACATATTTGATCTCGAGGAATTCCTCGATGCCGTATCTCGACCCCTCACGTCCGAGGCCGGAGAGCTTGACGCCGCCAAAGGGCGCTTCGGCCGTGGAGATCAGCCCCGTATTGACGCCGACCATGCCATATTCCAGCGCCTCGGCCACCCGGAAGACGCGGGCAAGGTCCTTGGCGTAGAAATAGGAGGCAAGGCCGAACTCGGTGTCGTTGGCTTGTTCGATGACATCCGCCTCGTCCTTGAAGCGGAAGAGCGGGGCGACTGGTCCGAAGGTCTCTTCGCGAGCGACGATCATCTCGCTTGTGACATCGGCCAGGACGGTCGGCTCGAAGAAGGTGCCGCCGAGCGAGTGCCGCTTGCCGCCGATGACGACGCGGGCTCCCTTGCCGGTGGCGTCGGCCACATGCTCCTCGACCTTCTCCAGCGCCGCCTTGTCGATCAGCGGGCCGAGGATCACGCCCTCGTCGAAGCCATCGCCGGTCTTCAGCTTTCCGGCAGCCGCGGCAAGCTTCTGCGAAAACTCCTCATAGACCCCATCCTGGACATAGATGCGGTTGGCGCAGACGCAGGTCTGGCCGTTGTTGCGGAACTTGGCGATCAGCGCGCCCTCGACGGCGGCCTCGAGATCGGCATCGTCGAAGACGATGAAGGGCGCATTGCCGCCGAGTTCCAGGCCGAGCTTCTTGATGGTGGGCGCGCTCTGCTTGTAGAGCTGCGCGCCGATTTCGGTGGAACCGGTGAAGGTAAGTTTGCGTACCGTCGGATTGGCGGTCATCTCGCCGCCGATCTCGGATGCCGAACCGGTCAGCACGCTGAAGAGGCCCTTTGGCAGGCCGGCCCGCTCGGCAAGCACGGCGATGGCGATGGCGGAAAACGGTGTCTGAGACGCCGGCTTCAACACCATGGCGCAGCCGGCCGCGAAAGCGGGACCGGCCTTGCGGGTGATCATGGCGTTCGGGAAATTCCAGGGCGTGATCGCCGCGACGACGCCGATCGGCTGCTTCATCACCATGATGCGCTTGTCGGGCTGGTGGCCGGGAACGATGTCGCCATAGACGCGGCGTGCTTCCTCCGCGAACCATTCGATAAAGCTTGCGCCATAGACGATCTCGCCGGTCGCCTCCGCCAGAGGTTTTCCTTGCTCGAGTGTGAGGATCTTGCCGAGGTCCTCCTTGTTTTCGATCATCAGGTCGAACCACTTGCGCAGGATTACGGAGCGCTCCTTGGCTGTGCGGGCGGCCCAGCCTTTCTGCGCAAGCCGCGCGGCCTCGATCGCCTCCCTGGTCTCCTTCACGCCGAGCTTCGGCACTCGGCCGATGATCTCGCCGGTGGCGGGGTTGTTCACCGCGATGGCGCTGTCCGCTGCCGCCTCGATCCAATCGCCGCCGACGAGGGCTGCCTGACGGAAGAGCGATGGTTCTTTCAGCTTCATGGCGGGTATCCTCCTTGTTTCCGCTTCAAGCGCAGATATCGCGCGCCGCCCGAGAACGGCGTGCCGGATTATATCTGACGTCTTTTCGGAAATGAGGAAGACCGTGTCCGGCATTTTTCCGGCTTCGAGATCAGACCGGACCGTGGCTCCGACAGGAGAGCAGGCTATTTCGGAAAGCCGTAACGCTCCGTGATATCCCAGAACATGCGGTTGATCCCGGCGAGCGAGGTAATGCTTTCCCTGATGCGGCCGATCTCCTGCTCGTCGAGCTTCTCGATCTTTCCGTACTTGATCTCGTCCTTGCTTTCGAAGATCCGCATGGATTGGGTAAGGCCGAGACCGCTGTCGGGATCGAAAGAATAGATGCAGTGATTATACTTGTTTCGGAGCTTGGCTTCCTCCGAAAGACGACGGGTCGCTTCGAGAACCTCGACCCGGCAGGCCGGCGGGGTCTTCTGCATCTTGGTGAGCCGCTCGACGAGATCGATGCGGGCGCGCGTGGTGTTGAGCGTCAGGAAGATGACGATCGCGGTTTCCTTGTCCACCCCGGCAAGGCCGGCGATCATATGGATCAGCAGGCTCTCGGTATTCGTCCAAGTATAGTTCAGTTGCCCGAGAAGGAGCAGGACGTCCCGGAACCTAGTTATCGTCGCCCGAGGTCGATCTACTGTCCTGGCCAGGGTTCTGGTCGCGTGCATCGAGGGCTTCCTTGCGCTTGTGCTCGAAATAGAGGGCGACGACTTCGGTCCTGTTATGCACACCGAGCTTGGTGATGATGTTGTGAATGTGGATCTTGACGGTGTGCTCGGAAAGCCCGAGCGCGGCGGCGATGATCTTGTTCTGATTGCCCATGGCAATCCTGGCGAGGATTTCGTTCTCGCGTTTCGTCAGCTTGTCGATCGAGCGAAGGGAAGGCGTTTCGCCCTCCGACAGCATATGCTCCCGCCCGGGCCGGCCCTCGCTCCGGTCCCACGCGGTCGCGACGGACGGACGATAGCCGATCGAGGGGAAGTAGGTGCCGCCTTTCAGGATAATGCGCAGGACGGAAAGAAAGACGTCGAGATTGACGGAGAGGGGAAGGATGCCGCGAACGATCTGGGGATCGATCGCCGCCAGCCGATCCTCGGTTATCGCCACGTCATCCATCCCGACGAGCGCGAGTGAGGCGGTGGGATGGCGCTCAGCGAAGGTCGACCAGTGATCCTTGAGCGGACGCGCGAAATCGATATCGGCGAGCACGAGTTGTACAGGGTTTTCGAACTCCGCCAAGGCGAGGCTCAAGTCCGGAACGGTCCGGACGGAGAGCCAGGGGAACTCGCTTTCAATGGCGGCCGCCATCGCGTTCGAGATCGTACCCGGCGTACAGATGAAGAGCAAAGTGCGGAAAGAATTCATTTTTCTCAAGGCGGCGGTAGCAAGATCCGCATTGAGATTTTGCAGGACGTCTTGCGGAATCTGCATGGTTTAAGCCCCTCCCTATCTCCACGAAGCCAATCCGCGCAGCGCTGCTGACCTCTTTTATTAGAGAAACGTAATCCAAGGCCCGGCCCGTGGGAATAGACCAAAAGAGCTATGGAACAATGGACTAAACCTGTCTCAGAGTCGGAAAATGCGGAACAAAGAGTGACTGGGAGCCGCTTTTCCTGCTTCGATGTAGATCGGAGCATACTTTGGGAGAAGGCTCGCCGATTTTGACTACTTCTTCTTGCTGGGGCGCTGTCTAGACCATCTGCCTATGCGCGAGATTGCTTCACCAGGTCGCGCTAGCTCTAACTATCACCTTAAAACTGATAGCCAATGAGGCCACAGTATGCCTCCGTTCCGGGACGGGTCGCGGTCGAACGCGGCACTGCGTCGGGTATGGTCAGGAACCAGCGTATCGCGTGCTGACCACCGAGCTTTCAGCCCTCTCGGATATGCAGGGAGGAATAGAAAAAAATCAGACATCGCAAGAAGAGACCGGCGAACGGTCGCGTAGACGCGCGCCCCGATGCCAAAGCAGACCTGATTCCACTTCAACAGCCGCAGGCAAAGACCCCAAGAAGATGAATGGCGGTCACGCTGTCGCGGCGAGACAGAGGACACAGTCATGGTAGACAGACGCAACCCATTTGACACGTTTCTCGATGACGACAGTCAGGAACAGCAGGAGCAACAGCAGCAACGCGAACAACAACAGCAGCAGCAGAGCGAGGAGCAGAGCCAGGAACAGAGCCAGAGCAGCGAGTCCGACAATTACAACGGTAACCTGAATGGCAACGGAAACGGCAACCTCAACGGTAATTTGAATGGCAATCTGAACGCCAACTTCAACAAGAACGTCAACGAAACCACGGTCGATGTGACGGTCGATGTCGGCGTGAGCATGGAAGACTATCTTCCGACAGATGACGATTTCGCTGACATCGATGTGTATGAAGGCGGTTCGGTCGATGGCGTGTTCAATATCCAAATGGCAGACATCCTGAACGGCGCATTGACCGGCGGCGGCAACGACGTGGGCAATGTCTTCAGCCAGGTTGCCAACATTCAGGACAACGACACCCTCACGAATGCCACCGTCGATAATACCGGCGGGTTCACCCAGGACTCCGATCCGCAAGGCGGTGTCGCGGTTGCTTCCGACGGCATCGATGCCGGCGGCGGCGGTGGCGGCGGCGGCGGCCATGCCGATGCCAATGGCGGTGACGGCGGCGAAGGCGGTGGCGCCCTCGGCGGCTTCGCAGCCGGCGGTGACGGTACCGGTGGCACTGCGGCGTCCACCGCACTTGGTGGTGCCGGGGCCGGTGGTACAGCGGTAGGCGGCTCCGGCTTTAGCGGCGGTGCAAGCTCCGGCGGTGCGACCGGCGGCAGCGGCACAGGTGCTCGCGGTGGTGAAGGCGGCCATGGCGTAGGCCTCGGCCTTGGTCTCGGCCTCGGGCTTGGTGCCGGCCTGGCAGCTGGCGGCGCCGGTGCAGCCGGCGGCAGCAATAGCGCAGGTAGCGGTGGTGATGGTGGCGACGCCGGTGATTCCTACGGCGGCGATGCAACCGATGCCGGCCGCGGCGGCGATGCTGACGGTGGCGATGCAACGAACCTGACAGGCCTCAATCTGGGCTTCGTCAATCCGATCGTTGCGGTTGCTGGAGACGGCGGCACCGGTGGTGACGGCGGCAGCAATACCGGTGGCGATGCCGGCGATCCCGCAGGAGGTAATGGCGGGGCTGGCGGCGGTGCCTCGGGTGCCGGTGATGGCGGCGGCGGTGGCGATGCCACCGGCTCTGGCACAGGCACGGGCTCCGGTGCTGGCACTGGTTCTGGCACGGGCGGCGCCGGTGGTGCCGGTGGGTCAGGTATCGGCGGAGCCGCGATGAGCGGCGATGCAACGACCGGAGACGCATATGGAGGTGACGCTTGGGCTGGCGGCGGCAACGGCGGCAATGCACTGAGCGGGGCATGGGCCGATGGTACCGGCGGCGACGGTATGGGCGGCTGGGCCTTCGGTGGAGCCGGCGGAGCCGGTGGAGCTGGTGGCATAGCGACAACAGGTTTTGGCGGCGCCGGCGGCGCAGGCGGGACCTGGGGTTCCAACAACGGCGACGACGGTTACGTCACCGGGACAAGCAGCGCCTCTGCCGATGCATTCGTCGAAACGAGCGCGTTCAACCAGGAAATCGTGCTTGGCGCGAACCTGCAGCAGAACGCCATCGACATGACGATCGTGGGCGGCGACCTTACCAGCACCACGGTTGGTGAAGACGACGATGGTACCGTGTAACGCTCGTCTTCGTCGTGATTAGCGACAAATCATAACCTCCCGGACTGCGCAGCCAGCCTGCGCAGTCCATCTGTTCCCGGAAATCATTGAAAGACGGCAGTCGAAAGGCTCCAGTCATGACGACGATGGACAAGATCACCGAGGAAATCTCCCACTTCATCGGTCTGTTTCATACAACCATCGAAGACGTGCGCCTTCGCGAGGCCTATACCGATTTCACCTATCACGTGCCGCAGCATCACCTGCGCGTCGAGCCGGTCTTCGATTCCAACTTCGAAGCGCCTTTCGAGTTTCTCGGCTTCGATCCCGGCGTCAGCTACAAGGCGCCCGCTTATGTGAAGCCCATCACGCATCCGGCGTTTCTGTCGCATATCCAGCATCCGCCGATCCCCGTCGTGGATGGCCCGAGCGAATATCCCGGCATGGACCTGCCGAGGGATCTCGGTCCGGCCGGTCCGCGCAGCATGTCGGTCACGCTGGAGATCGATCCGCCGGGATCGGTCGCGAACTATATGGTGCAGGCGGCAGGCCTTTCCGATGACGACTATTTCAATGTCGGCGGCAGCGGCCTGGCCTTCAATCCGGAACCGGTGAACGATACCGATCTGCTCGAGGCGGCGGAGGATATTCTGTCCCTATCGCCGATCGGCGACCCTGAAATGCCGGGTTCCGGCGATGAACTGATCGAGCTCATCGAGACCATAGCCTCGCAATTGAAGAACTGGACGGCCAGCGCGGAAAGCCCGATGGAAGTCTTCGTTCATCAGGCGGCGACCATCGAAGGCATCTATGTCAACGGCGAGCTGGTGACCGAGGCGCCCAAACTTTCCGATTACCACTCCTTCGACGACGAAGAAGAAGGCGACGACGATACCGACGACGGCCCCGCGCCCAATGTCGTCGTGCATGCCGATGGAACAGTCACCATCGACGTCTCGGTGGAGGTCGTCGCCGGCGGCAATACCGTGGTCAACAACGCGGTGATGCAGAACCTCTGGACCGCCGCGACCGTCACCGCGGTTCTCGGCGACCATTTCGAGATCAACGCCATCATCCAGACCAATGCGATCTGGGATACGGACGCAATCACCTCCGCGATCGAGAGCTGGACGAACAGCGCCGGAGCCAACGAGATCTTCAACATCGCGACCTTCGAACGCATGGATTCGTCGGAGGACACCGGCGCTCAACCGGTCACCGGCGGCTTCCCCAGTGCCTGGGCGATCACTGAGATCCAGGGCGATCTGATGATCGCCAACTGGCTCGAGCAATATATCTTCGTATCCGACAACGATATCGGCATCCTGTCGTCGTCAGGCGTGACGACAAGCGTCATCGCCGGCGATAACACGAGCACGAACCACGTCTCGCTCTACGAGCTCGGGCTCTCCTACGATCTGATCATCGTCGGCGGTTCGGTATATGATGCCAATATCATTCATCAGTTCAACCTGCTGTTCGACAATGATGTCGTCGGAGCGGTCTCGGGCTTCGAGACGACGGGGGAGGGAGCCTTCTCCGGCGCGGGGAACCTCCTGTGGAACCAGGCCTACATCTACAATATCGGCGGAGCGGACCGGTTCGACGCGCTTCCTTCCGCCTATCTCGATGCGGCAAACGGGATAGCCGCCGGCAGGAACAGCCTTCCCAACGGCGTGCTCACCGATCCCGCGTTTGCGGGAATGGAAGGATTGCGGGTGCTCTATATCAGCGGAGACCTGCTCAACATCCAATACATCCGCCAGACCACGATCGTGGGGGACGACGACCAGATCGCGCTCGCGATGAACGCGGTCAATCCTCATCCGGATGCGTCCTGGTCGGTTTCGACGGGCGACAATACGCTCGTCAACACTGCGGCGATCCTCGATCTTGATTCCATGGGCAAGACCTATGTGGGCGGGGAGCAGTACTCCCAGGAAACGCTCATTCAGGCGGAGCTGATTTCGAGCGATCCGGAACTCGCCGCCCGCGATCCCAATGAACTCGTCAATGAAGCGGTGGTTTTCCTGGACGACTCCATGCTGACCGCCGAGACCGATGCGCAAGGCCTCCCGGCGCCCGAACACGACAGTCATTACCAGAACGACGGACTGCAGCATGTGCTCGGATGATGGGGGGAAGCATGTCGGAGATTTCAAAACGGGCCGAAGCGCCCTCAATCCCGAATTCACAACCGGGTCCCAAGGCTGAAAGCGAGGACATCTATGAAAAGCTGGAGCGCGCTGTGGAAGAATGTCTGAAACTGTCATCCGATACCGCCACCAGTTCAGCAACGATATCCCGATTGGAACCCAAGAGCCCACAACCGAATACGGCGCGGTCACCTGAAAATTCCCAGATAGCCGATATCCTGCCTATGCCTGCGAGCGAACGGGTTGTCGAGCCCGAGATCGAGGTTCGGCCGAAACCGGCCGGCGGACAGCCCGCCGAGGCCAAAGGCGCCGAAGGCATGGTCACGATAGAGGGCGATACGGGGCCGCTCAGGACCGAGAGCAATCCTCCCGGAAAGTCGCCCGCCGCCGGTGGCGGACCCGGATCGGGCGGAGGCGGCGGCAAGTTCCACAAGCGGCTCGAGCCGGTGGACTTTTCCGCAAGCCTCAAGGCCGGCATAGATGCCGTGCGGACGAACCTGGCGTTCGTGATGCTGTTCACGGTTGCAAGCAATGTCCTCGTGCTGGCGATCCCCGTCTATCTGTTCCAGATATCCGACCGGGTGCTGACGAGCCGCTCGCTCGACACGCTGGTCATGCTGACGATCATCATCGTGGCGGCGGTCATCCTGCAAGCCGCGTTCGACGCGCTGAGGCGCTGCATCCTGATGCGGACGGCGGTGGAGGTCGCCGCGCAGCTCGGAGCTCCCATCCTAAGCGCTGCCGCCCGCGCCTCGCTGCAGAGCAACGGGAAGGAGTACCAGATCCTCGGGGACCTGCAGCAGGTTCGCTCCTTCCTGGTCTCGCGAACCCTGCTGTCCTTCCTGGATGCGCCGATCGCGCCGGTTTTCGTGCTCGCCGTTTTCCTGATCCATCCCCATCTGGGATATATCGTCGTCCTGACGGCGCTTCTGCTGCTCGCCTTCACGCTCGTCAACCAGCGCATGACGGCCGAGCCCTTCGCGGAGGCCAATACGGCCCAGGTGAAGGCCAATCTTCATCTCGAATCCATGTCGCGAAATTCGCAGATCATCAACGCGCTGGCGATGATCCCCGAGACCGTGCAGATCTGGGGAAGGGACACGGCCTCATCGCTGAGGTCGCAGGTCGTCGCTCAGGACCGCAACATCACCATCGCATCCATTTCGAAGGCCTGCCGGCTCGTCACCCAGATCGCCATGCTGGGCTGGGGCGCGTATCTTTCGATCGAGGGCGAACTTACCGGCGGCATGGTGATCGCCGCGTCCATCATCGCCGGCCGCGCGCTTGCGCCGATCGAAGGCGCCATCGAGGGCTGGAACCAATACAGCCAGTCGCGCGCCGCCTATGGCCGCATCACGGCGCTCCTGAAGTCATCGCCCCTCAATTTCGAGCGGCTGAACCTGCCGAAACCGGAGGGTCGCCTCGATGTCGAGAGGCTGCTTTACGTGCCGCAGGGAACCAAGCGCGTGGTGCTCAACGGCATTTCCTTCTCGCTGCAACCGGGGGATTCGCTCGCCATCATCGGCAATTCGGGAGCGGGCAAGACGACTCTCGGAAAGATGCTCGTCGGCTCGATCCTGCCCACTTCGGGCAATGTGCGGCTGGACCTGATGGACCTGCGTAATTGGGACCAGCGGCAGTTCGGCGAAAACATCGGCTACCTGCCGCAGGATGTGCAGCTCTTCCCCGGAACGATCAAGGCGAACATCGCCCGCATGCGGCAGGATGCCACCGACGAGCAGATCTATCGGGCCGCGATGCTCGCCGACGTTCACGAGATGATCGCCAATCTTCCGCACGGATACGAGACCGTGGTGGCGACGGATGGCTCGCCGCTCTCCGGCGGCCAGAAGCAGCGGATCGCGTTGGCGAGAGCTTTTTTCGGCGACCCGCGCATGGTGGTGCTGGACGAGCCGAATTCGAACCTCGACGGTGCGGGCGATGCGGCGCTCCTGCGTGCGCTCCAGCATGCCAAGGAGAACCGGATCACGGTCGCCACCATCACCCAGCGGCCGGCACTCCTGAATACGGTCGACAAGATCCTCCTCGTCGTGAACGGCACGGTCGCGCTGTTCGGCATGCGCATGGAGGTTTTGAAGGCGATCGAGGCGCGCGGTATCAGCATCGAGAACGGCTCTTTCGGCCATCAGCTACAATAGGGAGTGGGAGGTGAAGATGCCTGAAGGTCCGAAGCTCCACGACATCGAGTGGTATTCCGAGGTTCCGCGTTCGATCTGGAAACACACGACCGCGGGGGTCGTGCTGGTGGCGGTCGCTTTCGGCGGGTTCGGAACATGGGCAGCGACCGCGCCGCTCGCGGCCGCGGTGATCGCGCAGGGCAGTTTCGTCGCGACCGGCCGCAACAAGGTCGTTCAGCATTTCGAAGGCGGCATCATCAAGGAACTGCTCGTGAAGGAGGGCGACCAGGTGGTCGAGAACCAGCCGCTCGTACTGCTCGACGAGACGGCGGCGAAGGCCAAGAAGCAGGAGCTTTTCCTGCGGCGCGTAAGGCTGGAGGCGACGGCTGCCCGGCTCGCCGCACAATCGGAGGCTGCCGATACGATGACGCTTCCGGATTTCCTAGGCGACCTGAAAGACGACCAGGATGTCTCTTCGCTGGTGCTGACACAACAGCTCAACTTCAAGGCCCAGCGCCTCAAGCTCGCCACCGAACTTTCCCTGTTGCGGCAGAATATCAAGGCGCTGGAATTCCGCAGCGAAGGCTATAGCAGGCAGAAGGAAGCGGTTCTCCGTCAACTTGCGCTCCTGAAGGATGAGTATGAAACCAAACGCGTTCTCTTGACCAAAGGCCTGCTGCGGGCAACCGAGGTCAAGGCACTCCAGAGAGCGATCGCCGATGCCGAAGGGCAGATAGGCCGCCTCGAAGCCGAGGTCGCCGAAACCGGTGCGCAATTGCTGAAGGAGCAGCAGGAAATCGCGCGCGCCGAAGATACCTACCGGGAAGAGGCACTCGACAGGCTGCAGTCCATTCAGGGCGAGCGGGATGCCGTACGCGAGCAGTTCCGCGAAGCGGACGACGTGTTGCGGCGTGCCACGATCGTGGCGCCGGTTTCCGGCACTGTCGTGCGGACCTATTATCACACCACCGGCGGCGTCATCGAAAGCGGGAAGGGGATCATGGAAATCCTGCCGGCGGGAGTGCCGCTGATCATCGAGGCGAAGGTTCCCCGCAACGAGATCGACAGCGTGAAGATCGGGCAGACGTCGAGCATACGTCTGGTGGCGCTGAACCAGCGCACGACCCCCGTGATCTACGGCGACGTCATCTATGTCTCCGCCGATGCGCTGGAAGACAGCAAGGCGAACCCTGCCAACAACCATGATGTCTACATCGCCCGCATCAACGTCTCGTCGCAGGAGCTCGCCAGGGTGAGGGGTTTCACGCCCCAGCCGGGCATGCCGGCCGAGGTGATGATCCAGACGGCCGAGAGAACCTTCTTCAGCTATCTCGTGAAGCCGATCACCGACAGCATGTCGCGGGCGTTCGCCGAACGCTGACGGGCATAAGAAAAAAGGAAGTGACCTGCGGCTGTCCGCAGGTTGCATGCACGGGGACGACTTGAACAGCCACGGCCCGACGAGCGGGAAATGCCGGGGCCTCCTCACCCTGGCTATCTCCATCGCGCGGAATCGCTCAGTTCTTGGCCGGCCTCTGCTGTTCCTTGATGCTCGTATAGGATCCCAGCCTTGCTCCGCATCGGAAGCACCAGAGAATATCTTCGCTGTCCAGAAGCTCATCATCGTGGATAGCCACGGCGTGATGGCAGCCGGCGCAATGGAACGTCATCCTTTTCAGGAGATTGGCGTGCATTTTGTCCTCCTCCGTCAGGTGGAGCATTTTGATGCTGCTCCGAAATAGAGTGTCCAAAAAGACAAATGCGCATGCGATGGAGAAAGGCCGATGGCCCATATGCTATGCGATCTGTCCTTATGGGAATGGCACCTCACCTCCCATTTCGCCGGAGGTGCCAAAGGACAGTACGTTCTGAACGTGAGACCATAAGGTCTCCGGCAAATGATATCACGCGGCAAGGCCGACGTCATTTACACCAAAAAGATGAAGGCCCGACCGTTTTTCCCGTTCGAGCCTTCAATTGGACTGTTTTGGCAGGGTAATTTTCTTTTGGTTGCATCCCAAAGTCAATTCAATCGAATGGTCTATGCCCCGCGGGCTCCCGCCAGGAAATTGCGGTGCGGGTGTTGCCGGTTTGCAATTCCAGGGCTGCGAGGTTGTGCTAGGCTTAACCGGCGGACTTGAGCAGAACGCCTTGGGTTTCGGCGGGGTGAAACGGCCGGTTGCCGCTTCGGTGACCGGCCTTTTTCGTGCGCGGCGTCACGCCACGAAAGCGTTGTAGAGCTGGCTGCCCCAGGAAAGCGAGCGATCGAAGAACTTCTGCCGGCCCTTGGCGAGCATGTCCTGCAGCTCGTGCAGTTTTTCGGTGTCGTTCGCCAGCGAGGCCAGCGCCGAGGTCAGAGCTTGCGCATCGTTTGCGGGAAACTCCACGCAGGCCTCGGCGACGAGTTCCTTCGCGGGCACGACCGAACTCAAGATCGCAGGAACGCCGTGCACAGCCGCTTCGACCACCACGAGCGCCAGCCCTTCGGGAAACGTGCTTCGGGTCGGGCAGACGAGGAGATCCGTGCGCTCGAGCTCCCGGTGCACGTCTTCCGCGCTAAGCTGTCCCAGCATGCTGATCCGACTCCGGTGCGGGGATAATGCCATGCGCCTGCGCAATTCGTCCTCGACCTCTCCGGTGCCCGCGAAAGCCAGGGTCAGGCCGGGGTTTCGAAACGCCACGGCTTCAAAGGCGGCCAGAAGATCGAAAACCCCCTTCTCCTCCTGAAGACGGCCGAGAAACAGGATGCGGGTCAATTGCTCCGGCCGGCGCGGAACCCTCAGGAATTTCGAAAGGACCTGCGGTACTTCCGAATAGAGGCCGGTTCCGGCGCCGGGCCGGAGTTCCGTGACCTGCCGTCTGGTTTCCTCGGAGGTGCAGACGCCGGAGCAGACGCGCTGCATCGACATGCTCGTCATCCGCCGCTTCAACCGATCCTTGAGACTGTCCGACTTGAGCCCCATCGGCCAGAAATTGTTGTGCGCCGTCAGTACGACGCGCGTGCTCTTGGGAATGGAGCGCATCAACCACCAGGGGGTGTCGACACCGAGCAGGACGACGTGAGGCTCGAATTTCTTCAATTCACGGGCCACATTCCGGCTGAAGACGAGGCTCGCCTTGCGATAGGAAAAGCTGCCGTTCGGCCGATCGCGCGGGATCCTCACGAAACGGAAGCGAGGGTCGCGATGCTTCGGCAGACCTTCCGGTTCCGAGATGATGAGCGCCATGGACTGCAGCTTCTCGATCAGCGTGTAGAACATCGTCGAATAGGCGACCACGGGCGTGCGCGGGTCGAAGCGCCCCTCGATCCAATGATCGAACGTTCCGGCGACGTCGCCAGGCCCTGCGATGAAGGCCACGCGGGGCGTTTCGCTGGGCATCAAGCCCAGCCGCGACCGGAAGCGCAGCGGAGCGTTCTCCGGTATCACGACAAAATCGGAGAGATTGTCATTCATACGGATCCCCTGAACTATCGTGCCCGAACATGTCCGCGGAAGTTCGATGACGGCGGCGCTCCACCCATCGTCTCGATCATATCGAAGTCTGCCCGGTTTCAGGAACATCACCAGGGGTCATCTCTTGGAAGTATGCGTGTTGCGCAGAGCCGCAAGCCCGCCATAAGGCTTAGGCTACGCTTATTGAAGCACTCGTCGTGATCCCTTTCCGCCGCTATCAAACGATAGGGATGCCGAACGGCATCCGTCGTGCTTCCGTCGGCGAGGGCTCATGATGAAGGTGGCTCGCATCCCGTTCGTTTCCAACGGCTTCGTCTCCGCAGGCATCCTCGCGATCGCGTTCGCGATGCTTTACGCGATCGGAATAGAGGGAATGCTGAAGGCCGCCCCGATCGGCGACGACTTCCTCGTCTTCTATCGCAGCGGGACGCTCTTTATGGACGGGGCTGATCCCTGGCTGGCGTTGATGAATTCGCCGCAGCCCTATTCCTATCCGCCGCACTCGCTTTCGGTCATCGCCGCCTATAATTTCCTTCCGCAGTCCGCCGCGCTCTGGCTTCATATCGCCATCAGCCTGATTTCGATCGCGATCCTTTGTTATCTCGCCAATATCTGGTTCCTGCATATAGACAGCTTTAGGAACATGACGATCGCCCAGGCGCTGGCGCTGGCTCTCATCATCGGCAATCCCTATACGGCCACCAGCCTCTATCAGGGACAGATGACCCTGCCGGTTACCGCCGCGCTGCTTCTATCCTGGCACTTTCTGCGGAATGGCCGCTGGTTCGTCTCGGGCCTCCTGCTCGGGATCGCGACCCTCAAGCCGCAGCTGTCCATCCTTTATGTCTTGTGGCTCATCCTGTCGCTCAATATCGGCGTGCTGGTGGTCGGCGGTTTGCTCGCCGCGCTGATGATCGTGCCTGGCGCATTCATGTTCGGTCCTCTCGTACCCTTCGAAAGCTGGCTCACCTCACTCGGGGGATATTCGAGCGTCGCTATCAACGCGCCGGGATCACCCTTCGTGGTGGGGCTCGAAAGCCTGCTGGTGGCGCATGGTTTTACACCCAGCCGTATGCTGATGGTGATCTCATGCCTGGCGGGTCTTGGCCTTCTCTACGGATATCGACGCTATCTGAACCGAACGACGACGATCCACGCTCTGCTCGTGCTTTCGTTCACCTTCCTCTATGCCCATGACTATGACTATGTGGCGGTCATCCTGCTGTGGAGCTACGGATTGCTGATGGTGCTGGAAAGCGGCAGTTTCGCCAGGTTCGGCTTCTATTCCGCGATGGCGGTCCTCTTTTTCATCCCGCAGAGGCTGCTTCGCGATATCGATTTTCCGCTGCTCGTCCATTCGCGGACGCTCGTGCTTGTCGCGATCTGCATCGCCATCATCATCTGGAGCAATCGGGCCAGCGAGGCTGCGGTCTTCAGACGGGCGCAATCCTCTGTTCCGGCAGAGTAAATTTCATGAAAGGGAAGCGTAGCGGCGTGGCTTGCGCCCCATGGCGACCGGCTTGAGGCTGGGCGTGGTGGTGGCCTCGATCCTGCGCCTAACGATGTAGATCGGCCGCTGCTTGATCTCCGAATAGACGCGGCCGAGATACTGACCGAGGATGCCGATCCCCAGGATCTGGATTCCCCCGAGGAAGAGCATGCTGACCAACAGCGAGGCATAACCGGGGACATCCACGCCGAAGAGCAGGGTCTTGGCGATAGTGAAGACGCCGTAGAGGAAGGACACGCCGGAAATGCCGGCGCCGATATAGGTCCAGATCTCGAGCGGCAGCGTCGAGAAGGACGTGATGCCCTCAAGCGCGAAATTCCAGAGCCGCCAGCCAGAGAACTTGGACCTGCCGGCGACCCGAGCCTCGCGCACATATTCGACCGTTGCCGTCCTGAAGCCTACCCAGGCAAACAGGCCCTTCATGAAGCGCCGGCGCTCGGGGAGCGCCTTGAGCGCCTCGATCACCTGGCGGTCCATGAGGCGGAAATCTCCCACATCCGCAGGGATGGGCTGCGAGGCGATCAGGTTGTGCAGCCGGTAGAACATGGACGCCGTCCAATGCTTCAGAAACCCGTCGCTCGACCGGTCGGCACGCTTGGCGAGCACGACCTCATAGCCTTCCCGCCACTTTTCGACGAGTAGGGGGATGACCTGCGGAGGGTCCTGCAGGTCGCAATCGATGGGGATCGCGGCGTCGCTCTCGCAGGCATCGAGGCCGGCCGTCATCGCCGCCTCTTTTCCGAAATTGCGTGAAAGATCGATGATGCGGATGCGCGGTTCGCTCACCTGCGCCTCCATCAGGCATTCCAGGGTGCGGTCGCGGCTTCCGTCGTTGATGAAGATGAAATCGAAGAACACGCCGTGGCGCGAGAGCGGATCCAGCGTGGTGCGCACGGCCTCAATGAAAGGCCCGACTGCCGCCTCCTCGTTATGGACGGGAACGATCAGGCTGATGGTCGAGAACGGTTTTTCGCCTGCAATCACATTCGTCATGGGAGCGCACCCGGCCTTTTCTGAGTGTTCGACTCTAGGGCTCCGCCCCGCCGTCTGCCGACCTGCCCATTCGGATAAGGACTATGCCAAGCGGTGGAGGACAAGGCGTGCCCTACGCCGATTGGAGAAGGGTGCTCATCCCTTGATGAGGTGCTGGATCGCCTGCCATTTCGGATGGTCGGCACCCTCGATTTCCAGAAGCCCCCAGCTTCCCCATTTGCTGGGTTCTCCCATGGACGAGAAGACCGCATAGAGATCGCCTCCGGAGGCCCACCAGGTCTTCAGATGGCGGAGATAGAGTTCCCCCATGCGCGGATCGCGGTTTGCGGTGATGAAGAGGTCGGCGAGCTTTTCATTGTTTTCCGCGCCGCCATGTCCGACGAGGTGCTGGCCGCCCTCATAGGCATAGAGCTTGACGCCATATTCCCCGGCGACCACCGCCTGGGACAGAATGGCCCTCCTGTTCTCCGTCGCGATCTCGCGCTCGAGTTCCAGAAACAGCCGGTCGAGCGACCATGTCGAAACCTCCTCCGCGCGTTCGGGCGACCCAAGTCCGCCGCCGAAGTAGGGTGCGATGGCGAGGACATCGGCATGTTCCTTCACCCCCTTCCAGGAGAGGATGGTGGTGCTGGTCCAGTCGTTGACGGACTGGGCGGCGTAGATGCCGACGATCCGCTCCTTCTGGGTGCCGAAGACGTCTTCCCAGATGGCAAGGATTTCGCTCGTGCGATGAGCGTAGTAGCGAAGCTGCGCTTCGTAGCCGTTATCCGAGAAGCCGAGCGCCAGCCCCTGCTTGCCAGCATAATCGGCCTGGCCGAAAATCATGTTCCAGACCTCGTTGGAATATTCCACATTCACCTTGAGGTCCGGATCGAGGCCATCCTTCACCGCAAGCGCGAAGCGGCGGACGTAATCGTCATCGGCCAGATGAGGCATGTTGAACCAGGGATCGATCTTCACCAGGTTGCAAAGCTCGATCATGTATTCGTGCGGCACGCCAAGATCGGAACGGCCGAACTGGCCGACCCTCGGCTGGTCCTTCCAGGTGCGGACCGCCGAGTTGTTGGTTCCCATCCAGTCCATGAAGCGAAGTGCTGCCATGCCTTCGAGGCGTTTCAGGAACGGCTCCCGAAAGTTGCTCTCGGGCATCTTTCCGCGTTCGTGGACGCGAATGTTGCGGATGGGATCGGCCGGATCGGTTTCCAGGATGCGGGCCGTGAAGGGATCGGACTTGCGAAGATTGCGGACATCGTCGCGTCCCGGTGCGCGAGTCTCCAGTTCGGCGCCGCCCACATAGCCGATCCGGCCCTTGCCGTCGTAGTGGACGGAAAGCTCGACGGGAAGGTTCCTGCGGTGCTCGGTAAAGATCAGGAAACTGTCCAGCACCGCTCCCTTCGGAACCTCCTTCGGATAGCCCTCCGGCGTCATCGGGGGAAGGGGGGTGTCCCAGGTGAAGGGGGCTCCTTCAATCTGGACCCGCCAGCGAGCTGCATTATGGGCGAGGTTGGAAAAGACTTGCTCCGTTGCCCAATAGCTCATGCCGCTGAGATTGAGCCCCAGGCGACCCGGAGGCAGGTCGTCCGCCGTCGTGTGGTCGGAACTCGCGCCCAACAAGGGCGCGACCGCCGCGCTCGACAGGAGCTGCAAAAGCGTGCGGCGGTTCACGGCCAGTTTTGTCTTTCCGGTCCCCATGACTGCTCCCGCAGGTTTTCGCTGAAAGGTACCGCGGTCTTTGTGCCGCGCGGCATCGTCCGGAATCGAAGGTCAGCGGGGTGAAGAAAACAATCACTCCAAAAGGGGGTGCCATAGGCAGGTCGAAGTAGACGTTACCTCCTTTGGGCAGGCTGTGGCGGCGGGAGCCCGCCTATACGCTGGCGTCGGAACTGTGCGCATGAAACTTTCCGAGGGCGGATATGGAACAGGATGATTGCGAGCGGGAAGCCCCGCCATCCCGCCGCTACGCCGAGCGTGAGCCTCCAGATGCCTGAATATCTTCGAGCACTCACCTATGTTCTGATCGTCAGCATTCCTGCGTTCTACATCGCCAGGAGGATCGCCGTTCCGCTCATCGACGAGGACGAGTTCCGGCTATGGCGGAACTGCTGGTTCGCGACCACTTGCGCGACCTTCCTGTCGAGGAGCTTTCTGGACTTCGCCTTCGTGCTCATCCTGATGAGCATTTACATACTTCGCTATTCCAAGCGGCCGGTTCTTCTTTATCTCGTCCTGATGTTTGCGGCGCCGTGCGTCGCTGTGGGGATGGGAATTCCGCCGATCTTCAACAGGATCATCGACCTCAATCCGCCACGGCTGCTCGCGCTGCTGATCCTCCTGCCCATTGCCGTCGATCTCTGGCGGAACCGGGAAAACCGCGAGCTCCGCGGCACCGATGCGGCGATCCTGGCCTTCTTCGGCTTCGTTTGCCTGCTTTCGCTACGGCTCGGAGACTTCAACTCCATCCTGCGGGTCGTGCCGGGCTATTTCCTCGACATCCTGCTTCCCTATTTCGTTTTCAGCCGCGCCCTGCGGTCGGCCCAGGAGGTGAACCAGGCGCTCCTCGCCTTCGCGGTTGCGACCATGCCGCTTGCGGCGGTCGGCATGTTCGAGATCTGGAGAAGCTGGCGGGTCTATTATGTGGTGCTGCAGGAGTGGGATGTCTTCCTGCTCACCGCGTATCTTTTCCGTGACGGGCTGTTGCGCGCGGCGACGACTTCCGTTGAATCCATCGCCTTCGGCTTCCTTTGCATGGCGGGAGGAGGCTGCCTGCTGGCACTTCGGACGCGGCAGGCCATCGGCCTGTGGCGCTATGCGGCGCTCGCCCTCATGATGGGCGGGCTGTTGTCCAGCGTATCGCGCGGTCCGTGGCTCGGCTTCGCATTCTGCGCAGTGGTGCTGCTCCTTACCAATCTGCGAAGATCGCTCCGGTTGCTTTTCGGGGGCCTTCCCGTGCTGCTCGCCGTGGCAGCCCTGCATCCGACGTTCATCGATCGCTTCATCAACCTGCTTCCGTTCGTCGGTTCCGCCGACCGCGGCAGCGAGACCTATCGCTCGCAGCTCTTCGAAAACTCGATGATCGTCATCGGCCGTTATCCGTTGCTCGGTTCGGAGACCTTCCTGGGAGAGCCGGAGATGCTGAGAATGATCCAGGGCCAGGGCATCGTCGATGTCGTGAACTCCTATCTGCAGGTGGCCCTGCAATACGGCTTGATCGGCCTCGTCCTCTTCCTGCTTGTCTTCGGGATGATCGCAGCCAAGACCGCGAGCCTCTTCCTCAGGAGCAAAACGGATCTCGTGAGCTATCAGGGCTATTTGGCCCTCTTGCTGGCGGTGCTCTTCACGATCGCGACCACCAGCAGCGTATCGGTCATTCCCCATATCTATTGGGCGCTTGCCGGTATCGGCGCGGCGCTCGTGCGGCTGGGCCTCGGCATCCAATGGGAATTCGTGGAGAAGGTCACGGGCAGGATGCGGACCGTTGGGATCGGCCCGACGCCTCCCATTGCGCAGCCGACCGGACGCTTGCAGAAAATGCGCGTGGTGGGCGGCCGATGAACACTGCGAAGCAGATATTGCCGATGCCGGACCTCAAGAAGCTGGCCGGACAGCTTTCGCGCTTCGGCCTGGTCGGGCTTGCAGCGACTTTCGTGCATCTTCTCGTTTTCAGCCTGGCAATCGATCTCGCAAATATCGAGCCGTCGCTTGCAAATGTGGCAGGCTTCCTTGCTGCCTTCATCGTTTCGTTTTCGGGTCAATCGAGCTGGACTTTCCCTTCGAAGAGCATGGACCGGCTGCAAAGGCGGCGACGCTTCCTGCGCTACATCGCCGTCTCGCTGACGGGTTTCCTCATGAATGCGGCCACCGTCCACGTCCTCGTGTACATGCTTGCCTACCCCTACACCTACGCCCTGCCGATCATGGGGGTTGGCGTGCCGGCGATCCTTTTCGTCCTTAACAAATACTGGGCGTTCGCGGATATTCGAAAGGAGTGAGGAACATGCGTATTCTTGCAAAATTCGGCGCTGCGCTTGCCGCCTCGGTGCTGGTTTCCACCGCTTCGATATCCATGGCGACGGAAGGGGAGCGGCAGTCTGCCCAGGTGCTCTATACGGGCCACAGCCTGATGGACAATCCGCTGCCGGAATATATCGAGCTTATCGCAAGAAGCCTGGGAAAGGAGATCGGCTGGGAGCAGCAGATCGTCATCGGTTCGCCTCTGAGGGTCCGCACCTGGGGTGACGGAGGCTGGGCCGGCTACAGCTATGGCAAGAACCGCAAGGGCGACGGGATGAACGTCGTCGAAGAGTTTCGAAATCCCAAGCGCCTGGCGCAGGGCCGTCGTTACGACACGCTGGTCGCGACCGAGGGACATTCGGTGATAGGCACCGTGATCTGGGAGAATTCGGTCGGCTATCTCAGGAGCTTCCATGACCGGTTGGTGGAGGGCAATCCCAAGGCCCGCACGCTCTATTACCACGTCTGGCTGGGGGTGGATAAGGCCGATCCCGAACCCTGGATCAGGCATGAGAGGAATGCCTCGCTGGTTTTCCAATGCGTTGCCCGCAAGGTGCAGCTCACCCTGGAGGCAGAGGAGCGTCCCGCCCGGCTTTCGGTTCTGCCCGGCGGCACCGCGATGGTCGAACTCGTGGAACATGCGCTGAAGGGAGACGTGCCGGGCATATCCGGTACGGTGCAGCAGAGGCTCGACCGGATATTCAGGGACGACGTGCACCTGACCGATCTCGGCATCTATTTCATGGCGGCCGTGCACTATGCCTCCATCTATCACGCCTCTCCGGTGGGGGCGAAAGCGCCGCCCGTGGTGCGTCCCGAGGCGGCCAAGGCACTGCAGACGATCGCCTGGAGCCATGTGCGGGAATTCGAAGCCAAGACCGATCTGAACGGACTGACGATGGAGGATTGCCGCGAGGGAATCGCCAAAAACGCCTGCGAAAGCTATTGGACGATGAAGGGAGAAGGCGGCCAGGTCGGGCGCTGCCGGGATTACTTCGCGAATGCGCGGCCCGAGGCCGACGGCAATCCCTTCGTCTGGCCCGACCCGAACTGGAAGCCGCTCGCCTATCCGGCCGGTCATTGACCCCTCATTTGTATTCGATGATCGCCTGCCGCCGTCCGATGAGCCTGTTGATATGGAAACGGACGATGCCCTGCATTTCGGCGAATTTGCCGAGCACGGCGAAGATGGCATTGGTCCAGCGGGCGGGGGTGGCCGGAGACCTGCGGGCCAAACGGACGATCTGAAGCGGGTAGACCAGAAGGAGCCCGAGAGCGGCGGGCTGAACGATCGCGCTGGCAAGCGCGATCAAGGGCAGGAGGCCGCCCCAGAAGACAGAGCGGCGGACATTCCGCGTCCAGATCCTGAATGGCGAGCCGCGATGCAGATGGGATACTTCCGCGTAGGCATGTCCGCAGCGCACGCTTCGTTTCCACCATTGGCCGAGGCGGGTTATGTCGGCATCATGGCGGGTCATTTCCACGGGCAGGCGCCAAATCCGCCAAGCCTTCTTGCGCAGGCGGATGCAAAGCTCCGGCTCCTCACCGGCGATCAGGTGGTTCGAATAGCCGCCAAGCTCCCATAGGGCGGAGGCCCTGATCAGAATGTCCCCGCCGCATTCCTGGACTTCGCCCGGAACGCCTTCCCATTCCTGATCGCACATGGCGTTGAAAATCGTGCGTTCCGGATGACGCTCCCGACGACGCCCGAAAACCAGGGCGACATCCTTTCTCGCGATCAGGAAGGCTGCGGCGGTTTCGATCCAGCGGCCATCGACTTCGCAATCGCCGTCGACGAACTGTACGAAAGCCGTATCGGGCCAGCGTTGCATCAGGGCGTCGAAGCCGGCATTGCGGGCGCGGGCCGCCGTGAAGGGTCGGGTCAAGTCGAGCTGCAGGACGAAGGCGCAGCGTTCGGCGGCAGCCTCGATGCTGCCGTCACAGGAGCCGGAATCGACGTAAACCGTGCGATCGCGGTATGGCGCAAGGGAATCGAGGCAGCGGATCAGACGCTCGCCCTCGTTCCGCCCGATGACGACCACGCCGGTCGTGGCGCCCAGGGCGGGAAAATCACGGTGAGCTATGGTTGCCGTATCCATCCGGGCGCGCCTCCGGCGCCAGCCGCTTCTCGGATAAGTCTCTATACCGTCTCTAAAATTTAGCTCGTGGCGTGTAAACCTACCCCTTTGGTGGAAGGGGTGAGGGGCGCCTACGCTTTTTGTCCGGCTCAGTCTTCGCGGCCTGTTTTGCTATACCCGAAGGAGGAGACCGCCACAGCGAGCGGACAGGAAAAAGGCGCTTGCGAAATGCGTATCGCGTATTTCACCAACCAGTATCCAGCGCCGAGCCATACTTTCATACGCCGGGAAATCTTAGCCCTCGAAGCGCGGGGGCATGAGATCGCAAGATATGCTGTGCGACCCTTCCGGGGCGAGTTGAAGGACCCCGACGATCTTCTTGAGGGAGAGAAAACGCGGCACCTGCTGAAGGTGCGCGCCTTGCTGGCGCTCGCAAGCGTCCTGCGAAGCTTTTCAGCCAATCCCGCCTCGGCGGTGCGGGCATTCGCCAGCGCGTTCCGGTTCGCGCGGGCCTCCCGCGGGCAGTATTTCAGACATCTCGCCTATTTCTACGAAGGGATGATCCTGGCGGACTGGTGCCGAAAAGACCGGATAGAGCATTTGCATGTCCATTTCGGCACCAATCCCACGACTGTAGCTGTATTGGCGCATCAGATCGGCGGTCTCCGTTTCAGCTTCACGGTGCATGGGCCGGAAGAATTCGACCGGCCTGAAAAGCTGGCGCTCGGCGAAAAGATCTGCGCCTCCTCCTTCGTCGTGGCGGTCAGCTCTTACGGCCGTAGCCAGTTGCTGCGCTGGGCCGATCTCAAGGATTGGCGAAAGGTGCAGGTGGTGCGCTGCGGGATCGACGAGCGCTATCTGAAGGATGACGTGGAGGCCCATGGCATGGAGCCGAGGCTTCTCTGCATCGCGCGCCTATCGGAGCAGAAAGGACATATCCTGCTGCTGCAGGCGGCCGCGAAGCTCCGGGCGGAAGGATTGCATTTCAAGCTGGTTCTGGTGGGCGACGGGCCGCTGAGAGCGGAGATCGAACGGGAGACCGGCCGGCTCGGCCTTGAGGACAGTGTGATCCTGACGGGCACGCTCGCACAGGAAGCCGTCCGAAGCGAGATCCTGCGGGCAAGGGCGCTGGTGCTGCCGAGTTTCGCGGAAGGGCTGCCGGTCGTGCTGATGGAGAGCCTGGCGTTGAAGCGCCCGGTGATCTCGACCTATATCGCCGGCATTCCCGAGCTGGTGCAGCCGGACAATGGCTGGCTCGTTCCCGCCGGCGATCTCGATGCGCTCGCAAACGCAATGCGGCAGGCGCTTTCAGCGAGCGATTTCGAACTCTTCCGAAAGGGCGAGGCAGGCCGCCTGCGTACGCTGGAGCGGCACGATATCAACAGGTCGGCGGCACTCCTGGAAAGCCTGATGGCGCAGGCCGGTACCGCCTAGAGTGATTCAGGTGCTGCGGAAGGGGCGGGCGTGGCGGATGAAATCCTGCAGGAGATGCGGCGGCGCGTTTCCGTGGCCGCCCTCGATCAGCAGGCGGGTGCGCCATAGCAGGTGGCCAGCGAGCCAGGCGAGGTCGGCAAGGACCGCGTAAACCGTGCCCTTGTGCTTGAGGTAGTATCGGCGCCTGGATTCGAACCAGTAGACCGGTCGTCTCGAAGGGCGATCGTGCCGCGTGACGCCCGTCGACTGGCCGACAAGATGCACGACCCGGCTCTCCGGGACATGCCAGCAGGACCAGCCGGCGCGGGCTGCGCGAAGGCAGAAATCGAGCTCCTCGTAATAGAGGAAATATCCCTCGTCGAGATAGCCGACCTCTCTCAACACATCCGCGCGCACGATCATGCAGGCGCCCGATACCCAGTCGATCCGGCTGGCTTCCTTCGGCATATCGGGAGCGATGCGCCAGCGATCGAGCAGGCGGGTGATCGGGCCGAACTTGGCTTCGCTTTCGAATTCATTGGCAATGGAGGGAAAGCGGAAGGCGCAGGCCTGCCCCTTGCCGTCCGGGTGCTCAAGGCGGCTGCCGGCTATGCCCGCCTCGCCATTGGCGTCCATGAACTCGACCAGCCGGGTAATACTGCCCGGCCGGGCAACCGTATCGGGATTGAGCAGCAGGACATAACGCGGATTGCCGAAATTCGCCCTGGCATATTCGATGCCCCGGTTGTTGCCATAGGCAAAGCCGCCGTTCACATCGAGAGCAAGACCTGTGGTGTCGGCCCAACCGTTCTCGCTGATGGCTGCTGAGATGCGCTCGGCCGAGCCGTCGCCGGAGGCTCCATCGACAACGACGATGCGGGTTTCCGAGGGTATGGTTCCCGGCACATGCAGGGACGCCAGACAATCGACGACGAGATCGGCGGTGCGGAAATTGACGATGACGATCGCCAGCTTGAAGCCGGTGCCGTCGAGAAGATCATCCGGGCCGGAAGACATCAGAGACCGTGCCTCTTCGTCTTGTTGAGGACGACCTGCATTCCCTTGCCGGGCTTGAGATAACTGCGGCAGATCTCCAGTTCGGAAAGCTTCGAGCGATTGACCGCCAGGACGAAGACGACCGTGTCGGACTCGTCCACGAACGGAACCGCCTCGTCCGAACTCAGCATCGGCGGCAGGTCGAGCAGCGTAACCGTCGGCTTCAATATCTGGCGGGCATAGCGCACCTGCGCCCTCATTCGCGCAAGATCGGCCGCGAGCGGAATCTTGCCGGGTCCCCAGGCGGCACGCAGAAGGTGGATATCCACCCCGCGCAGACCGACCGAGGTCAACCAACCGCCAAGCGGATCATCCAATAACGGTTCATCGGGCAGTCCAAGAACATCTCCGACCGCCGGCCTTCGTGCATTGGCGTCCACAAGCAGTACGCTCGTTCCCGGCACCCGGGCGAAGCTGAAGGCAAGATTGACGGCCGTCACCGTCGCGCCGCAGCCCCGTGTCGGCGCGATGACCGAAATCACCCGCATGTCGCGGTCTTCCGGCTCGTTCAGCAATTGGTTGCGCAGCGCGTCGTAAGCATGCGCCATCGAGCTGTCGCTGTCGAAAGCGATGATGCGCTTGGCGTAAAGGAGCGCGGCGGAGAGCTGTTCGACCTCCTCGGCAGCGGAGCCTGCTTCCGAAACGTGGTGCCCGTTGACCGCAACATTCGCCGCCCGAGCGTCGAACTCGACGACCTCGGCATCGTCCAGCCGGTCCACCATTCTGCTGTTGGGCGAGAGGTTCTTGATGATTTCCATGGATGCTGTGCCTTTGCGATCTATGCGGCTTCCATTCACGGCATGTCAGTCTGCTAGGTTCCTGCCGGACCGGCGTTTCCGCGGGTTCGCCAATAGGCCGTTACTCTGCGCCGCTCCGGGGTCCAGCGCGGAATCACCACCAGCGTCTGGCCTGCAAGGGCCTGTGCAAGGTCAAATGTTCCACGGATTGAACCGTCGAAAAGATGGGCGGCATAGATCCCCGCAAGGCCGGCAGCACCGGCGGCGACGCATACGGCGAGCGCCAGATAGAGGCGTCGCGGGCCGGACGGGCCCGTGGGGATCTCCGGCTGCTCGACGATATCGATCTGCTGCATGGCCTGGCGTTCCTCGAGCCGCTCGCCGAGAAGCGCGGTGTCGAGCTTGGCCTGCATCTCATCCATGCTTCTTTGCAGGGAAAGCTTTTCCGCTTCGTTGGCCTGGATCTGCGCCTCGACTTCCGGCGCACGCGAGATGATTTCCCTCAAGCGGTTGATCCGCCCGGCGAGTTCATTTCGCTGGTTTACAGTTTGCTCCTGGCGCGGCTTGATATTGGCGATGCGCTCGGCGACCAGAATGAATTCCGCGGGCAGGTTCTTGATCTCCTCGGCCGTCGGCATCTCGGTTGCGGCAACCGGAGATGCGATGGCAATCCGGGATTGCAGTTCTTCGAAGCGTTGTCTCATCGCGCGGACTTGCGGATGGGCATCGGAATAGACGAGCGATTTGGCGGCGAGATCGGCTTCCAGCGTCGCGATCTGGGAGTGGAGACGGTTCGCATCGCTCGCCTGCTCGACACCCATGCGGAGCTGCGCTTCCAGAAGACGAATTTCCTCGTTGAGGGCGACGACGGTCCGCTCGAAGGTTGCAAGCTCCTGCTCCTTCGCTTGGAGCTCGATCAGGATGGTCGGCATCCGCGAGGGGTGGGCTTCCTTGTTTTCCTCGATATACTCGGACCAGGCGGCTTCGCGCTCGCGAAAACGCCGTGCCAATCCGTCCATCTCCCGGTTGAGAAAGGTCGCCGTTTCGGAAGCCCGTGCGGTGCGCAGGCGCTTGTTTTCATCGACGATCCGCGACACGAGGTCCGAAACGATCGGCGCAGTCAGGGCCGGATCGCCGTATTTGAAGCCGACCCGCACCGTTGCGCTCCTCGCGATCTGGTCGGCCCCATCCGTCATCTCGATCTGAAGCGTAATGTGATTGCGCACGATGCCTGCGAAATTGTTCTTGGGCAGGGCGTTCTTCAGTCCGGGGAAAAGATCGTATTTGTCCGCCAGTTCGAGGAGGTTGTTGCGGGAGAGCACGCGCTGTTCGATGAACTGCAGCCGGTCGTTGGAGACGGTCGGAGAGACCAGGGTCGACGGGATCTGCTGGAACTCCATCAACAGCAGGGCTTCCGAGTGATAGTTCCGGGGCATGCTCAGGATGATGCCCGCTCCGGCGACAAGAGCGATCAGCACCGGCACGATGGCATAGAGGGGTTTGGCGAGCGCAACCTCGCAATAGTAGATGATGTTGCGGATCAGCTCGTTGATCATTTTCTCGCCTCGTCGTGTCGGCAGCTGAACACTTTGGCCATGAAACCCTTCCTCATCGCGCCACTGTTTCGGTGGATTGCGCGGGTGGAGGATCTTCCGGCTGGGATGCGGGAGCGGCATTTGCGACAGGGGCCGGCTCCACATCGTGGTAGGACAAGCGCAACAGATCCCCCGGCATAAGAGGTGTGGTCTCCGTGGCATCCAGTTCCCGTATCTCGCCATCGACCGAGCGGACTATGCGGTAGGAGAGCACGCGCCGGGCCCTCTGTTGGTTGGCCAGCGCATTTTCTCCGTAGATCGACATGATGCGGGTGCTGTCGGAGAGCCTTGCCTCGGTCTCCTCATAGTCGCGCCTGGCGGCGTTGAGCTCCACGAGCAATTGGGTGTGACGCCCCTGTCTTGCGCTTTCGTAACGGGCGTTTTCCGCAAGGCGCGCCCGCTCGGCCGTCGCTATTTCCGACATCAGACGGCTGACCTGCCCCTCGAGTTCAGCGATCACGCCTTCCTGCACCATTTGCTGGGAGCTTTCCGCTCCGCCCTTCGCGACCAGTGTGGTGATGCTTTGTAGGCGGCGTTTGGCGAGATCCACCCGTTTCGAGACCATATCGACCTGTTCGCGCAGGGCGGCGGCATTCCTTTCGGTGAGCTCCTCGGCCTGGCGCTGAGCCCTCTCCTCCATGGAAACCGCCTCGCGGCGGGAATTCAGGAGCGACTGTTCCTGTGCCAGCGCGGGGTTGGACGCGAGCTCTTCGGGCGTGCCGAGGGTGGTCGCTTCCTTAAGCTCCGCCTCCAGCCGCTGTATGCGGGCTTTCAGCTCTTCCAGATGCTTGCCCGCGTGTTCCACCTCGCGCTGCACGACTACCGACCTGTCCTGGTCGGCGGCGAGCAAAGCGGTCCGATAGACGCCGCCGGCGACGCTGATGCCGTGCAGAACCGTCATGTCGGCGCGATGGGGATATTCGCCGGGCGTGACCACCTCGCCGGTAACATAGATGAGCGACTGATGCTGGGCGTTCGGGCGCAGCATGATGGTAAGGTTCGGAACGTCCTTGAAATAGGGTTTCAGCCGGTCGAGAAGCTGGGCTTCCAGTTCCGACAGGGAGAGGTCGGCCCCCTTCAGGTGCCCGGCTAGCGGAAAGGAGAGCCAGCCATCCGGAGCGATGACGATTTCGCGGCCGAGTTCCGGCTCCTGCGCGATCCATACCTGCAGCGTATCGCCCGGCTGCAGGCGGTAGGTGGTTTGCGCTGCAGCGCCGATGAACGACAGGCAAAGAAACAGGCCCGCGAGACTCGTCCTCCCACGCATTCAATCACTCCAGATGGTTATTTGCAGAACCCCTGCCCATCCCTCCGGGGATAGGGTGACCAATATTACGGCGGCGCCCGACGACTGGAAACGAGGCACAAAGGAGTACGCCTCGGCTTTTGGATATAGCCCGAATGGATGAGGCCGGACGTGATCCTCGCGCCTTTAGGGTAGGGCGGTCCGCCCAATCGTAAGCTTGTGAAATCGAAGTGCCGGCACAACCATGTGCCCCATAGACGCACGTGAACCTGCGATACGTCGCGAAGGCCGGAGCGGCGGAGAATGAGCTTTTCAAGAATGTTCGCGATTGCCTGTGCAAGTTCGACAATCTTCTCGATTGCCGTCGGGGCGGCCATGTTGGGATCGGAGACTATCGAAGTTCATCCTTCCTCCGGGTTGCAGCAGCCCTTCCTGCCTTCCGACAAGGGGCATGCGCTGATCTCGGGACATAGCCTGACGGATCGTCCTTTCCCCGATTACCTGAGCGAAATCGCAGGCAATGCCGGCATTCCCATTTCATGGAAGATGCAGCACGCGAGCGGCTCTTCCATCGGTCAGCGCTTGGCGGGAAAATTTCCCCGTCTCGATACCAGGCCCTACGATCTGCTCATCATCACGGAGCAGCATGGGCTTCTCGATTCGCTTGCATGGCACGATACGGTGAGCGCGCTTTACCGATTCCACAGTGACTTCATCGCCGCCAATCCCGCCGGAACCAGTTATTTCTACACCCCATGGATCAGTCTGACGGACAGGCGCGACCCCGTTGGTTGGATCGATTACGAGCGGCAAGCGCTGCCGGTCTGGCGCTGTGTCGTGGAGCGGGTGAATGCCGAGATCGCGGCGGCCGGGCGTCCGGACCGGGTGCGGTTCATTCCGACATCGCTGGCGCTGGCGGAACTTGTCGAACGCCTCATGTCCGATCCCGCCTTCAACGGCTTCGAGGATCAGGATGGCGCGGCCCGCATGGATGCGATCTTTGCCGATACGGTTCATCTGACACCGCTCGGAGCTTATTATGTGGCGGCGGTCAGTTTTGCGACGATCTACGGCCGCGGAATGGACGAGCTTTCTCCGCCACGGATGTTCGATGCGACTCAGGCTTCCGCGCTACGGACGTTTGCGGCGGAGTTTGTGAGAAATTATCGGGCTCGAGCGTCGAGCGATGCCGGGGATTGCGCCAAGCCGGTACCGCTTGCTTTCGTGCTGCAATACATGTCCTACACGGTGCAAATCCGGCGTCCCGACGAGCGCAGTCGTCTGATGGCGCAGCTTCACCGTCTGAAGAACACCATCCACTTTGCCTGGCGGTTCAGAAACGGTCTTGGGTGAGCATCGATGACCCAGAAGATCGGTTTCTTCATACCGGAGTTTCCAGGACAGACCCATATCTTTCTCTGGCGGGAGCATCAGGCCCTGGCCGAACTCGGCATAGAGGCGGAATTCGTTTCCACTTCGCATCCGCCGAAGGCTGTGACCTCGCATTCCTGGGCGGAAGAAGCACGCGGGAAGACCAGCTATCTCCTCCCCTTCCGTCCGCGCGATACGCTTGCCGCGCTCGGGGAGCTGGTGCGGGCGGGGCCGAGAGGGATAGGCCGGAGCCTTGCTGCGGCTGCGAGCGCGGAAGTCAGGTCTCCGGCGGGCCGCTTGAGATCACTGGCGATGATACCGGCTGCCGCTAAGCTCGCCTGGCTCGCGCGCCGCGGGCAATGGACGCATATCCATGTGCATTCCTGCGCCGACGCGGCCAATGTCGCAGCGCTCGCATCGTTGCTTTCGGGGATACCTTACAGCCTGACGCTGCATGGGCCGACGCTGGAGGGATATGGGCCCAATCAGCCGCAGAAATGGAGGAACGCCGCCTTCGCGACGGTGATTTCCAGGCGGCTGTTCGACGTTGTCAGCGAGCGGCTGAACGGCGCCAAGCCCTCCCGGATCGCGATCGCGCCCATGGGCGTGGATCTCGATCAAATCCACCGCAGCCGGCCTTATGTGCCCTGGAAGCCGGGCGAGCCGTGCCGGATCTTCACCTGCGGCCGGCTCAATCCGGTAAAGGGTCACGACATCCTTCTCGAAACCGTGGAAATGCTGCGCGAGCGGGGTATCGACGTCCGCCTGCAGATCGCCGGGGAGGACGAGCAGGGCGGCCGCGGCTATCGCAAGAGGCTGGAGGCTCTGATCTGCGACAAGCGCCTCACGGAAAATGTCGAACTACTTGGGGCGGTTTCCGAAACACGGGTTCGGCAGGCTCTCGATGATGCGCATATCTTCGCGCTCGCAAGCCTGGATGAGGGTATTTCCGTCGCCATCATGGAGGCCATGGCCATGGAGCTGCCGGTGATCGTGACCGACGTGGGGGGAAATAGCGAACTCATCGACCACAGGGTGGATGCGATATTGGTCCAGCCACGGCAGCCGAAGGAAATGGCGGATGCGATAGAGGAGGTACTCGGAAACGAGGATTTCTCGCGGCGTCTGAGGCAGGCCTCGCGCGCCAAGATAGCCGCCAGCTTCCATCACCGCATCAGCGCCCAGGCGATAGCCGGTTTTCTGGGGCAACAGGAGCCGACACCCGCCTGATACATCGAAATGAGTAGGCCGATCGCCCAATGGCTACGGCGAAAGCCGCCGCAACTATGCGATTATCTCCATGAGGGCGTGGAACAAAGGGGAGGCGTGCTTCTGCTCATAGCGCCCGTTAAACGCAGCGGGGACAGTGAGTTGATTTCGTTTCGGCCCATCGTGCATTCGTTCAGAAAAGCCGCCGGTATGCCCTTTCCGGATATCGAGGCGGTTGCTTCGGAACGTTGGACGATCGCACCCGCCACCAAGCGTTTCATTCCTCCCGCCAAGTTCCTGCCCCATCATCTCGACCGCATCCGCGGCGCAGAATTCGGTTCCGTCGCCGAAGTGCTGAAAGGCTTTCGGGGGAAATACGAAACCACCCAGGAGGCGACCATCGGCTATCGGCTCAAGGATGTCGATCTGATCGACGGCGTGCTCTATGCGCGAAACGCCTCCAAGAGTCTGAGGCCGCGGGCCCGTAAGCTGCCCGTCTACGCTTCCCCGAGGGACACCACCAGCGGCGCGCTCTTCGAGAGCTGGATAGGCAATCGCTGGTTCGGCAACTGGCTTTCCGACGATTGCCTGACCTATTCACTGGCGGAGGAATACGGCACGCCAGTCACGACACGGCCGATCACGCGCGGCCATGAACCGCAATATGCGCAGAAATTGGACCTGAGGCCGATCTATGTCGGCGACATCCACTTCGACGAACTCATCCTCTTCAGGGACAAGGGTCAGAACGAAGGAAAGAAGAAGCGTGCCCTCGAGATCAGGGAAAAGCTGCTCGCCTCGGCCAAACCTTCCAGTCATCCCGGCGTATTCATTCTCAGGGGCGACAAGGGCGATCACCGCATATTGTCGAACGAGACGGAGATCGCCGAGCAGTTCGCCGCTCGTCACGGCTTCCGGATCATCGATCCGCTCGCCTCATCCGTCGACGATATCGTCAATGCCTGCGCCGGCGCCAGCGTTGTCGCGGGCGTCGAGGGCAGCCATCTGGTTCATGCGCTGACGGTCATGTCGCAGGATGCCAGCCTTTTCGTGATCCAGCCGGCAGACCGGGTGGTCTCTGTCCTCAAGGTCATCACGGATCGTCAGGGGCAGGGCTTCGCCTTCGTCGTGGGCGATGGAGATCGCAAGAACTTCCGTGTCGAGTGGAGTGATATCGAGCGGACAATGGAGCTGGTGCACGCATGATTTCGCGGCTTCTAACCATCGCTTCCCAATCAAACGCGGCCGAGCCGCAGAAGGTGGTCTCGTTCCGGGCACAAGTCCGCAAGGATTACGAGCGGCATGGCGGGACGGTTTTCAATGCGGGCTTCATTACGCTTCTCGTCTATCGCTTCGGCCGCTGGGGGGAGGAACGCCGGAATTCCTTTGTCCGCAAGGTCTGCAGGAAAATCTACGGCGCGGTCAGCGCCATCGTCTCGACGATCACGCGGGTCTGGATTCCTGCACAGGCGACATTGGGCGAGGGGTTCCACATCATCCATGCGGAGGGGTCGATATCCATCCATCCCGGCGCGGTGATCGGAAAGCGATGCGGCATCATGCACAATGTCACGATCGGGACGAACATGACCGCGGGTGCGCCGACGATCGGTGACGACGTCTTCATCGGCGTGAACTCGACCATTCTCGGCGAAATCCAGATCGGCGATCGGGTCCGCATCGCCGCCAATACGGCGGTCACCACCGACATTCCCTCGGATTCGGTCGTGGTGGGGTCGCCCGCGAAGATCTATCCCCGCCTCGGACCATTCCTGAGCCGGGACGGAAAGACAGATACGGATACCTGAGAGCCGCCGATGCAGATGAGGAGCCGCTCATGAACGCACTGACGACAAGCTTCTATCAGCTTCTGGCCGACAATATCGACGTGCGGCCCGGCAAGCCGGCGGTTATCGATGGCCATCGCGCGGTGAGCTATGCGGCGCTGGCGTCGGAGGTGGATCGGCTGGCGGGCTACCTGCAGGGCCGCGACATCCGGCCGGGCGACCGGGTGATCGTGCATCTGCGCAAAAGCGTCGCGGAAGTCGCCGCCATGTTCGCGGTGGCCAAGGTCGGCGCGGTGATCGTCAATGTGAACACCCAGTGGACGATCGAGCAGCTCGAATACGTTGCCGACGATTGCGGCGCGCGGCTGATGATCGTCGAATCCCGGACTGCCGAGGCGCTGGTCGTGCGAAGGCTTCCCGGCACGGTGGAGAGCGTGCTCGTCAAGGGCAATCTGCCGGCAGAAGCGATGTTCGACGCCTGGGATCACCTGCCCCATGAACTGGCCGGCGACGAGATATCGCGGCTCGATACCGAGCTTGCGATGATCATCTACACGTCCGGTTCCACCGGAATGCCGAAGGGGGTCATGCTCACCCATCGCAACATCGTTGCGGGCGCCCGCTCGGTGGCGCGCTATCTCGGGCTACGCGAGGACGAGCGGCTGTTGAGCGTGCTGCCCTACAGTTTCGACTATGGCCTCAACCAGCTCACCACCATGATGCTGGTCGGCGGCACCGTGGTTCACCAGGCCGTTTCCATGGCGGCCGAAATCATCCAGACGATGCAGAGGCATCGGATCACCGGCGTTGCGGCAGTGCCGCCGCTCTGGAGCCAGATCGTGCGCTTGCTTGCGGAAAGACCGACGGATTTTCCCGATCTCAGGCGGATCACCAATTCCGGCGGCAAGATATCGCTCAATATCCTGCAGCAGATTCCGCGCGTCTTTCCGGAGGTCGACGTCTATCTGATGTACGGGCTGACCGAGGCCTTCCGATCGACCTATCTCGCGCCAGAGAAGTTCCGGCGCAAGATGGGAGCGATCGGTCAGGCGATCCCCGGTGCGGAAGTCTATGTGATCAAGCCTGGCGAGGGCATCGCCCATCCCGGCGAGCAGGGTGAACTCGTGCATCGCGGACCGCTGGTGAGCCTCGGCTACTGGGGCAGGCCGGAGGTGACGGAGCAGAAGATCAGGCCCTGTCCGGAACTCTGGAACCTGATTGGAGACGAGCCGGTCGTCTATAGCGGCGATATCGTCAGGATCGACGCCGATGGAGATCTCTGGTTCGTCGGCCGCAACGACGCGATGATCAAGACGAGCGGTTTCCGCGTGAGCCCCGACGAAATCGAGGACCTCATCTGCCGCAGCGGCGTGGTCGCCGAGGCGGTGGCGTTCGGCGTCGATCACGAGGACCTCGGGCAGGCCGTCCACGTGGCCGCCATGCCCATCGGCAGCTTCGACGAGGAGGCCCTGCTGCGCTACTGCCGCCGCGCCATGCCTTCCTACATGGTGCCTCACCGGTTCCATGTCTGGCGGGAAAGCATGCCGCGCACATCGAGCGGAAAACTCGCGCGGCCGGACGTGGTTCGCCTCTGCCGCGAATGGATGCGATCCGGCGGCGGGCCGCTCGGCATCGGCGCATCGATCAGTTCTGCAAATAGCGAAATCAGGGAGAATGTATGATGGCGCTTACCCATGGAAAGCTGATCGCGTACCTGAAGGATACGCTCAGCATCGGCGATGCGGATAGCGAGAGCGAGCTTTTTTCCTCCGGCCTTCTCGATTCGGTTTCGATGGTGAACCTGCTTGCCTTCATCGAGGAGACCACAGGCACGGCAATCCACGCGGAGGACGTGACGCTCGAGAATTTCGACACGCCGGCCCGAATCCTTCGCTTTGCCGAAGCCGTCGCCTGATGAACCACACCTCTGCGCTCGATGTCTGGCTCCAGAGTGCGGCGGCGTCCTTTGGGACACCCGCATATGTCTACTTCACCTCAGCGATCGAAAGCCGCTCCAGGCTGCTGCGGGAGGCATTCGAGGGGCGGTTCGCGCTGAGCTTTGCCGCAAAGAGCAATCCCAATCCGGCGCTGCTGGCTTTCATGAAAAGTCAGGCCGAATTTCTTGATGTATCCTCGATCGGCGAGTTCAGGACGGCGATCGCCGCCGGCTGGGAGCCGGGCCAGATCAGCTTTACAGGACCTGGGAAGCGCGATTTCGAAATCCATGAAGCGATCGAGGGCGGGATCGGTGAAATGATTCTGGAATCGGTTCGGGAGGCATATCTGGCCGACGGGGCGGCGCGCAGCGCAGGGCATGTGCAGGATGTGCTTGTCCGGATCGCACCTCCAGTGGTTCCGAAGGGATTTGGCGACCAGATGGCCGGCAGGCCCTCGCCCTTCGGCATAGATTGGGAGGACGTATCCAGGGAGATGCCTCGGATCGCCGCCCTTCCCAACCTGCGGATTGCCGGCCTGCATATCTATGCCGGCACGCAATGCCTGAAGCCGGAGGCGATCTGCGAGAATTACCGGAATTTCCTCACTATCTTCCGGGAGGTTTGCGGCCGCTATATCCCGCGCCCGGCGAAACTGGTTTTCGGTTCCGGCCTCGGCATTCCCTATCATGATGGTGACAGCCCGCTCGATCTTGCGGTTGTTGCAGACGGTATCGCAGCCGAGCTCGACGCCCTCAAGGCCGAGCCGCAATTCACCGATACGCGCCTGATCCTGGAACTGGGGCGGTATCTCGTCGGCGAAGCCGGGTATTTTCTGACGCGCGTCGTCTCCATCAAGGAGTCCCGCGGTGTGAAGATCGGCGTCTGCGATGGCGGAATGAACAATCACTTGCCGGCATCCGGCCATTTCGGAATGGTGATGCACAGAAACTATTCGATGCACAAGGTCGGAGGGCAGGGGGAGACCGAGAAGGTTAATCTGGTGGGCCCACTCTGCACGTCCATCGACAGGCTGGCCATCGGCGTCGAGCTTCCGCGGCTGGAGGAGGGCGATCTGATCGCCGTTCACAACAGCGGCGCCTACGGCCTGACGGCAAGCCCCATCCACTTCATCAGTCATACGCCACCGCGGGAAATCCTGATCGAGGCTTCGGGGATGCGGGACGTCACCCGGTTTTGATGGTTGACCCCTTTCAGAGTTCACGGGCGCTCAATAGGCCTTGCCGGAGTGGCAGACCTGGACCGTCGTTCGCGCGATGATCTTCATGTCCAGCCAGAAGGACCAGTTGTTGATATACCAGAGATCGTGGAACACGCGTTCTTCCATCTTCTCGATGTTCGGCGTTTCCCCGCGGCAATTGTTGATCTGCGCCCATCCGGTGAGCCCCGGCTTCACGTGCCGCCGGAAGGCGTATTTGACGATCTGGGCATCGTAGAGATCGTCATGGGCGAGCGCATGGGGACGAGGACCGACGATCGACATTTCCCCGCGAAGAACATTCCATAGCTGCGGCAGTTCATCGATGCTGGAGGCGCGGAGCACCTTTCCGAGCCGCGTCACGCGCGGGTCGTTCCGGGTGGCCTGGCGGATGTCGCCGCCGTCCTCCATGACGGTCATGCTGCGGAACTTCAGAATGCGGAAGGGACGGCCGCCATATCCCTTGCGGTATTGCCTGAACAGAACCGGCCCCTTGCTTTCCAGCTTGATGGCGATGGCGACGGCGGCCAGCAGCGGCAGCAGGACCAGAAGTGACGTAAGCGAAAAGACGATGTCGAATATGCGCTTCGTGCCGCGCTCGTAGAAATTCAGCGGCGGGCGCTGCGTCTGGAATGCCGTCATCCCCCCGATTTTGCGGGAAGGGGCGCTGGTGAGGCGGCCCACGACGCCATCGAAAGTGACGTTCACGGGCAAGGCGGAGCGCCTGAGTTCGCCGAGATAGAGTTCCAGATCGGCGACGTTCGGATCGCGCCATATGATGAAGACCTCGTCCAGATGCTCGGCGAGACCCCGCTTCAATCTCTCGATGGAATCTGCCGCCAGCAGGTTGTCCTCGGAAAGGCGCAGGATCTGGGCGACAGTCATGCCGCTTGCCTTGGCGCCGATCTGCCATTGCTCGGCCGAAAAATCCGCGGGGCAGATCAGCAGCACGCGCTTCAAGCGGAAGGAGGCGGAGGTGGCTGCCGAGGGCAGGTACCAATGCCAGAAATAGCGTGTGCAGATGAGGCCGGCGATGGAAACGGCGGCCGTCACCAGGGTTGCTCCTCGCGAGAACATCGTGCCGATCTTCAGGAAGAAGATGACGGTCAGAAGAAAGGCCAGCACACTCGGGATCAGCACGCATATCAGGCCGATCTGCTGCCTGCGAAGCTGGATGCTTTCCGGGCTGTAGGCCTGGCTGCTGTGCATGGCGAGCACGAAGATCATCGACAGGACAAGCCCGGTGCCGATGAAGAGGGAAGGGTCCGGAGTGGACCGGAAGACGAGGTAATCGTAGCCTGTGAAGCCGATCGCGCTTGCTCCGAGGAGATAAAGAAAATCGACGGCGGCGGCGACATAGGGGATGACGCCATAGTCGAGGCCTCCGCGCTGCGGCACCTGTTCAGGCAGGGAATGGAGCACTTCGTTTTTGGGCTCGATCGGCGTCAACATCGTAAACAATCCCTTAACGGGAATAGAAGTACCATTGTCTACGAAGCGGAAACAACGTATCCGAGCTACACCTTAGGAAGTATAGTTTTGGGATAAACCTTTGTCTCCGACGTTCTTTTTCCGGAGGTTGGAGCTAAACGGCTTATAGGGTGATCGGTATTTAGTTTTAAATCGTGATAAGTGGACACAAATTGCAATGTTTTTTATAACCACGTTCAGGTGAAATCCTTCAGATCGTCCAAGTCGGGTCACGACTGTTCCAAAGACGATCAAGGGGCCGGGTCGTCCGAAGAGAGGGCAACACCAAGGCTCTGAAGCCTCTATCCTGCAAGGGAGGCGTATATGGAGTTCGAGTGGGACGTCGCCATAGTCGGCGCCGGCATGGGCGGTGCGGCGCTCGGTTACTCGTTGGCAAAGGCCGGGCATCGGGTGCTTTTCATAGAAAAGGGTCTCTCCAGTTTTTCGCAGGATCTCGAGGACGATCCCGACACGTTCGATCAGGAGGCTCGCCTGAAAAACGGGCGCTGGCCGCAGCAGATCTCCGGCATGGTGGATGCCCGTCCGGTACGCTTCTTTCCCGCACTCGGATGCGGCGCCGGCGGATCGACTCTTCTCTATGCGGCGGCGCTCGAACGCTTCTCGCCAAGCGACTTCGACATCATCGACAGTCAAGGCGAGCCGGCTTGGCCGATCGGCTACGAGAGCCTCGATCCCTATTACCGCATGGCGGAGAGACTACTGCAGGTGAGAGGCAGCCAGGATCCGCTCGAGCCGCTCGCTGAACTGATCGATCCACCCGCGATGACCGCTTGCGACCAGCATTTCTTCCACTCCACCCGGTCGAACGGCATGCATCCGTACCGGGTCCATACGGCCTGCCGCTATGTGGATGGATGCGACCAGTGCGGCGGCATCGTCTGCCACAAGGCCTGCAAGCAGGATGCCCGCAGCGCCTTCATCGAGCCTGCGCTGGCAACCGGAAACGCGATGATCCTCGATCGATGCGTCGTGGAGCGCGTCGAGGCCGACGACAAGGCAGTCAGGGCACTCTCATGCCGGAGGGACGGAGAGACGTTTTCGGTGGCGGCGAAGCTATATGTCCTGGCTGCCGGAGCCCTGTCTACGCCGTTGCTGCTTCTCAATTCCGCAAACGGGTTCTGGCCGAAAGGGCTCGCCAATTCCTCCGATCTCGTGGGGCGCAATCTGATGTTCCATATTTCCGATTTCTTTGCCGTTTGGCCCAGGGGGCGGACGCGCGTGTCGGAGCCCGGAAAGTCGATTGGCCTGCGCGATTTTTATGAGCATGAGGGTTCCAGATTCGGCGTCATTCAATCGACCGGGCTGACCGCGACGACCAGCAATGTCCTGCATTTCCTGAAATCCGTGATCGACCGCCGCGGCTGGCACTGGTTCAAGCCGCTCATGCCCTTCATGCGCGCGCCGGCAATGATCGGCGCCCTGATCTTCGGCAAGGCGACGATATTCGCTTCTATCATGGAGGATCTGCCCTATCCGGAAAACCGTGTGCGCCCCAATGTTCAGGAGCCCGGCGCGATCTACTTCGAATATACGGTTCATGAAGAGCTGCGCGAACGGATCCGGGCATTCCGGCGCCTTTACCGGCGGGCTTTCGAGCGGCACAAGCTGGTGGTACTGAACAGCGACATCAACCTGAACTACGGCCATCCCTGCGGTACATGCCGCTTCGGCTCCGATCCCGCAACCGCGGTTCTGGATGCCAACAACCGCGCCCATGATCTGCAGAACCTCTACGTCGTGGATGCTTCTTTCTTCCCCACGAGCGGCGGCGTCAATCCCAGCCTGACGATCGCTGCCAACGCCCTGCGGGTGGGAGCCCATATCGGTGCCGAGCTCACCGCCATCAAGAGCGGACCGAGAACCGGCGCGATTTCGGCAGCGGCATCGTGCCCGACGTCCTGTTCGTGACTGTGCCTCAAGCGCCGGGAGACCTCTCGCGGTCGGTCCTGACCCAGGTCGCATTTCGGGCTGCGATGACCTGGCGTGGATAGAGCTTCAGCTTCGTCAGCGCAAAACCCGGTAGCTTGCCGAGCGCATTCAAGGGGAGCACATCCCTTCCCCAAATCCACCACGCGATCATCAAGGCGGCGCTGAACATCATGAGGCTGACGGCCGAGATCAGGAGAGGCAAAGTCGCGCCGCCAATTGCCGCAAGCAGGACTGCCGGGGCCAGCGACAGTAGAAGAAGGGCGGCCAGCAGCGTCACGGGCGGGACGAGGGCATCCAGAACCAGGAAAAAATAGTTCGGCCTGCGGAAGGTATCGGGGTCGAGGAGGGCCGAAAGCAGGGGCTTCACGAGCGCGAAACGGCCTGCTTCCCAGCGGGAAGCCTGCGTTTCCAGCCCCTTCTTCGTGCAGGGGAATTCGCTGGTGACCACCGCCGCATCGCAGTAGCGAGGTTCGTGGCCGGCGCGTGCGAGGTCCAGCCCGAGCTTCATGTCCTCCACCAGGTTCCCGCTGGCCAGCTCCGCCTTCCGCAGGACCTGCCAGGGAAATGCCATACCAGAGCCGGTCAGTTGCGCTGGAAGTCCGAGCATCGACAATCCGTGAAGCCTGATCCGGTTCTTGAGGAGGACGGCGAATTCCGACACCGCAAGACCAGGCCTAGCGCCGGGAGGGGCGGTCAGCAGATAACGCGATTGGATCGGCTTGCCGGTTGCGTGAGCCATGGAAACGAGGTGGTCGAGAGCATCGGGCTGCAGCCGGCAGTCGGCATCGACGATGACCACGACTTCCGCTGGCGTTGCCGCAAGATAATTCATGCCGGCATCCAGAGCATATCCCTTGCCGCGGCGCATCATATCGTCGCGCTCGACGACCTCGGCGCCGGCGCTGCGGGCAAGAGCGGCGGTGTAATCCGTGCAGTTGTCCGCAATCACAATGAGCCGATCGCCTTCCCGCATCCGGCTCTGAATATCGAGCACGGTATCAGTGATATTCAGTTCTTCGTTGTGAGCGGGCACGAGGATCGCGGCTGCCGGCCGGTGATGAACTGTGGAGTTTGTTTGATTACGCTTACTAAAACTCCCCGCGATACACTCCGCGGCAAAAATGGCGGTCGGAATGAACAATGTGACCGACAGCAGCATAGCCGTGGAACTTAGAATGTAATGCAGCATCCCGGATCGCTTTCGGGCTGAGATTTCCCATGCGGTCATCATAGTCGAAGGATGCAGCTTTCTTAGCTAGCTGCGCTACGCCGTTCGAGTGATCGGCGGCTCATCCTTTTTGAACCGGTCGAGGAGAGGCAGCGTCCTGCTACACCCTTTTGATATGCGCCGGAGAATTGAGGCGCCATACGTGATCTCACTAGAATAAAGCCAATCAAAGCAATGTTTTAGTGAAACGGTGCTCGTCCCCGACGGCTGCCGTGCGGAAGCGTTGTGCAGAAGCGGAGGCAGGGTACATGGCTGTCATCGATGTTCCGTCACCGAACCTGGATTCTCTCGACCGTGAGGGCCGGCGGCATTTCATGGACGCGCCGTTCGATTGCCTCACGGCCGATGCTGTTCTTGCGCTCCTGCGTCAGGCGGAGCCGCAGATGCCGTTCCGCTACGTCGTCACGCCGAATGTCGATCATGTCGTTCGCCTGCAGGGCAATAACGAAATCCGGCATTATTACAGCCGAGCCTGGCTATCGCTTTGCGACAGCCGCCCGATTTCGGGCTTGGCCTGGCTACTTCGCTTCCGGTTACCTGTGGTCACCGGTTCCGATCTCACTGCCCGCATTTTCAGAACGATCCTACGCGACGGCGATCCGGTTACCCTCATCGCGGCCAGTGACGGCATCGTCCGCGACCTCCGAGTCGCTTATCCGAAAGTGAGATTTCGCGCGCACCTGCCGCCTCAGGGGGTGTTACATAATACCGAGGCCTTGCGGGCCTGTGTGGAATTCGCAGCCGCCGCCGAAGCCCGGTTTGTCTTCATCGCGATCGGGTCTCCTCAATCGGAAAAGATCGCTTATGAACTATCGCTCCGGCCCGATGCAAAAGGAATTGGCCTCTGCATCGGCGCATCGCTGGAATTCCTCGTCGGCGCCAAGAAGCGGGCTCCGATCTGGATGCGCCATTCCGGGCTAGAGTGGCTGCACAGGCTCGCATCCGACCCGAAGAGACTCTGGCGGCGATATGTCTATGCGGTTCTCCCCCTGGCCCGGCTTTTCTCGCACGAACTCTTCGGCCGCAGACAGCGGATCGGATAGCAGTGCCGAAGTCTGGTCAGCGGAGCATCGCGCCGGCAGCGATGTGATCCCCGAAGAACCTTATCCTGCCATTCAGCCGGTCACCGCGTTTGAACGGTAGAACATCCGCCTCGAAATATGCCGAGAATTGGCCCTCCGGCAGGTTCATTTCGATCCGCAACACGTCGAAGTCGAAGATCGTTCTCGTAAGCGTGTACTGACATTTATAGGCACTTTCCTTGGCGCAGAAGATCGCCTTCAGCAGCAGACCCCGCTCTCCGACAGGTCGAGAGGCGAGCCAGTCGCGCTCGCCGGTCGTGCATATCTCCTCCGAGAATTCCTCTTCCAGGGGTGAGGCCTCTTCGATATCGAGCCCGATCGCCGTTATTCCGTCCGAATGGAGAGCAACGGCGGCAGCGCATTTTTTGGTCGAATGGCTGATGCTTCCGATGACGCCCTCCGGCCAGATCGGCGTCCTGTCGGTGCTGACCGGGATTGCCGCAGCCGGCAGGCCGAGCGCATCCATGGCCTGCCTGGCGCAAGCACGCCCGGCGGAAAATTCCAGGCGCCGGCGATAGACCGCACCGGCGATCGCCGCCCGCTCTTCCGGATAGAGCATGCCGATGCTTCGGGGGAGAGCCGCCTCGCTCACCGCCACCCAGGGATCGAACAGGTTCGCAAGCAGCATGGCCGGCTAGACCTTGGTTTCCGCGCGGACCAGCACCGGCCGCCGCTCCAGCGCGCTCCGCCGCATTGCAGCCCGCTCCGCAGCCCTTTCCAATTGAGCATCCGCCTTGCCCTTGCCGGAGATATGATCGGCAAGCAGAGCGACCGTCGGGAAACGGAAGATATCGGTTATCGTCAGGTCCGGCGCGAGCTTCGTCTTTATCTCGCGGTGAATCTGGACCGCCAGGAGCGAGTGACCACCGAGCGAGAAGAAGTTGTCGAAAATGCCGACCCGGTCCAGTCCGAGCGCTCGGCTGAACACGTCGCCGATCTCCTGCTGGAGGCTGTTGGCGGGCTCGGTGAGGGTGATTGCCGCCGGCTGCGTCTTTTCGGCCGGCGCGGGCAGCCGATTGCGATCCACCTTGGCATTCGGTGTCAGCGGGAAAGCTTCCATCGTCACGAAATACGAGGGCACCATGGCATCCGGCAGAGCCTCGGCGATATGCGCGCGCAGAGCCTGCTCGCTGACGGGCGTGCCGTCCGTCCGGATATAGGCAACCAAGCGTGGATCTCCCGGCGCATCCTTGCGGGCGACCACCACCACCTCGCGGATGCCGGCGAAGGAGCCGATCCGGGCCTCGATCTCCCCAAGCTCGATACGGTAGCCGCGTATCTTGACCTGATGGTCCGTCCGGCCGAGGAAATGCAGGATGCCGTTCTGCTCGAAGCGGGCGAGATCGCCGGTACGATAGATCCGGCCTCCGGCAAACGGGTTGGGCAGGAAGCGCTCGCTCGTGAGCTGTTCGCGATTGAAGTAGCCGCGCGCCACGCCTTCGCCGCCGATATAGAGCTCTCCGATTTCTCCGGGCGGTACGGGGTTCAAGGCGCCGTCGAGCACGTAGAGCTGGGTATTGGCGATCGGCCGGCCGATCGGAACGATCCCGGTCGAGGACGTGGCGGCGAATGTCGAGGACCAGATGGTCGTCTCCGTCGGGCCATACATGTTCTCGATCGTTGCGTCCGTCACCGTTCTCAACGCGGCAAGCTGGGACCCCTGCAGCGCCTCGCCACCCAGGAACAGGTGCCGGATATGGGCAAGTGCCGCGCGATCCTCGTCCACCATCATGAACATTCGTGCCATGGAGGGCGTGCATTGCAGATGGGTGACGGCATGCTTGCGGATTTCGTCCGCGAAGCTTTCCGCCGGTTCGTCACCTGCCGGGCCGCGGTTCAACCGAACCACGTCGGCCAACAGTTCGAGCCGTTCCAGCACGATGCGGTCGGGCAATCCGAAATCGATCAGGCAGGCGATTTCGTCGACGCCGGCGGCCTTGACCTGATCGAGCCGCGCCATGGCATCCTCGATGGTGCCGAACAGGCCGCTATCCTCGAAATAGCGCAGGAAGGCGAATTCCAGGATTGCGTCCATCTCTTCCGGTGAGAGCGACTGGAGATCGATATCCATCGGCTGGGAGATGCCTTGCGGCTTCTTGAAGGCCGGGAAAGCCCAGGCATATTGCTTGATGAGCGCAGCCGCGCTGCGCAGGTATTCCTTCATCGGCTCACGTGCGAGATCGCGAACCTCCTCTCGGTCCGCGCCGAGAAGGGTGTGCAGCATCAGCGTGACTTTGTGGTCGGCGGGGTTGCGGCCGGTTTCGGCCAAGGTCTGCCTGTAGATCGCGATCTTTTCGGCAAGCTCCTCGACCGACTGCCCCAGCAGGTGGGTCAGCACATTGGCGCCCACTCTTGCCGCTTCACGATAGCTCTCGGGATTGCCAGCGGTGGTCAGCCAGACGGGCAGTTCCTTCTGAACCGGACGGGGCTGGGTGAGGACGCTGACAGTGCCGGCGCCGAAATCGAAGTCGACGTGTTCGCCGCGCCATAGTTTGCGGACCGTTTCGATGTCGCGGATGAGGCCTGCCTTGTTCTTCGGTGGTGCGTTTTCCGGGCGCAGCACGAAATCCTCCGGCATCCAGCCCGAGGCGAAGGCGAGCGCCACTCGCCCGTTGCTCAGGTTGTCGATGACGGCCCATTCCTCGGCCACGCGCGCAGGGTGGTGAAGCGGCAGGACGCAGCTGCCGGCGCGGATCGAAAGATTTTTCGTAACCGCGGCGATCGCGGCCCCGGTGACCGCCGGATTGGGATAGGGGCCGCCGAAAGCGTGGAAATGACGTTCGGGCGTCCAGATGGCGTCGAAGTCGTTCGCATCCGCAAATTTCGCGCCCTCGATCAGCAGGCGGTATTTTTCCGCGCCTGCGCCGCCATCGTTACCCCAATAGAAGAGGCCGAAATCAAGGTTTGTGCCTCCGCCCGCGGAAGATGTGCCCTTCGCCTTGGCTTCGAGCACTTCCGAGGAGTGGATGACGACCTTGAAGCCGCGCGCCAGCGTCCAGAAAAGTTCGAGCACGGAAATGTCGAAGGAGAGGCTGGTTACCGCCAGCCAGACATTGCGCCGATCGGTATCGAGCGGGACGCGTTCGTCCATGCCGGAGAAGAAGTTCACGACATTGCGGTGCTCGATCATGACGCCTTTCGGCAGTCCTGTGGAACCCGACGTGTATATGACATAGGCGAGATTATCGGGTGCGACGCCGCTCGATGGGCGGTCCGCCGACGGTGCGCCTTTCAGGATATCCTCGATGCACAGGAAGTTGGTGCCCGCCAGTGTCGCAGCGCTTGCCATACGCCGTTCCGTCAGCACCAGCCTTGCCTTGCTGTCCTTGATCATGAAGGCGAGGCGGTCTGCCGGAAAATGCGGATCGAGCGGGATATAGGCGCCGCCCGCCTTCATGATGGCGAGCGCGCCGACGACCAGATCGAGCGATCGCGGAAGGTAGAGCCCGACCGTCGTATCCGGCCCCACGCCCTCCGCGCGAAGCGCCTGGGCGATGCGGTTGGCGCGCTCGTCCATCTGGCGATAGGTGAGGGAGTGGCCATGGAAGGCGAGCGCTTCGGCATCGGGGGTCAGGTCTACCTGCCGTTCGATGAGTTCGTGGACGCAGGAGAGCCTGTCATATTCCCGTTCCGTGCGGTTCCAGTCGTAGAGGACTTTGCCGCGCTCGGTGTCCGACATCAACGGCAGCTCATGAAGCGGAGTGGATCGCTTTTCGAAGGCTGCCGCAAGCACGGTGAATCTTGCCGCCAAATCCCTCGCTTGTGCTTCATCGATACGCGTGCGGTCGTAGAGCAAGTCGGCTTTCGTTTCGCCGAGCCGGAATGTGAGGGCACAGCCCGGCAGGGCATCCGCGTTTGCCGGATTTTTCGTGTCCACGATGCCGACCGTCAGTTGCGGCGCATGGAGGCCCGGATAGCGTTCAATGAGATCGAGCGGATAGGTTTGCCGCTCGTCCAGGTCTTTCAAAGATTGACTGATCGCCGCGATCAGGTCATCGACCGAAGCATGTTTCGCGGGATCTACGTGAAGCGGCAGGGATTCGGCGAAATAGCCGGGATGGCGGGCACAGAAATCCGCAAGACCATCGCTTGCATAGGCGATATCGAATGCAGCCTCTCCCGAAAGGCGCATGAGAAAGGCGGTGACGAGCACAATCCGCTCCTGCCGCGTAAAGCCTTCGGCAAGGGAAAGCGGAATCGCCGCGATATCCGGAGCAGCACTTGCCTCCCGGCCCTTGACGTAGAGAAGGGAAATGTCGGCTGCATTCTCCAGCTTGCGGCGAAAGAATGCCTCATTCGGCGTAATGGTCGCGAGGGCCTCGGACAGGGAAATCCGCTTCACCTCGTTGAGGATCGGCAAGCGGTCGCCTGCGTGCAGGACGGAGGAGAGCAGGACCTCCGCCCCATTGTTCTTCAGCACGGCTTCGAGAAGGACCGGCTTGTCGGCGGTTCCGACTGTCAAACCATCGGCGCCGACCGACAGGACAAGGCCGGGATCGCTCCTCAGTTCTCCATCGAGAATGCGCAAGCTGGTGACGGTGAAGACATTCGCGCCGAACCGCACCTTGGCCGTAGCGAGCGGGTTGAGATAGGTGGCGCCAAAGTCCAGGCCGCGCACGAGACGGGAAAGCTCGGCCGCAGGACGGGTGAAATCGAGCGTGCCGGCAGCCTCCGGGCGCTTCAGGCGCTCGTAATAGGTTCTCGCGGAAAAGTCCTGCCGCCGCGGCCGCAGCGCGCCGCGTTCGATATCATCCAGCAGAGCGGAGAAAGTCGCCATGCCGGCCTCGAAGCATTTCGTGTTGAGCGTGAGCGCGGTCTCGTCCGGGCTGATTTCGAAATCCTGCTGGGCATAGATGTCGCCCTCGTCGATCCCGTCGTTGATCGCGTGCCATGTCACCCCATGCCGATCCCGGCCTTCGAGAATCGCCCATGCCGGCGTGTTGAGGCCAGCGATTGCGGGCAGTAGGCCGTCGTGGAAATTGACCGCGCCGAGGCGGGCATGCCGCCAGGCTGCCTGGGGAACGATCCTGAGATTGGCGATGCTGAAGAGCCAATCATAGTCATGCCGGGTCAGCTCCGCGGCATAATCGCCGTCCTGTGCGACGACCGGAACGCCCAGAGCCGAGGCCCAGTTCTTCACCGGACCATTCGAGGTGACGACGGCCTGAATACCGTGCCCGCGTGCCTTCAGAATTTCCGCGCATTGGACGAGCAGCAGCCCGCCCCCGATCAGAACACACTTCAGCTCGCCCATGAAAGTCGTCCCCATTCCTCGTTATTTCCAGGCACTTCGATAGAAACTGGGGGCACTGTGAAGATCAACATGCGCTGGATCACCCATGGGGATGATTGCGCCTAAGCCTGAAGCGCGGGCAGGGCCAATGCCCCCGCCGAACGGATGATGACGGCTCCGAAAGGAGTAATTGCGATTGCCTCGGCGCTGACAGCACATTGAAGGTGCCGCGAATTCTGGCGGCAGGATCAGTGGGGGAAGCGGAACGATGCCCATGGCTCATCCAGCATGATGTCCTGGTCGAAGTTTCACTTCAGACTGGGGCGGAATTGATGCTTGAAGGGTCGAACCAGGTCTGCGCGAGCGATATCGCCATTGTAGGCATGGCATTGCGGGTGCCGGGTGCCCGAAACCTCGAGGAATTCTGGAAAAACCTTCGCGACGGTGTGGAATCCATCCGCACGTTTTCGCCGGAAGAGCTGCTGGCCGAAGGCGAGGACCCCGAGCGCATCCACCATCCGAATTACGTGCCTCGCAGCGCGGAACTCCCCGATATGGAAATGTTCGATGCGGAATTCTTCGGGCTCAACCCGAAAGAAGCTGCGATCATGGACCCCCAGCACAGGCATTTCCTGGAATGCGCCTGGGAGGCCATGGAAGACGCCGGCCGGCTGCCTCACACCCATTCCGGGCCGGTCGGCGTTTTTGCCGGTTGCGGCATGGGAAGCTATTTCTATTTCAATGTCTGCAGCAACCGGAACCTTGTCGATCAGGTCGGCATGTTCCTGCTGCGCCATACCGGCAACGACAAGGATTTCCTGGCGACACGGGCCTCCTTCACGTTCGACCTGCGCGGGCCGAGCGTGAACGTCCAGACAGCCTGCTCCACCTCGCTGGTGGCGGTGCACTATGCCTGCCAAAGCCTGCTTTCGGGCGAGTGCGACATGGCGCTTGCGGGTGGGGTCACCATCGAGTTCCCGCACCGGCGCGGCTACATGTTCCAAGAAGGAGAGATACTCTCGCCGGATGGGCATTGTCGGACTTTCGATCATCGGGCAGCCGGAACGGTCTTCGGCAGCGGTGTCGGCGTGGTCGCCTTGCGGCGGCTCTCGGACGCCCTGCGCGACGGCGATGTCATTCATGCGGTCATCAAGGGTACTGCAGTCAACAACGACGGCAACAGCAAGGCCGGCTATCTGGCGCCGAGCGTCAGCGGTCAGGCAGAAGCGATCATCGAGGCTCAAGGGCTCGCCGGCGTCGCCGCCGACACGATCCAATATGTGGAGTGCCACGGGACCGGCACGTTCCTGGGCGATCCGATCGAGATCGAGGCTCTGACCGCAGCTTTCCGGCAGAGCACGGACCGGAGCGGATTCTGCCATGTGGGATCGGTCAAGTCCAATATCGGCCATCTGGATACCGCCGCCGGCGTCGTCGGCCTCATCAAGGCTGCGCTTGCCATCGGCCATGGGGAGATACCGCCGACGCTCGGCTTCGAACGCCCGAATCCGGCGATCGATTTCGAGAAGAGCCCCTTTCGAGTTGCCGGAAAGCTGACGAAATGGCCGCATGTCGCCGGTCCTCGTCGGGCGGCGGTGAACTCGCTCGGGGTCGGCGGGACCAATGCGCATGCCATCATCGAACAGGCGCCTTCCCGCTATCTGCCGGATATTGCCGTAGACGGGGCGGCCGCCGGAACGGATGACGATCCTATGTTGCTCTTCCTTTCGGCGCGGCAGCGCAAGGCACTGGACCAGGCCTCCGGTCAGCTCGCTTCGACGATTGCCGATCAACCGGGGCTCTCGCTTGCCGACATCGGCTATACGCTGCAGCACGGCCGCAAGCATTTCGAACATCGCATGGTGCTTGCCGTCCGCGGGCGCGAGGATGCCGCCGAGGCCCTTTCGAATGCGGCGAGCCGGGGATATGTCCATACAGCCGTCCCAGAGAATTCCGGTGCGGTCTTCCTCTTTCCGGGAGGCGGTGTTCAATATGTGGGAATGGCCAAGCGGCTTCATGCGGAAGACGACGGTTTCCGCGCGAGTATCGAGGAAGGCCTTTCCTATTTGCCGCCCGATGCCGCTCGGGAAATCCGCTCGACCTGGCTGGGTGAGGGTGGGGCGGCCGCCCAGAAGGCGTTTCTGCGTCCCTCTCTTCAGCTTCCCGCCATTCTCATCACCGAGATTGCGCTGGCGCGGCTCTGGATCGTCTGGGGCGTGAAGCCGAAGGCTCTTATCGGCCATTCCATGGGCGAGAATGCCGCTGCCTGCCTCGCGGGCGTGATGTCGTTCAAGGATGCGGTGAACCTCGTGCATCTGCGCGGCAAGCTGTTCGAAACGGTTCGCCCCGGCGGGATGCTCAGCGTGCCATTGGATCATAAGGCGCTTCTGGAGCTTCTGCCTCGGTCTCTCGATATCGCATCCGTCAACGCGCCCTCGCTCTGTGTCGTCTCGGGCCTCAACGAGGATCTCGAGGCTTTCCGAAAGCTTCTTTCCGAAAAGGGTATCGACGCGACCCGTGTTCCTATCGACATTGCCGCCCATTCGCGGCTGGTCGATCCGATCCTCAAGGCATTCGAGGCTTTTCTCCGCAGCATTCCTCTTCGCGCTCCGGCAATACCGATCCTATCGAATCGTACGGGCTTGTCGCTCAGTGCCGAAGAGGCGACCGATCCGATGTACTGGGTCGGTCACCTTCGTTCCACCGTGCATTTCTCGGACGGAATGGCGACGCTTTTCGCTGATCCCGGGCGCATCTATATCGAGGTGGGCCCGGGGCGGGTATTGTCGTCGCTTGCAAAGGCGCAAGGGGCAATCCCCGGCAACCAGGTCATCAACAGCCTGCCGCATCCGGATGAGGCGGGCGACGACCGGCTCTACTTCCTCTCGGCGGTAGGGCGCGCCCATTCGCTGGGTCTCGAGGTCGATATCGATCGGCTCTGGCGGGCGCGCTCGCCGAAAAAGGTGAGGCTGCCGACCTATCCCTTCCAGCATCGCCGCTATTTCATCGAGCCGTTCACAATCGGCGACAGGCGCAACGATCGCGAGCGGACCTTGGCCAAGGAGCCTGACATCGCGCGCTGGGGATATTGTCCCGCCTGGAAACAGACGCTTGCGGGCTACGAGGCGGGTGCGGAGAGGGAGCCGCAATCCTGGCTCTTCTTCCTCGATGAGGCCGGCATCGGACAGCAATTGGCGGCGCGCCTCAAAGCCTGCGGCCATCGCGTTGTGACGGTATCGTTGGGTGACGCTTTCATCCGCCGCAGCGCGGAGGAATACGTGCTCTGCCCCGAATTCGGGCGTGCCGGATACGATGCGTTGATCGCGGGGCTTCTCGCCGATGGCGGCCTGCCGACACGCATCGTGCATATGTGGCTTCTGACGCAGGACGAGATCTTCAGGCCTGGTTCGAACTTCTTCCACCGAAACCAGGAATGCGGTTTCGACAGCATGTTGCATCTCGCGCAGGCGCTCGGCGATGCGGGCAGCGCCGCCGACATCCACGTCACGATCGTCTCCAACGGGATGCAGCAGGTCGCGGGAGAAGCGCTGCCCTATCCGGAGAAGGCGACGGTGCTGGGGCCTGGCCTCGTATTACCCAAGGAGATGGCCGGCGCGACCGTGAAGCTGATCGATATCGATCTGCCGCACCGAAGCAGCGAGCGGAAGAAAGGGTTTTCCCTGCGGGGGATCAAGCGGCGCGGCACGGAAGACGCTCCGGGTAGCGCGCCGCTTCACGAGCAGCTTTGGGAAGACCTGAATGCGGCCCCGATCTCCGAAGTCATCGCCTTCCGCAACGGGCGGCGCTGGACGCAGGTCCATCAGCGCCTCGCTCTCAACGAGATTACCGACGAGGATGTGAAGCTCCGTCAAAACGGGGTCTATCTTTTGATCGGCGGGCTCAGCGATATCGCACTGGCGCTTGGCGGCGAACTCGCACGCCGATTCCGGGCAAGGATAGCTCTTGTCGGCCGCACGGCCCTGCCGCCGCGCGAAGAGTGGGATTTCTACAGCCGCACCCACGGCCGTGATGGCATTCGCCGCGCGATCTCCGCCATCCTCATGCTGGAGGAAAATGGAGCCGAGGTGCTCTACCTCAACGGCGATGCCGGCAATTCCGAACAGATGGACCGTGCCGTGGCCGAAACGCTTTCCCGGTTCGGGGAGATCAACGGCGTCTTTCACGCCGCGGGCGCGGTCGATGATGGCCTGATCCAGACGAAAACGCGGGAAAGCATCGATCATGTGATGACGCCCAAGGTGCTCGGCACGGCCGTGCTGGATGCAGCCTTGAAGGATGTGGCGCTCGATTTCCTCGTCCTCTTCTCCTCCACCAGCACGGATGTCGTGCGTGCCGGCCAGGTCGATTATGTTGCGGCGAACGCCTATCTGAATGCCTATGCGCAAAGTTGTTCTCAGCGATCCGATCGCAGGACGGTCGCGCTTCACTGGGGCATCTGGAACGAGGTCGGTCTCGCCGCTCGGGCGCTGGGGGCGCCGCAGAGTGCGGCTTGGCTGAAGTCTGTCGAGGGACAAGCCATCGGCCCCTTCTTCCAGCACTGGAAGGAGGACGAGGCGGGCATCCCCTGGCTGGAAGCAATCGTCAGCCCCGAGACCGAGTGGATGCTGAACGAGCATAGGCTGGTCTCCGGCCAGGCTGTGATGCCCGGCACCGGCTATCTCGAACTCATTGCGCAGGCGGTTCGCGAATATGGGCTATCCTTCCGGTTGGAGGTGAGCGACCTCGTCTTCCTGAAGCCGATGGCCTTCAAGAATGGTGAGGCCAAGGCGCTACGCCTTCGCCTTGAACCCGAAGGCGAATACTACCGGGTGACGCTGCTTGCCGGCGATCCGGATGGTGAAAGCATGGCTTTCACGAAACATGCGGAAGCCATGCTGAAGCCTCTGGCGGGGGAACAACCGGAGCCGATCGACACCGCCACGCTTCTTTCCTGCTATGAGAAGAAGCAGGTGGCTGAGGGGAACGGCGCTCTTCGGGCGGTTCAGGAAAAGCATATCCGTTTCGGCCCCCGCTGGGGTGTGCTGCGCTCCATGGCGGTGAGAGCCGGCGAGGCCATGGCCGAATTGCGCCTCAATCCGGAGTTCACTCGCGATCTCGCGTCGGGTGTCCTGCTGCATCCGGGCCTGCTCGACATTGCCACCGGCTTTGCCATGCAACTGGCCGAAGACTACGATCCCGACGCCTCGCTTTGGGCGCCGGCGACCTATGGCCGGGTGTTCCTCTACGAGCCGCTTCCGGCGGAAATCGTCAGTGTGGTCCGCCTCGCGGACAGCAGCGATTTCGGTGAAGGCTATGCCGCCTTTGATGTGACCATCACGGACCGGAGCGGTCAGGTGCTCTTCGAAGCCCCGGGCTTCGTCATGCGGCGTCTCGAAAACGATCTCGTGCTCGGAACTGCCGGGGACACGAATACGCCCGCAAGTCAGACGACAAGGCGGACGGCCCCTTCGCCGGCAATGCTGAAGCTCGGCGCGCAATTGCGCAACGGCATCCTGCCCCTGGAAGGGTTCGAGGCGCTGGTGCGGGCTCTCGGCACATCCGAGCCTCAGCCGATCGTCAGCTCGATCGATCTCGACCTGCTGAAAGATTGGGTCTCCGTCTCGCCAGAAACCGCGGCCCCGGCGGGTGAGGAATTCGAACGGCCGGAGCTGGAAAACGAGTTCGTCGCCCCGCGCAATCCGGTGGAAGAGGTGCTCGCCGGTTATTGGCGGGAGCTCCTCGGCATCGGCAAGGTCGGCATTCATGATGGTTTCTTCGACATGGGCGGGCATTCGCTGATAGCCGTCCGACTTTTCCGGATGATCAAGAAGCAATACGGGCTCGATCTGCCGATATCGACCCTGTTCGATGCGCCGACGATTGCGCAATGCGCGGAGCGGATCATGGCCGAGCTTCCGGATGTTCTCGAAGGCGAAGGTTCCCAGCCAAAGCCGGATGCAGAGGCGCCGAAGCCGATGCACCTGGTGCTCATGAAGCCCGGCAAGAATACCGCGGCAACGCCGCTCTTCATCTGCGCCGGCATGTTCGGCAACGTGCTCAATCTCCGCCATCTGGCGATATCGATCGGAGCGGATCGGCCGGTCTATGGGCTGCAGGCGCGCGGGCTCTACGGAGATCACGAGCCGCATGCCAGTTTCGAGGAAATGGCCGCCGACTACATCGCCGAGATCCGGACCGTGCAGCCGCACGGGCCTTATTTGCTCGCCGGATATTCGGGAGGCGGGATCACCGCTTACGAAATGGCCCGGCAGCTTGTCGAGGCGGGAGAGGAGGTGGCGCAGGTCGTAATGCTCGATACCCCGCAACCACGTCAGCCTCCTTTGTCCTTCGGCGACCGCCTTTCCATGAAATGGCAGGATATACGGCGACACAAAGCCAACTATTTCGGCAAATATCTGCGCGACCGCAACCGCCACCAGGCCGAGAACCGCAGCAGGCAGGAAGCCGAACACAAATCGGGCTCGTCGGAGCAGTTCAACAACGAGAAGATCGAGGTGGCATTCAGGCGCGCCGCCCAGCAATATCAGGTGCGGCCCTATGCCGGAACGGTAACGCTCTTTCGGCCGAAGCCGGCGGTCTTCTATCGCTTGAGCGGCGGGCGTTGCCTGCAGGAAAGCCGGAACATTCTCCTGGCGGACAATGGCTGGGCCGAACATGTCGCAAATCTCTCGGTTCACGAAGTGCCGGGCGACCACGACAGCATGGTGATCGATCCCTATGCCCGCGTTCTTGCGGAGCGCATGCGCGCTGTCATTGCCGCGTCCGACGTTGGCAGCCGGGCAAGGCATCAGAGTGAAGCCGAAGGAACGCTTTCTCACCCGCAAATTGCCGTCTCCCCAAGGGCGGCCGAGCTCGCATGACGTGACGACACAAGGTTTCGACCACCGCAGGAATATTTTGCCAAGCCGTCTGTCCTCCCATGATGGCGAGGTTGCCTTTCAGATCGCCACGTCTCCGATTTCGAGGCGGGGCTGGAACACGCACCTCGTGAAAGCAGGAGTTCCGCAGTGGCCGAAGCGCTGACTTCTCCCGATTGGAAACGGAAGCCTCCTGCTGCGGAAGGCGAGGCGGCGGTTCCAAATGCCGAAATGCCGGCCCAGGTGCAAGGGGGCGGGTTCCGCGGTCTCATCATGCGGGCCGCCGGCTGGTCGATGGTCGGCTATGTCGTCGTGCAGGTGCTGCGGATCGCCAGCAGCCTTATCCTGACACGGCTCTTGATCCCGGAAATGTTCGGCATCATGGCCATTGCGACCATGGTGCAGGTCTCCGTGGCGATGCTTTCCGATCTCGGCTTGCGGCCCGCAGCGATCCAGAGCCGGATGGGGGATAGCCGATCCTATCTCGATACGGCGTGGACGCTCCAGATTATCCATGGATGCTTCATCTGGCTCGTTTGCGTGCTCATTGCCGTCTGCATCGGGCAGGGAGCCGGGCGAGGGTGGTTCCCTCCCGGCTCGGTTTATACCGTTCCCGAACTTCCGGCAGTGATTATTGGGACATGTTTTTCGACCGTTCTTATGGGACTGCAATCGACGAAGCTGATTTCGGCCTATCGGCACCTCGATCTCGGCAGGATCACGGTCATCGAGATCGTGGCCCAGGTCATAAGCCTCGCCGTTGCGGTTATGCTTGCCTGGTACACCGGCTCGATCTGGTCCTTCGTCTTCTCCACGCTGGTCTCTTCCGCTGCGACGACGATCCTAAGCCATGTCTGGCTTCCCGGTGCCGGCAACCGGCTGCGCTGGGACAAGACCGCCGTCAACGATCTCATCCGGTTCGGCCGGTGGATCATGCTGTCCTCGATCCTGACCGTCATTGCCGCGAACGGCGACCGCATCCTGCTTGCGGGATGGACGAGCCCGGCCATGCTCGGTCTCTACATTCTCGCGTTCAACCTGATCGCCATGCTGGAGGGGGCGGGCGGCCGTTTGTTCTCGAGCGTGGCGATGCCGGCCCTCAGCAAGGTTGCCCGCGAGCGGCCGGAACACTTGAGCAGCGTCTACCAAAAAGTGCGGCTGCCGTTCGATCTCGTATTCATCGGCAGCGCCGGCGCCGTCTACGCCGCCGGCAAGGTCATCATCGATCTGCTTTATGACGATCGCTACCTGAACGCCGCCTCGATCATCGAAATACTGTCCTTCAGCCTACTGGTCACACGGTTCGGCGTCATGTCGGCCGTATACCTGGCCATAGACGAGCCTCGGAACCAGAGCGTTCTGAATTTCATCCGCGCGGTTTCGGTCTTCGTCTGTGTTCCGCTCGCCTATTATGCATTCGGATTTTCCGGCGCCCTGTGGGCGATCGCCCTGCACGCCTTGCCGACGCTGCCGGTGATCTTCCATTTCAACAGACGCCATCGGCTGAACAACCCGTTCTATGAGATCACCGTGCTACTTGCCTGGCCCGCCGGTTATGCCGCCGGCTGGATCGCCACGATCGTTTTCGAGCATTTCGGCAGGATATTCTGATGACGATGCAATCGGTGCGGGCTCTCAATTGTGGTTTCCTACCCCGAAAGTAGTAAGCTTCTCCTACTTCTGGTAAATTGATAGGCAGCTATGGGCAGTAATAAACTTTCATCATCTGGAATTACTTTTAACGGGTGAGGACGGCAATTTCATACTCCTGCGGAGTTAGCCGATGCTCGTGAAGATCAAGCTCGGAATACTCCATGTGGGCATGTTTTAAATCGTTGGTTTTTCAAGATGTGGAGGCTTGTCTCGCGCTCGTGGCCGAGCCCATGAAAAGGGTCTCTTGCCGATGATTGTCGTGGGGCAGGACACCGGCGGCTTCCTCCGGGCTTTACGCGGCCTGACTTTGCGGAAGCCTTCCGCAGAGAAAATCCGAAATGCAGATCTTTCCCGGCGCCGGGCAATGGCGCAGGGTGAACGCGTGCGTCCGCTACTGATCGTGGAAGCCGCCAATCCGGAATGGACGAGTGTGCCGCTGGTCGGCTGGAATCTCGCGCGCGCCATCATGGACCGGACAGACGCTCTTATCGTGACTCAAATCCGAAACCGCGAAGCCTTGCTGCGTGCCGGGCTGATCGAGGAGAAGGATTTTGTCGTCATCGACAACGAGCGCACCGCGCGAAGGCTCTATCGGTTCGGTGAGCTCTTGAGGGGCGGCGATAACAAGGGCTGGACCTTGGTGACGGCGCTTTCCTCGCTTTCCTACTACAGCTTCGAACGGCAGGTCTGGAGACTTCTGGGCAAGCGGCTGGTGGCCGGTGAATTTGACCTCGTGCACAGAATTACGCCGCTCAGCCCGACAAGCCAGAGCCCGATCGTGCGAAAGCTGAAAAAGCATGGGATTCCGTTCGTCCTCGGCCCGCTCAACGGTGGGGTGCCGTGGCCTCGGGGTTTCGCGGATGTCCAGAGCCGCGAGCGGGAGTGGCTTTCCAAAGTCAGGAATATCCACGCCCTGATGCCGTTTTATCGGGTAACGAGATCGAACGCGGCTGCGCTCATCGCAGGATCCCGTCACACGTTGAGCGAATTCCCGAGCGAGTGCGCAGATCGGGCTTTTCTCATTCCGGAAAACGCCGCTGACCCCGACCGGTTTCCATTTCAGCCCCGCAGGCTCGTGGATGGTAGACTGGCAATCGCCTTCATCGGGAGATTGGTTCCCTACAAGGGCGCGGACATGCTGATCGAGGCGGTCGCGGCCTATCGCGGGACGCTGGATATCGAAGTCCTCATCATCGGCGACGGACCGCAGCGAGGCGAACTGGAAGCGACGGTGCGGCGACACGGGCTGGAGGAGTGCGTTCGTTTCGCGGGCTGGGTGCAGCAGAAGGACCTCGCGACTACCCTGTCCCGATATCAGGCGCTGGCTTTGCCGAGCGTTCGCGAATTCGGCGGCGGCGTGGTTCTGGAGGCCATGGCGATGGGTCTCGTTCCGATCGTGGCGAATTACGGCGGGCCGCCGGAACTCATAGACCGGCAAAGCGGGGTGGCAGTCGATTTTACCAGCCGGGAAAGCCTGATTGCAGGTTTTTGCGACGTGTTCTCGATGTTTGAGCGCAATCCCGAACTGCTGGCCTCAATGAGTACCGAAGCGGGACAGCGCGTTAGAAAGCGATACACCTGGAAAGCAAAAGCGGATCAGATACTTCAAGTATACAACTGGGTCCTTTCCTTGGGATCGAAGCCAATTTTTTGACGTTCACGTAAGCCAGCGAGGAAAATGTAAGTATCTATCAGCGCTTGCTATGTCCACTTATTGAGAGTTTCTGCAATATTTATTTACATGAAGATGGACTAAATTAGGTATAGGTTGTATATTGAGGTTAACTAATAATGGACAGGTAAAAACGGCAGACTGTTTGGGCACTCGTAAGTCAGGGTCCTGAACGTGGGCATGACGCCCGCGCTCAGGCAAGGGGGTAAGATGAGTTCGACGATAAACGGTTATGGGCGTACTCCGGCTGTCGCGGAGGCCTTTCGCATTCCGAATGAAATTTCCAAGTCGGCCGACAGAGCCGGCAAGGGGGACATGGAGACAGGCTACAGGGGTTGCCTTCTCATCATCGATCAAAGGGCGTTGGATCGGGAATGCCTTGCGCGCGGGCTTATCGGGCGCGGGCTGAAGATGGACGTATGTGCTGTCGGCTCCGTGGAAGAATGGAGGAGGGAACAGGATATCCATCCGCCTCTCGAGGCCATTCTGTTCAACATCGGCAGCCGCCGGGCAGACGACGCCACTCTGGCAAGCGATTTCTCCAGATTCGCCGCCGAGTTTAAGTCGATCCCGATCATCGTTCTTTCGGACGCGGACGACCTGACGCAGGTCGTGAAGATGCTCGAATACGGCGCGCGGGGGTTCATTCCGTCCTCGGTCGGCATCGCCGTCTGTGTGGAGGCGATCGGACTGGCTGTGGCGGGCGGCATTTTCGTGCCTGCAAGCAGCGTGCTTTCCGTTCGGCATCTGGTGAACGAGGCTCCAGGGGGGGCGCCGCGCGCGCTATCGGGAATGTTCACGCTGCGGCAGGAGGAAGTCGTCGAAGCACTTCGCAAGGGCAAGGCCAACAAGATCATCGCTTATGAACTCAACCTGCGGGAAAGCACGGTGAAGGTTCATATCCGAAACATCATGAAAAAGCTGAAGGCCACCAACCGGACCGAAGTCGCCTACAAGCTCAACAACCTGTTCGCCTCGGGGATGACGAATTAGGAGCGGACACGAACAGGATTGCATGGTTGCTACCTAAATTCTGCGGCTTAGGTAGCAACCGGCTAAATGGCTGGGGTTCAACGAACAGGCTGCGACGCGCTCAATCGCGTGTCGCAGCGATCGCTTCGTCACGGATCTCGTCGGTAAGCTTCAGGCGCAATTCGGAGAATTCCGGGCTGACCTTGATGGTGTAGTGGCGAGGATGCGGCAGGTTGACCTCGGTGATGGATTTGATCCGCCCGGGGCGAGCGGTCATGGTCACCACCCGGGAGGCCATGAACACGGCTTCCTCGATATCGTGGGTCACAAAAATCACCGTCTTCTGCTCCCGCTCCCATATGCCGAGCAGCAGTTCCTGCATGAGGCCGCGCGTCTGGTTGTCGAGAGCACCGAAGGGCTCATCCAGCAGGAGGATCCGCGGATCGTTGGCAAGCGCCCTTGCGATCGCCGTGCGCTGCTGCATGCCGCCCGAAAGCTGCTTCGGCCAATGGTTTTCGAAGCCGCGCAGCCCGACCTTGTCGATATAGCTGTCGACGATCTCCCTTATTTCCTTTGCCGGTACGCCGCGCTCCCGCAAACCGAAGGCAACGTTTTCGCGCACCGTCAGCCAGGGGAAGAGTGTGTAGGACTGGAAGACCATTCCCCGGTCTGCGCCCGGCCCGGCGACTTGCCTGCCGGAAAGCGTCACCGTACCCGCCGTCGGCCGGTCGAGACCGGCGATGATGCGCAGCAGGGTGGACTTGCCGCAGCCCGAGGGGCCAAGGATCGTCACGAAATCGTTGCGTTGGATCTCGAGGTCGGTCGGCTGCAGCGCCTGCACGGGTTTGCCGCCGCGTACACCGGGAAAGGTGCGGCTGACGCCCTTGATGACGAGTTCGCTCATGCAAGCCTCCAGGCAAACAGCCAGCGGTTCAGGGTCTTGAAGGCGAAATCGGAGATAAGTCCGATCAGGCCGATGACGATGATGCCGAAGATGATCTGGCCTGTGGCCATCAAGGCTTGGCTGTTGATAATCATGTAGCCGATGCCGGAAGAAGCGCCGATCAGTTCCGCGACGATCACGTAGGTCCAGGCCCAGCCAAGGACCAGGCGTAGCGTCTCGGCGATCTCCGGTGCATTGGCCGGGATCAGGACGCGGCTGACGATCCCTCTGTCCTTCGCGCCAAGCGTATAGGCCGCCTCGACCAGATCGCGGCGGGTTCCCGCCACGGAAACCGCCACCATGAGGATGATCTGGAATACGGCGCCGATGAAGATAACCAGGAGTTTCTGGAGTTCGCCGATGCCGGCCCAGAGGATGAGAAGGGGCACGAAAGCGGAAGCAGGCAGATAGCGCGCGAAGGAGACGAAGGGCTCCAGCAGCGCCTCGATCGGCTTATAAGCGCCCATGGCGATCCCGACCGGCACGGCAATGGCCGCCGCCAGCACGAAACCGCCGACCACCCGCCATACCGTCACGCCGATATCGGCAAGAAACCCCTGCTCGGTCAGGAGATAGATGCCGTCCTTCACCATCGTGATCGGATCGGCGAGGAAGGTCGGCGAGACGAAGCCGCCGAGTGTGGCGATACCCCAGACGGCGAAGAATAGAATGAAGAAGAGAATGCCCAGCAGGACGCGCGCCTGTGGGCCGATCGGTTCGAGAGGTCGCATGTTTACCCGGTGCTATGGCTGGCGGAGCAGCCGCTGCCCCGCCGATCTCGGCTGCTTTACTTGATGAAGGAGGTATCCACAATCGTTGCAAGATCGGGCTTGGTCTTGATGATGCCGATTTCCATCAAGAGATCGGCCGCTTTGGCGGAGAAGGTCTTGAACTCGCCTTCGAAGAAGGTCTGGTTGGCGGCCTTGTCCTGCCATTCGAGGAACTTGGCGGAGCCGGCAAAGGCTTCCGCCGATTGTTTCACGTCGGCGCCCATAATGCCGTAGGATTTTTCAGGTTCCGCCCTGATCATCTCGAGAGCTTCGAAATAGCTGTCTGCGAAAGCCTTGGCGGCTTCCGGGTTCTCCTTCAGGAAGGCCGGCGTGCAGCCGAACGTATCCATCACCGCCGGATATTCGAGCGTGGTCGCAAGGATCTTGCCCTGATCGGGTGCTGCCCGGACTGTGGACAAGTAGGGCTCATAGGTCATGGCCGCATCGTTCTGTCCCGCCACGAAGGCCTGGGCAGCCGGGCCGGGTTCTAGGTTGACGACCTTCACGTCCTTCATGGTGAGGCCGTTCTCCTTCAGGATATAGGCCAGGAAGAAATAGGGAGAGGTGCCCGGCGCGGAGGCTGCGATCGTCTTGCCCTTGAGATCGGCAACGCTGGAAACGTCGTTGCGCACCGCGATGCCATCGGCTCCATGGGACTTGTCGAGCTGGAAGATCTGGATTGCCGGAACCCCATTGGCATTCCAGACGATCCAGGTTTCCACCGTCGTGGCGGCGCACTGGACATCGCCGGAGGCGAGCGCCAGATGGCGGCTTGCCTGGGGGATCTTCTTGATGGTGACGTCGAGGCCGTTCTTCTCGAAAATGCCAGCTTGCTTGGCAAGCGTCAGCGGCGCAAAGCCGGTCCAGCCCGAGATGCCGATGGAAACGGCGGTCTCAGCATGGGCTGCCGAGCACATCAGGAAGGTGGCGGCGATGAGGGCGGCGGTCTTTTTCATGGTGATCCCCATTTTGTGCAATTATTCGGCAGGTTTTGCAGCTGCCTAAAATCCATACTACGCATGATGCCGCGGCCCTGTCCATAGAACGAGGGCTGTGTAGTCTTCAGGATGAAATACTGTCCCGCAGTTCGCGTTCGGCCCGTTCCAGGGCGCTGGAGTTCAACACTTTGCGCAGGAGCGCCACGGTGACGGCGCGCATCCTGAGATTATACCAGCCCTCTGCCTCTGCGCCGGGCAACTGATAGATATCGAGCTTTTCATAGAGGCTCTGCAGCCGGTTCTGGACACTTCGAAGCGACAGCCTCTTCCTCTGCGCAATGGCCTTATCCGTAAGGCCGAGGGCTACGTCCACCAGGATCTCATATTCGGCATCGCTCAGGCCATGCGCATTTCCCAGGCTCTTCTGCTGAATGCCACGAACCTCGCGGTCGATGACGCATTGCGACTCCACGAAAACGCTTCTGAGAGCCAGCCGTAGCCGTTCGTCCGAGGTCGATTTCAGCACATAGCCGTAGGTCGCTCCTTCCGGGACGATCCTGGAAACACCGCGGACATAGGCTTCATCGGAGTAGTTCGACCAGAAGAGAATCTTGGTGTCCGGCCTTTCGCGCCAGATCGTGCGGGCCGCCTCGATGCCGTTCCGCTCGCTCATCTGCAGATCCATCACCACGTGCTCGGCACGGGATTTTCTGGCCTGGATTTCACCGCTCGCACCGTTTTCCGCCTCAAGCACGGCATCGCATTCCGGAAGCGCGGCACGCACCGCCTCGTGCAGGTAGGAACGGTGCAGCGGATCATCCTCGACGATCAGGACTTTCATGGTCATTCTCCGAAATGGTTACGGCTCGACGGGCAGCGCGACCCTGACGAAAGTGCCCTTGCCGTCATTGTTCCGGCCCATCTCGAATTTTGCGGAGATCAGGCGGGCACGCGTTTTCATATTGTCGATCCCATGCCCCCTCTGGCCGTGCGGGTCCTGCATGCCGTCGCCATCATCGATCACCTCGACCAGGAGGGATCGTTCGAGCTTGCGGAGGCGGACAAGGATGTCTTGCGGCTGGGCATGCCTTATGGCGTTGTTGACCGCCTCCTGGACGATGCGGAACAGGGCAGTCGCAACCGTCTGGTCGAGGCCCTGAAGCGCCCCTTCGCTTTCATCGATCATCCGCCATTCAATGGGCAGGCCGCTGTCACGGCCCGAACGGTCGAGATGGTTTTCGATCGCCTCGGCGACGCCGAAGAGCTGGAGGACGGAGGGTTTTGCCTCCTCGATGATCTGGCGCAGGTCGTGCATGCATTGCTGCATGGCGCGGCACAGGGGTTCCAGCGTCTCGCCGGGCATGTCCGGCAGGCGCGTCAGTCGCTCCATGCGCCGCGTCAGCCTTGTAAGGTCGGCAAGCGTCTGGTCGTGGAGATCCATGCCGATCCGCTGGCGCTCGGCCTCGAGTGCTTCCGTAAGCTTCAACGCACCAAGCCTCAGTCCTTCCTCGCGGGCGCGGGCCTCTGCTTCCACGATCGCCGAAAGCTTGGCCTGTTCGGCCGCACGCAGCGCGAAGAAATACGGCGCCAGCAGATCGGCAATCGAGCGGGCATTCTCGACGTCTTCCATCGTATAGGCGTCGATCTGGTGGCTGGAGCAGCTCAGCGCTCCGATGATGCTCCCTTGCGCTTTCAGCGGCACATGCAGTCGGCTGTGTAGCGACAGCTCTATGATCGGGCTCGAAAAGGCGCCTTCGAAGTGGAAGCGGGGATCGGAACAGGCATCCGGCGACAGGAGGAAATCGGCTTCGCCCGTAAGAAGCGTGCGGATCGGGCTGCCGGTCAAGAGGGCCGGCGGATGTTTGCTCCAGGCAGTCTCCAGGCCGCTCTCGTAGGCGATGTGGTATTTGCCATCCAGCATCTTGATGCAGACGTCGAGGTGCTCATGCGGGATGATGTGGCTGATCTCCGCGGCGACGGCCTGGATGATGGAGTGAAAATCGAGCTGGCCAGCCAGCAGTCGGGAGATGCCGAGATAGCGGTCGAACAGCGAATTCTGCGCCGGATTGAGCATCGGCGGACTCCTCCCAAGTCCTTCGGATACAATTAAGCGCCAGCTTTGAGCGCTTGTCCTGCGGGAACCCGCAGATTTTGCGCGAAAGCCCGCAAACGGCTTGCTTGTATGCGCCTATACAGCACCTGATTTCTCCTCCATGCTGGCTTTACTGAGCATAGGGGGCTCAGCGCAATCATTATCTTCGGATGGCCGTTGAGGAGCGGACCGAAGTGACCCCCGAGAGAGCTTTAGGGAGGAAATCATGACTATCGGGAAGATGCTGTTTGCATCGGTCGCCATCGCGTGCATCGCAGGGCCGGTTTCCGCGCTCGCGGATACGGCCGAGAAGAAGATCGCCTTGTCCAACAACTATGCCGGCAATTCCTGGCGACAGGCGATGCTGACAAGCTGGGACAAGATCACCAAGGAGGCGGTGGAAAAGGGCGTCGTGGCTGCGGCCGATCCGTTCACCACGGCCGAAAACCAGGCGACCGAGCAGGCCGCGCAGATTCAGAATCTCATCCTCCAGGGCTATGACGCGATCGTCGTCAACGCAGCATCCCCAACCGCTCTGAACGGCGCGATCAAGGAAGCCTGCGACGCCGGCATTACCGTCGTGTCGTTCGACGGCATCGTGACCGAGCCTTGCGCATGGCGCATCGCCGTGGACTTCAAGGCCATGGGCGAAAGCCAGATCGAATATCTCGCCAAGAAGATGCCGAACGGCGGCAACCTGCTTGAAATCCGCGGACTTGCCGGCGTCTCGGTGGATGACGAAATCCATGCGGGCATCCAGGCCGGCGTCGAGAAGAACCCGCAGTTCAAGATCGTCGGCTCGGTCAACGGCGACTGGGCCCAGGACGTCGCGCAGCGCGCTGTCGCGGGCATTCTTCCGAGCCTTCCCGAAGTCGCCGCGGTCGTGACGCAAGGCGGCGACGGATATGGCGCCGCCCAGGCATTCGCGGCCGCCAATCGTCCAACGCCGACCATCGTCATGGGCAATCGCGAAGACGAGCTGGTATGGTGGAAGAGCCAGAAGGATAAGGATGGTTACGAGACGATGTCGGTCTCCATCGCGCCGGGCGTTTCGACGCTTGCCTTCTGGGTGGCCCAGCAGATCCTCGACGGCAAGGAAGTGAAGAAAGACCTCGTGGTGCCGTTCCTGCGCATCGATCAGGACAATCTCGAAGCCAATCTGGCGAACACCCAGAAGGGCGGCGTGGCGAATGTGGAATATTCGCTCGAAGACGCCCAGAAGGTGATCGAGGCGGCCAAGTGACAGCCTGAAAACTCTCGTGCGGCGGGGCGGCGTTTCTTTCCGAAACCGTCCCGCCATTTCTAATGTTCACCTGGCCGAATACCGACCATGATCCCCACATGACTGAAGCCGTATTGAAACAAGAGGTGGCAGCCGCGCGCGGCATCAAGGTGACGTTCGGCGCCGTCAAGGCGTTGGACGGGGCGGACCTTATCATCCATGCCGGCGAATGCGTCGGTCTGGTGGGTCATAACGGCGCCGGCAAGTCCACCATCGTCAATGTCATCAATGGCGGCCTCAGCCCGCATGAGGGCGAGGTCAGCTATGGCGGCGGTTCCGGCCAGCACGGAATTTCCGTGGCGCGGGCCAATGGCGTGCGCTGCGTCTTCCAGGAACTGTCGCTCTGCCCGAACCTGACGGTGAACGAAAACGTCCGCGTGACGCATAGCGAACTCAAGGGCTGGAACTGGCGCGCCCGCGCACTCGAACTCGTCAGGCGGCAGCTCGAGGAAATATTTCCCGGCCACGGCATCGATTGCGACAGCACGGTGGACGATCTCTCGATCGCCGAGCGGCAGATGGTGGAGATCGCCATCAGTTTTTCCGGTGCGGGCGAGCGTCCGAAGCTGGTCATTCTCGACGAGCCGACCTCCTCGCTCGATGCGGGACTTGCAGCGCAGCTCATGGCCTATATCCGCCGTTTCGTCTCGGAAGGGGGAGCGGTGCTCCTCATTTCCCATATTCTTGGCGAAATCCTTTCCACTTCCGACCGGATCGTGGTGATGAAGGATGGCCGCGTCGTCGCCGATCGCGCCGCAAAAGAATTTTCGACACGCAGCCTGGTCGAGGCGATGGGCAATGTGGTGCGCGAGCTGGAATGGCAGCGGTCTGTGACGACGAGAAGCGGTGCGGCGGTCCTGACGATGCCGCCGAGAAAGGGGCATGGCCTGCCCTTCGAGGCTCATCGCGGTGAGATGATCGGGCTGGCGGGCCTTGGCGGGCACGGCCAGACCGATGCACTTCTCCATCTCTACCTTTCCGGCAACAGCAACTGGTTGCCGGCGCGGCGGCGGGAGATCGCCTTCGTTGCCGGCGATCGCAGCCTCAACGGCACATTTCCGCTCTGGAGCATATTGAAGAACCTCAGTATCGCCTCCCTCGGCCAGCTTTCTTCCCGCAGCCTGGTCGATCAGAGCCGCGAGGATCTACTCGGCGAAGGCTGGAAGAAGCGCATAGAAATACGCACGCCCGACATGGAGAACCGTATCCTGTCGCTTTCCGGGGGTAATCAGCAGAAGGTGCTGTTTGCCCGTGCGCTCGCCACGACCGCGAAGATCGTGCTGATGGACGATCCGATGCGCGGGGTGGATGTCGGCACCAAGCAGGAAGTCTACGAAATCCTTCGCGCCGAGGCGAAATCCGGCCGAACCTTCATCTGGTATTCCACCGAAATGGACGAAATACGCCTTTGTGACCGCGTCTACGTGTTCAGGGAAGGCGCGATCGTCGCGGAACTGACAGGCGACGAGATCACCGAGAAGAACGTGCTTGCCGCATCCTTCCATGGAGGTGAGGCGGCATGAAGCTTTCCTCGGGAACTATCCGCCTCATCATTCCGGCGCTGTCGCTTGCCGTTCTGCTTGCCGCGGTCTTCTACATGCAGCCGCGGGCGATGAGCTATACGGGGCTCAACCTGCTCTTCAATCTGGCGGTGCCGATCGCGCTCGCGACGGTCGCGCAGATGCTCATCATGGCGGTCAATGACCTCGATCTTTCGATGGGCACTTTCGTCAGCTTCTGCGCCTGCGTGACGGCCACCTTCCTGCAGGCCTCGCCTGCGATCGGCATCCTGATCTTTCTTGGCGCCATCGCGGCCTATGCGGCGATGGGCGTCATCATACATCTGCGCGAGCTTCCCTCGATCGTCGTCACACTCGGCATGAGCTTCATCTGGGGCGGGCTTGCGGTCCTGATGCTGCCTTCGCCCGGCGGCGAGGCTCCCGGCTGGGCGCGCTGGGTAATGACGTCAAGGCCGCCGTTCGTTCCGATGGCGATCGTGGCCAGCGTCGTCATAGCCGTCGTCACGCATTTCCTCATCATGCGCTCTTCCTTCGGCGTGCTGATCCGCGGCGTCGGCGGCAATTTCCGATCCGTCGAGCGAGCTGGCTGGTCGGTGATCCGCATCCGTGCCGGGGCTTATGCGCTGGCGGGCCTTTTCGCGGTGCTCTCGGGCATCGCGCTCGTGGGGCTTACGACATCGGCGGACGCCAATATCGCATTGCGCTACACGCTGCTCTCAATCGCAGGCGTCATCCTCGGCGGCGGCGAGTTCGTGGGCGGCAAGGTCTCCCCGATAGGAGCCGTCATCGGCGCGCTGACACTGACGCTTGCCGGCTCGTTCCTCTCCTTCATGCGCATATCGCCCGACTGGCAGATCGGCGCACAGGGCGCGATCCTGATCGTGGTGCTGGCGCTGCGGCTCTTTCTGAACCGGCTCGAGAAGCGGGAGAAGAACCGATGAATTTCTTCTCGCTCCCCTCCAAGCCGTGGATATGGTCCTTCGCCGCCACCGTCATCGTCTGGATCGTCACGGTGCTGTTCACCGGCGGCGCAAGCGCTTTCGGGCTGTCGCAGGCGGCACTCACCTTCGCATCCTTCTACGTGATCGTCGGCATAGGGCAGATGTTCGTCATCACCCTTGGTCCCGGCAATATCGATCTCTCCGTACCCGCGACCATGACGCTTTCCGGCACGCTGGCGCTGAAACTGATGGATGTCCAGGACAGCATGATCGTCGTCGGCCTGCTCGTCTCGGTCCTATTGGGGATTGCGATCGGCATCGGCAACTATGCGCTCATCAAGCTTCTACGGATACCGCCCATCATCGCGACGCTTTCCATGAGCTTCATCGTGCAATCGACGGCGATTTGGGCGAACCGCGGCTTGCGGATCAAACCGCCGGAAGTCCTCGCGAATTTCACCACTTCCACCCTGTTCGGCATTCCGAACGTGGCGATCGTGGCGCTGATCCTTTCCGCCGTCGCCTGGCTTCTGCTGGAAAAGAGCATTTACGGTCGCTGGATCTCGGCGATCGGCCAGAGCATGTTCGCGGCCCGGATGACGGGTATTCCGGTCGATGGCACACGGCTCGTCACCTATATTCTCTGCGCAGCGCTCGCTTCCATCTGCGGTTATCTGCTCGCAAGCTTCTCAGGCGGGGCCGCGCTCAACATGGGGGGCGAATATCTCTTGCTGTCGATAGCCGTCGTGGTGATCGGCGGTACGGCGGTCGCCGGCGGAAATTCCAATATTCCGGGCATATGGGGGGCCTCGCTCTTCATGTTCCTGGTGGTTTCGATGCTCAACACCTATGGTTTCGGCGCCGGCTTCCGCCTCATCCTGACGGGCCTCATCATCATTGCGGTCATCCTCGTCGCCGGCGGGCGACAGGCCGGCCGGTGAGCCACTTTCAATCGGACAATAATCATGCCGCAGACCCCTTCCATCTATGAAATCCACGACGAACGCTTCCGGCACCTGATCGTCGGCAGCGCGAGGCTGGAAGAACTCTATTCCGGCTGCCGCTGGGCAGAGGGGCCTGTCTGGTTTGCCGATCTCAACTGCCTGATCTGGAGTGATATTCCGAACCAGCGGATGCTGCGCTTCGTGCAGGACGGCGGTGTTTCCGTCTTCCGGGAGCCATCCAATTTCGTCAATGGCAATACCCGCGACCGGCAGGGGAGGCTGATTTCCTGCGAGCATGGCGGCAGGCGGGTGGTGCGCACGGAAATCGACGGCTCGCTAACCGTGCTTGCGGATAGCTACCAAGGCAAGCGGCTGAACTCGCCCAACGATGTGGTGGTGCGCTCGGATGGCAGCATCTGGTTCACCGACCCGACCTATGGCATCAAATCCGACTACGAAGGCTTCAGGGCGGAGCCGGAGCAGCCGACGCGCAATGTCTACCGCCTTGATCCCGAGACCGGTGGGCTGGAGGCGGTCGTCACCGATTTCGGTCAGCCGAACGGGCTTGCCTTCTCGCCCGACGAGAGCAAGCTCTATGTCGCGGATTCCGCCTCCAGCCACGACATCAACGCGCCGCGCCATATCCGCGTCTTCGATATTGTCGAAGGGAAGAAGCTTGCCGACGGCCGTGTCTTCTGCAGCCTCGACAACGGGCTTCCCGACGGCTTTCGCGTGGACGCCCACGGCAATGTCTGGACGAGCGCGGGGGACGGCGTCCACTGCTTCTCTCCCGAAGGAACGCTTCTCGGCAAGATCCTGGTACCGCAGACGGTGGCGAACCTCACCTTCGGCGGTCCGCGAAGGAACCGGCTGTTCATCACAGCAACGACCTCGCTCTATTCGGTCTATGTCGCGACCAATGGGGTAGCGCTCGGCTGACTGCAGCTCAGTACAACTTATCCAATTGGCATGCCGGCCTATTCATGGCAGCTTACCGCATGGAAGACTGTCGGCCGCATAGTCCTTCTCCGTAATCCGGATGACCGCGTGCCGCAGCCGCGGAGAAGCGCCGTTCGCTCGGCGCCAAGGATAGGAGCCGATATGCCCGCCCTGCCCAACTTGAACATCGTGCCGTTCATCAGCGTCGAGAACATGATGGACCTGGTACTCGGCATCGGGGTCGAGACCTTTCTCGCCGAGCTTGCCGTTTATATCGAGGCCGACTTCCGGCGCTGGGAGTCCTTCGACAAGGTACCGCGCGTCGCCTCCCATTCGCATGAGGGTGTGATCGAGCTCATGCCGACCAGCGACGGCCGGTTCTACAGCTTCAAATATGTCAACGGCCATCCCAAGAATACGCGCAGCGGACGCCAGACGGTGACCGCTTTCGGGGTCCTCTCGGATGTCGACAGCGGCTATCCGCTGCTCATCTCGGAAATGACCATCCTGACGGCGCTCCGCACCGCGGCGACCTCGGCCGTTGCAGCGAAGCATCTCGCGCCAAAGACGGCTGATTGCATGGCGATCATCGGCAATGGCGCCCAGAGTGAGTTCCAGGCGATTGCTTTCAAGGCGCTTCTCGGTGTCCAAAAACTGCGTCTCTACGATATCGACCGGCAGGCCACAGAACGCTGCGCCCGCAACCTGGAGGGGCTCGGTTTCGAAATCCACTCCTGCCGAAGCTCGGAGGAGGCGGTCGAGGGCGCGCAGATCATCACCACGGTGACCGCCGACAAGCAGAACGCCACCATCCTCACTGACAACATGGTCGGGCCGGGCGTTCACATCAATGCCGTCGGCGGCGATTGCCCCGGCAAGACGGAACTGCACCGCGATATCCTGCTCCGCTCCGATATCTTCGTCGAGTATCCGCCGCAGACGCGCGTCGAAGGCGAAATCCAACAGATGCCGGCCGATCATCCGGTGACGGAGCTCTGGCAAGTCATCACAGGACTGGCGACGGGCCGAAACGGCGCCAGCCAGGTCACGTTGTTCGACAGCGTTGGTTTCGCGACCGAGGACTTCTCCGCGCTACGTTACGTCCGCGACAAGCTTGCCGGCACCAGCCTCTACGAAAACCTCGATCTGCTTGCCGATCCGGACGAGCCGCGCGATCTCTACGGTATGCTGCTCCGGCGCAAGAAGCTGACCGAGGCGATCCAGAAACCGGCCTAGGCTAACGCCCCACCATCTCGAAACAAGTCATCATACAAATTGTGATATCTTGTATGTTGACATCGCCCTCGGTTGTGTCCTAGCCATATGAGGAGCCGAGGGAGGGCGGCACCGTGTTTCGCATCTGAATGACATGACCGGTTCGGACGGGCGCAAGCGCCCGGCCGCGGCGCCATGCGTTTTTCGACGCGAACCGAACGGACGTTCACCCGGCACTCCAATCTCCTTGCAACACAAGCACAGGGAGAAGGGAGGGGAGTGAAGAGGAATTCGACTTTATCAGGGAGACTGCCGATCCGCCGTGGAGGTGTGTCGGCTTCGAAGGCGCGAGGGCGCCATGCAAACGGGAGGAAACCATGTTGCATTTCAAGAAACTAGCTATGGTCGCCGCGGTGGCGGCGTTGTCATTCGCGGGGACAGCCGCAGCGCAGACCGTCCTTCGGTCATCCGATACCCATCCGGACGGATACCCGACCGTGGAAGCGGTCAAGTATTTCGGCGAGCTTATCAAGGAGCGCACGGGCGGCCGCTATTCGGTGGAGGTCTATCACTCCGCGCAGCTCGGCCAGGAAGCCGATACGATCGAGCAGGTCCGCACGGGCGTGATCGACCTCAACCGCGTCTCGATGGGACCTTGGAACGGCCTGATTCCCGAGACGACTATGCCATCGCTTCCCTACATCTTCCGCTCGGTGGAACACGCTCGCAAGGTGATGAATGGACCGATCGGCGATGAGATCCTTGCCGCTTTCGAGCCGCATGGCGTGGTGGGCCTCGCCTTCTATGACGGCGGCGCCCGCTCCTTCTACAATTCCAAGAAGGCGATCAGCTCGATCGACGATCTCAAGGGTATGAAGTTCCGCGTCATGCAGTCCGATATCTTCGTTGACATGGTGGCGGCACTCGGCGCCAGCGCGACCCCGATGCCCTATGGCGAGGTCTATACCGGCATCGAGACGGGCGTCATCGACGGCGCGGAGAACAATTTCCCGAGCTACGATACCGCCAAGCATGCGGAAGTCGCCAAGTTCTTCTCGCTCGATGAGCATCTGATCGTGCCGGAAGTCCTGGTGATGTCCAAGCGTAGCTGGGACCAGCTCTCGCCGGAGGATCAGACGCTCTTCAGGCAGGCGGCCAAGGACAGCGTTACGAAGCAGTACGAGCTCTGGGATGCGCAGGTCGCCAAGTCGCGCTCCGCGGTGGAAGCCGGCGGGTCGAAGATCAACGAGCTCGACAAGCAGGCCTTCATCGATGCGATGAAGCCGGTCTACGACAAGCACGTCAAAGATCCGAAGCTGCAGGATCTCGTGAAGCGCATTCAGGAAACCCAGTAACGGGTTCCGATGCTCGGGAGACGGGTTCCGCCCGTCTCCCACAAGGCAATGAAAAAAGCGGGAACGGTGATGGCAGAAGCTAAAAGCATCGGGGAGGCGCATGATACGGCCGAAAGGCCGCGCATGAACGCCGTCGTCCGATTGTTGAACAGAATTTGCGACGGTGCACTTTATATCGCGGGCGCGGGACTGGTCCTCATGACCTGTATCGTGTTCTGGCAGGTTTTCGTGCGTTACGTGCTGAACTGGACGAATACCTGGACCGAGCTCACGGCCGTCATGCTGATGAGCTGGTTCATATTCCTAGGCGCCGCCGTCGGCGTGCGCGAGAATTATCACTTGGGCTTCGATGTCCTACTCTATGCCCTGCCTCCGGGCGGCAAGAAATATCTGCGCGCAATCTCCGATGTGGTGGTTCTGGCCTTTGCCGTCGGGATGATCGTCTACGGCTGGCAACTGGTTCAGCTCCAGTGGCGGGCACGCCTGCCGGCGCTCGGCATTCCGGAAGGTATTCGCTATCTGCCGCTGGTGGGAGGCGGTCTGCTCATCAGCCTTTTCGCCTTGGAGCGGCTGGTGTTGCGCTTTTCCGGCTTCGACGTCGATGCCGATGCGACGGCCGAAGAACCGATCCCGGCACTCGATCAGGTCAAGGAGGTCTGAACCATGGAAAACTGGATCCTGTTCGGAACCTTCACGCTCCTGATGCTGATCGGCACACCGATCGCCTTCTGCCTCGGCGTGGCGAGCTTCGCGACCATCCTCTATATGGGCCTGCCGCCGCTCGTCATTTTCCAGCAGATGAATTCCGGCATGAGCGTCTTCACGCTGCTTGCCATTCCCTTTTTCATCTATGCCGGCGACCTGATGGTGCGCGGCGGTATTGCCCAGCGCATCGTTGCCTTCGCCGGCTCGCTGGTCGGGCATATGCGCGGTGGCCTGGGGCAGGTGAACATCGCCGCCTCGACGCTTTTCGGCGGCATTTCCGGCTCCGCAGTTGCGGAAGCGGCTGCAGTCGGCGGGCTGATGATCCCGCAGATGAAGGCGCGCGGCTACGGCGCCGATTATGCGGTCAACGTCACCTCCATGGCGGCGCTCATCGCGCTTCTCCTCCCACCGTCGCACAACATGATCATCTATTCGATCGCGGCCGGCGGGAAGATCTCGATCGCCGATCTCTTCACCGCCGGCATCCTGCCCGGGCTGCTGTTTGCGGCTGCGCTGATGGTGACGGCCTATTTCGTCGCCCGAAGCCGCGGCTACCCAACGGAGGTCTTTCCCGGTTTCGCCCGCGTCGGCTATTTCTTCCTCAACTCGCTGCCGGGCCTGATGCTGATCGTCATCATTTTCGGCGGCGTGCGTTCGGGCATCTTCACGGCGACGGAAAGCTCGTGCATCGCGGTCTTCTATGCATTCCTCGTGACGCTGCTGGTCTACCGCTCGCTGAGCTGGAAGAACTTCGTGCATTCGACGCTGGGTGCCGTGCGTACCACCGCCATGGTGCTCCTCATCATCGGCACGGCGGCGTCCTTCTCCTGGCTCATGGCTTATCTCCGGGTGCCGGCGCAGCTCATCGACGTGCTGAACAATATCTCGCAGGACCCGTTGATGATCCTGCTGCTGCTCAACCTGCTCATGCTGCTGCTCGGCACGTTCATGGACATGGGGCCGATGATCATCATCTGCACCCCGATCTTCCTGCCGGTCGTGGTCGCCTATGGCATCGATCCCGTGCATTTCGGCGTGATCCTGATCCTCAATCTCGGCATCGGGCTCAACACTCCGCCGGTGGGGGCGGTGCAGTTCGTGGCCTGCGCGGTCGGCAAGATAACGGTCTGGCAGGCGATGCGCTCGATCTGGCCTTTCTATCTGGCCGGCATCGTGGTCCTCGGCCTGGTCACGTATATACCGGCCATCTCGCTGTGGCTGCCGAGCGTATTCCGGTAAAGGATGGACATGGCAAGCGACCTGACCGCGACATCAAGGGCCGAGCGGAAGCCCAAGCTCTCCGAGCGGATCGTCGCCGCTCTCCGCTCGAAAATCCTGTCGGGGGAAATCGGTCCGGCGGAGAGGCTGCCGACCGAGAGCCGGTTGACGGAGCTGTTCGGCGTGAGCCGGACCGTCGTGCGCGAGGCGATCGCCAGCCTCGCGGCCGACGGGCTCGTGGAATCACGGCAGGGAGCCGGCATGTTCGTCTGCGAGCGGCCGGCCATGGCGTTCAGCTCGATCAGCCAGGACATAGGCAAGATATCCCATGCGATAAACGTCCTGGAGGTGCGCATGGGGCTCGAGATCGAAAGTGCCGGCCTCGCCGCCATCCGCCGCAATGCCGCGCAGGAAGCGGCGATCCAGGAAGCCTTTTTCGAATTCGACCGGCTGCTTGAAAAGGGCAAGACGACCGGAAGAAGTGATTTCATGTTCCACAAGGCAATCGCGGAAGCCACCAACAATCCCTTCTATGTCGAAGTTCTCGACGCGCTCGGCATACGAGCCATCCCCTGCGACATCACCTCGCCCTGGGGAACCGACAGCACCTTGAGCCGGCAATATCAGGAAGGGCTCCAGCAGGAGCATCTTCGCATCCTCCAGGCCATTTCAGCCGGAGACCCGGAAGCTGCCAGGAATGCCATGCGGCATCATCTGACCGCGAGCCAGCAGCGCTATCGGGAGCGCTTGAACGACCAGCAGACCGAATACCGATTTGGCCGCGCGAATGCGCGTGCTGACCGATCATAATACCAGGAAGGAAGAAGGATTCCATGACCGAGAGCCACATCCGACACACCACCCGCAATGCGTTCGATCCGGCTACCGCCGCGCGGATGGGAAGCGCCGAGCTGCGTGAAAACTTCCATATCGGCGGGCTCTTCGAAGCCGGAAAGATCAACCTCACCTATACGCATTACGACCGGATGGTGGTTGGCGGGGCGACGCCTGCTGGGGAGCCGCTGGCTCTGGAAACGATCCGGCCGCTCGGCACGAAGAGCTTCCTGGAACGGCGTGAGCTGATCGCCGTCAATATCGGGGGGGCCGGATCGATCGAGGTGGATGGCGAGAAGTTTTCGCTCGGACCGCGCGACATGCTCTATGCCGGCATGGGCAGTAACATGAGCTTTTCTTCGGACGATGCGTCAAGTCCGGCGAAATTCTACCTCCTCAGCGCGCCGGCGCATCAAAAACACCCGACCAAGCTCATCCGCATCGGGGATGCCAAGCGCCTCGACCTCGGCAGCCAGGCGACATCGAACGAGCGTTCGATCTTCCAGTTCATCCATCCGGAAGGCGCCAAGACCTGCCAGCTGGTGGTCGGCATGACGCAGCTTGCCACCGGCTCGGTATGGAACACCATGCCCTGCCATGTGCACGACCGGCGGATGGAAGCCTATCTCTATTTCGACCTGCCGGACACGGCGAGGGTATTCCATTTCATGGGAGAACCGACCGAAACGCGCCATGTCGTGATGGCCAATGAGGAGGCGGTGGTCTCTCCGCCGTGGTCGATCCATTCCGGCTGCGGTACCGCCAATTACGCATTCATCTGGGCCATGGCGGGAGACAATGTCGATTACACCGATGTCGAGGTCGTGCCGATGGATGTCCTGCGGTGATTTTTGTAGGGCCGGGTTTCCCGGCTCCAATCCTTTTTGATGTGAGAAACGATATGGCGACTAAGATATTCTCCCGGCAGAATGAAGGCGAGACGACCGATCTCGGAAGCGGCAACAAGCGCCGCGTCCTCCTTCACACCGATGAACTCATGATGGTGGAATTCACCTTCGAAAAGGGCGGCGTGGGTGCATTGCACTCGCATCCCCATGTGCAGGCAAGCTATATCGCCGAGGGACAGTTCGAGGTAACCGTGGGTGAGGAGAAGGCGACGCTTTCGGCCGGCGATAGCTTCATCGTGCCTTCGAACGTGGTGCACGGCGTCGTGGCGCTGGAGGCCGGCAGGCTGATCGACAGCTTCACGCCGCATCGGGCCGATTTCCTCGCCTGACGGCCGGAACTATTGCGCAGGCGTCCGCCCGGCTTGGTTGCGCAGGGGCAGGCGCCACAGCGCGGAGCGTTTCCCTTTAAGGAGAAGCTGGATCGGCCGCTCCAGACACTCATAGGCGGCAATGCCGGCCATCGTGCCGATAACGACGGCGGTAAGTACAATGGCCGGGATGGAAAGCGCGAGCGCGGCCCCGATCTCGGCCACGACCGAGATCGCGAATGTGTGCCAGAGATAGATGGAATAGGAGCTGTCGCCGAGATAGGTGAGCGCCGGGAACTTTGGGAGCTTGGCGCCGACCTCCACCGCGAGCGCTCCGGTGACGAGCATGATCGCCAATGGCCCGCAGGTCCAGGCATCGAATTCCAGCCGCAGCAGGTGTATCGCGGCAAAGCCCGCTATCGATAGGCAAACGAGAAGCAGGCCGATCCCGGGCGAAGGGAGGCGTCCCGACTGCCAGGCTTTCGCGATCGCCGCGCCTGCCACGAACTCCAGGATCACCGGCGCGGTATAGAAACCGGCGAGCGGGTTTGCCGGCTGCAGCAGGGCGCCGCCGACGACGAGCAGACCGAACAGAAGCGCCAGCGCCGGCAATCGCAATGCCGGTTTCAGGAAAAGGACGAGCGCGAAGACGGCGTAGAAGAAGATTTCGTAGTTCAGCGTCCATCCCTGAACAAGCACCGGCCAGAGGTTTCCGGAATTGGGCGAGGCGACCGGGATGAACAGGAATGATCCGGCGATGTGTGCCGGGTCGAGCTTCAGGTTGGGAAAGAGGCCGAGGATCGCGCCGAGGACCATCACCACAGTCGCTATCCAATAGGTGGGTGCGATGCGCAGAACGCGGTTGCGGAGGAAGCTGGCTGGAGATGAGGCGCGATTGTCGCTGATCGCCATCATGATGAAGCCGCTGACGACGAAAAAGATATCGACGCCGGCAGCACCGATCGTAAATGGCAGGCCCATGCGGTGGGCGGCATGAAAGACAACCACCGCGATTGCCGCGAATGCCCTGAGATATTGGATAGAATAGAGCGTCGGCATGCGGCTAAATCCTTCAGCCAGGCTGCGCGCTGCTGGGGCCGGAAACGAAGGGCTCGAAATGGGTCCGGACGGTGCGGCGCTCGGGAACCGTGAGCTTTCCCGCAGCGAAATAGAACAGGAAGGAGCCGATGTGATAGGGGTGGATGATATCCACCTCCACGAAGGAACGGACGAGAAGCAGGCTCGCCACACCGAGGAGGACGAGCGATTCCGGGCTCCGTTCCACGGTCAGGAAACGTCTCAGATGGCCGGTGAGCGTCGAAAGCAGGATGAATGACAGGATAAGGGTTCCGCCCAGACCTGTTTCCACCATGGCCTCGATATAGGTATTGTGGAAATGGAAGCCGCTGCGCGATCCGATATAGAACTCCTGCCACAGTCTCTCCGCCTCGGCAAAGCCCGGAACCCAGTAGCCCTGATAGCCGACCCCGAAGAACGGCGTCTCGCCAGCGGCGGCAATACCCTGCTGCCAGAGGTAGGTCCTGCCCGTGAGGGTGGAGTCCTTGCCGAAGATGGCAAGGATCGCATCCATAGCCCCGAATTGCAGCGCGGCAGCGCCCGCGCCCGCCGCAAGCACGAGTGCTGCGCCGAAGAATAGCCGCCGGTTGCGGGGAGCGAGCATCATGATGGCATAGAGGCCGGCGCAGAGGGCGACGACGGCCAGCGTCGTGATGACGGAAGTCGCCGATTGGGAGGCGAAAAGCGAATAGGCGGAGAGAAGTCCGACCACCCCGCAGCCTGCGAGCCAGAGATTGCGTGCGCGGAAAACCGCTACCGTTGCGAAGGAGAAGAAAACGCCGAGCGAGGCATAGAAGCCGAGCTGGTTTTTCGAGGCGAAGGCGCCCACGAAGCTGTATGTGCCGTCCAGTGCGTCGTAGTGATAACCGCCGAACAGAAGCGAATAGACGAGCACGAGCCCGCAGCCGAGGATCGCTCCGCGGCAAAGGGTCTCGACGGACATCGTCCGCATGGCGATGAGCGCGCAGATGAGATGTGTCATATACTGGATGGCCGCGCGCATCGAAACCGAAGGCGCAAGAGACCAGAACACCGAAAGGAAGCAGAAGAGCGCGAAGCCGAAGATCCAGAGATAGCGGAAGGAATTGCCCGCCACGCGACGATAATCGACCAGGAGGAGGGGGAACCACAAGGCATAATAGGCCAGAATGGAAACCGCTCCGAAGTTGCTCGAATAGGCGAAGACGAAGAAGGACAGCGCGATTGCCGCCATCCCGTAGAGATCGTTACGCTGAGGTTCGATGAGAACCGACTTGGCGATCTTCATGCCACCCTCATTGCATCAGCAGTTCGGAGCTGACCTTCACGACGTCGCCGGGCCGAAGCTGCACGTGCTCATCGACGGAGACCTCTTTCGGTCCCTGTCCTTCGTCGCGCACAACGACGTATTTTATCGTCGCGGCCTGGCCGTTCGGGTCGAATTTCAGGGCCTCGGCCGATTGCGCCAGAGCTTCCGACATCAGTTCGCGGCTGGTGGTGATCTGTAGACCGAGCTTGTCGAGTTCGGCTTCGGTGTCCTGAAGCTCCTTGGCGCGCTGGGCCACCCAGTCGTTGCGCAGGTTGATCTCGTCCTGGTTCGCCTTGGTTATATCCTGCTTGGCGCGCAGGGTGGCGGTATCGATATCGAGAAGCGTCGATTCGACATCCGCGGCATCCTCCTCGACGGAGAGCCGCCGGGCGCTCGTGGCGAGGCCCTGCTCGGTGAGCCGGCTGACCCTGTCGCGGTCTTGCGTGACCAGTTCCAGCCGCTGCTTCTGGGTCGCGGCCTTCCGGCCGAGCGATTCGACCTCGGTCTCGAGAAGAGCGCGCAGGTCTGCGAGTGCCTTGAGCTGCGCCTCATAGCGCTCCCGGCGGGATTTCATCAGCGCCGCTTCGCTCTCGATGAGTTCCTTGGCGTTACCTGCACTCTCGAGTTCCTTGGGAACATTCAGTTCGCCGGCGCCTGAAACCTCCGCAAGCAACCGGGCGCGGCGCGCCAGAAGACGGCTGCGTTCGGAATCGTATACGGCGGCATCGCCGCGAGCATTGATGAAATCACGGGCGAACCGCTGGCCCGCATCGGATCTGCGCAGCCCTCCGGCAAGGCTCACTGCCTTCAGCACGGTAAGGTTAGGCTTGAAGGGGTATTCCCCCGGAGTATGGACGTCGCCCGCCACGAAGATCGGCCGGAACTCCGCTACTTCCACCGAGGCTGAGGGGAGATTGCGCAGGGCGAACTCGCTCTGCAGCCGTTTCCCGATCTCAGCCGCCACTTCGGAAGTCGTTTTACCGGCGGTATCCAGGTCGCCGACAAAGGGAAGCGAGACGGCGCCCTGAGGGCCTACCGTGTATTCGCCGCCGATCACATCCCAGTTGCGGACGCTACCGTCGGCAGGCTGCCATTCGGCAACCCGGACGCGGATCTTATCCATGACGCCGAGCTTGTAGGAAGTATCCTCCGCTGCCGCAGCCGGGCAGGCGAAGGCAAGCAGAAGGAAGCCCGCTGCAATGCGCAATCGTCCGGAACTGCGGGCGGTAGTGAAGTGGCGTATCATGAAAGAATTCCTTCGTTCAGCGCGGGTATGGCCCCGCGCTAAGGGGCCGTGAGCCTGATCTGAATTGTGCATTCTGCTTCGGCCTGGCCGATGTTCAGTAACTGCCGCGGGAGAGGCAAACGGCAGGTATGGTCATGGCGATGATCCAGACGTCTCGCCGCAGCGACCAGTTCTCGACATAGTGCGTGTCGAAAGCGATGCGGCGTTCATAGGAAACGTCGTTGCGGCCGCTGATCTGCCACAGACCGGTGAGCCCCGGGCGGGTGCGCAGATAATAGACGGCGGAGGAGTCGTAGAGGCCGAGTTCCTCATCCACCACGGGCCGCGGGCCGACAACGCTCATCTCGCCCCGGATGATGTTGATGAGCTGGGGAAGCTCATCGAGGCTCAATTTGCGCAGAACGGTTCCAACCGCCGTGACGCGTGGATCGTTCTTCAGTTTCCGGGTCGCACGCCACTCTTCCGCGGCCTGCGGATTGGTCGCGAGATGGTTCCGCAGGACCTCGTCGCCGTTGACGACCATGGTGCGGAATTTCAGGCATTTGAAATACCTGCCGTTATGACCGATCCGGCGGTGGCCGTAAAAGACCTTGCCTCCATCGGTGAACTTCACCAGCCCCATGATCATCAGGAAGATGGGGCTGAGTAGGACCAGGGCCAGAACGGCCATGGTCACATCGAAACTGCGTTTTGCGATACCACCAATGGGTAAGGAGAGTTCAACCTCGCCGTCGGTCGAAAACGGAGAATCTGCCGAACGTGTCGCGGACTTCATAGAGAAAACTCCATTTAGGTTTTGCGATAGTCGGTGCCGTCGCTGGCATCATGCCGTAACGATGGGATAATATGTCTGTGTTCTGAATTTGATGCGAATGTTCTTTTTTCGGGGCAGGTGCTCTTGGAGGTATGGGAGGGTTCCGAGAGACGCATTTGTACCCGTATCGGGTCGATTAAAACTCGCCTACGTCTAAATGATTACTTGAGCGGGTGCGTAAAGCTCCTGAAAAACATGGTCGGACTTGAGAGATAGCAGGGTGTTTCCCCGATTTCTTGTATGGGTAAGCCAAGTCTAGCGCTTGCTTGTTGCAGGGAGCTCCGACCAAAGAATCTTCCCGCTAGGACCTAAGGCCTAAGTTTTTTGCACTGCAATACAATGCTGCAGCGCAAAGAGGCAGTTTGCCGGCTCAGAAGTTTGTAACAAAAGTTGATCGGAGTTCCGGACGAACTCCACGGCTGAGCCCGCGATAGCCCCAACAATGCGGCCAAGTGGGGCGATAAAATGGCAAAAATGCGGCGAAGATCTTGTCGTGATGTTCTTCGCGAAGCCAAGAAAGCGATGAAAGCTTACGAAAGTTTCACGAAATGCGTGGCATGAGATGGGGCGAAAACCTTGAAACATCGCAGTCATCCCAATATGGTTCTCGATGAGAGGAGCCAAGAGGACCGACAAACTGAGAAGATATCGGTTTGGGAGGAAAGTTCATGTACGCACCACGTGTTTTTGTAAGCATGACTGTGGCACTCCTCGCTTTCGCGATCGCCTCGTATTTTATCAATGGGTCCATCCTGACGACTTTTATACAGACCGTGATCTGTGCGGTTCTGTTGCAGATCGGGTATTTTATTGGCGTCCTCTATCTTGTACGTCGCGAAAAGATGTCGCGGCAGGAAAATGCCCCGGATTCGGCAGCAATCAGGCGCAAGGGGGATGCGAGCCGGCACGACGAGCTTCCGGCGAAAGCCGCCGCCAAGCTCGAGATCAGCGATCACTGAAGCAAAGCACGCGAATCTCCCAGCCGGTGGACATAACCCCGGTCTCCTCCATACAGTCGTCATTTTCCTCACTTCATAGTCTGCGAGACAAAAGCGAAGGGAAGTGACATGAACGCCACCTCGACCGAAGCAATCTGCGTCATCATCGCCGCGAAGAACGCGGCAGGCACTATCGGGGATGCCATTCGTTCCGCGCTGCGGGAGCCGGAGGTTGCCGAAGTGGTGGTGGTCGACGATGGATCATCGGATGACACGGCCCTTGCGGCAAGCCGCGCGGATGACCGATCGGGGCGGCTCAACGTCGTCTCATTCAGCCAAAACAGGGGGCCTTCGGCGGCGCGCAATCACGCGATCTCGGTCTCGCGCTCGCCCCTGATCGCCATTCTGGACGCCGACGATTTCTTCTTTCCGGGCCGCTTCAGGCCGATGCTGCAGGAGCAGGGCTGGGATCTGATTGCGGACAATATCGCCTTCATCCACGGTTCCTCGGGGGCCGTGGAGCCGGCCCGCTTCGAACCCCGGCCTCGCCGGATCTCGCTGGTCGAGTTCATTGAGGGAAACATTTCCAAGCGTGGGCTCAAGCGCGGTGAGATCGGCTTTCTGAAGCCGATAATCCGCCGCTCGTTTCTCGAGGCGCACGGCCTTCGGTATAACGAGGATCTGCGGCTTGGAGAGGACTACGAATTCTATGTCCAGGCGCTGGCGAAAGGCGCGCGCTATACGGTGATCGAACACTGCGGCTATGGCGCGATCGTCCGCCACGACTCGCTCAGCGGCCGCCATCGCACCGAAGACCTCAGACGGCTCTACGAGGCCGATCGCGCGCTGCAGGCGGTACCGGGCCTGCTATCGCCTGAGGGAAGGGCGGCGATCGCCCGCCATGAGCGGCATATCCGGGAACGCTATGAATTGCGGGCATTTCTCGACACGAAGGCACAGTCCGGCAAGGCGGCGGCGATTGCCTGGACATTGCGTCGGCCGATGGCGGTTCCGGCAATCGCGACGGGTATTCTCTCCGACAAGCTGGAGGCTCTGCGCAAAAGATCGGGCCTCGACAGACCCGCTCCCACACAGAACCTCCGCTATCTGCTGCCGGGGGTTCCGGCGACTCAGAAGTAATCGCGCCGGATACCTTCCAGGACGTCGCGGAAACGCCCTTTCTGGCGTTCCAGCGCCTCGTCGGAGCTCAGTTGCGGTTCAGCGCGGCTCGCCTGCCAGAGCGCCAGCACGGAAGGGGCTGCGAGCAGCTGCTTCGCCATGCCTTTGAGGCCGGGCCCGGATGGCGCAGGCCGCGTCAGCACTTCATCGCTTTGCTGGTGGCCGGTATTCGGGGCTGCTGCGGCTCCCTGGGCATCGAAGCGCATGCCCCAGAAACGCGAACGCTTGGCGATCGCTTCCGCGCGGGTCGAAACCGGGACATGGCGGGGCCTATAGGTCGCGCCAACGGTGCTTGCCCAATCGGTCCACTTGAAGCTGTTGATCGCGCGCGAGGTGCTGACCGCAATCCAGGGCACCCGGAAGGCGTCGGCAAGGATCGCGCCGTGCATGGATTCGGCGATCACGAGTTCCGATTGCGCAATGTGGCGGATGACGGATTTCGCTTCGCCGCGCGGATCGAGATAGGTGAGGCCGGCTGGCTCGCAAACCGCCTCCCACATGCCGAATTCGGCCGATTCCCAGTGGGGAACGAAGGTTTTCTGGTGAAGCTTCGGCAGGTTCTGGAATTCCGGCATATCGGAAATCATGACCGCTGGATCGGTGATCGCGCGCTCCGGCGGAAGCCCGAGCTTGCTGGCGGTCAGCGGGCCGCGCACGCAGCGGACGTCCCATTCCGTCGTGTCGCTCACATCCGGCTGCGCACCGTAGCCGGTGCCGCTGCCGATCACCAGCTTGCGGGTGCCGGCCGGCAGAAGATCAGGGGTAAGAACGGTTCCGACCCCGACAAGCAGCATATCTGGCTGCACCTCCCGGAACCCCGGCAGGAGGAAATCCCATAGCCAGAGATTGAGGTCGTCGCCGAAGTTTCCGTGATGCGATTCCCAGTAGTAGGGCTTCATGATGGCCTCCTCGGGAGGGTTTCTAAGAATGGATGACTGGATGTCGCCATGCGGTCAGCGCCCGGCGCGGCTGAACTTTCCGGCGCCGAGTTCGAAGGCGGCCCGCAAGAGGCCGGGATCGCGAACGGCCCAGCGTGCGAGCAGGCTCAAATCGGGCACCCTACGGCGCTTGACGAGGCCCGCCTGGCTCCACAGGGCCTGCCGCCTCGTGGTGTTCTTGTAGGAGGCGATCGACGCGACGTCTTTCGGACGTGCCGCAAAACGTTGTTCCAGGGTGTCGAGCGCGACCCAGGTATTGAATTGCTGGCGCAGGAACTGGGGCGATTGGTTGTCGATGCTGTGGAAGATGTTGAGGCCCCTGCCGCGGGTCGCACCGTCTTCGTCGCACAGCAGGGTGCGGTTCGCCTTGAGGATGCAATCGCAGAAGAACAGCACGTCCTCGGCCGCAAGGCGCAGCGACGGCTCGAAGCGGACGTTCTCAAAGAGTTTGCGTCCGATCACCATGCAGGAGAGATGCAGGAAGCTCCAGTTCTTCAGCATCACGCTTGCGAGGTCCGGCATCTCGATCACCAGCGGGGCTTCGCTGAGACGTGTGCCGCCTTCCTGCCGCTCGAGTTCCGCCATGCCGAAGTGGTAGTAGAAATCGTCGCTTGCCTGCATCGAGGCCCAGTAGCACTCTGCATCGAAGCGGGTCATGGTGTCGTAAGCGTTCTGCAGGTGATGCGGCAGCCATAGATCGTCGGAATCGAGAAGGGCCACGAAACGGGTGGAGGCCGGCACGTTATCAAGGCCCGTGTTGCGCGCGCCGCCCGGGCCGGCATTCGCCTGCTTGACCACCTTGATGCGGGATTTCTGCTCTTCTTCAAGAGGTTGAAGCTCGATATCCGCGGGGAGGGGTGACTCGTCGTCCACGACGATGATATCAAAATCCTGAAAGCTTTGCTCGAAGACCGATTTCAGCGCGCGGCGCAATATTCCGGATTCTTTCTGGTAAAATGGGATAACAACCGTGAACGTCGCCATTCTTTCGCCCCTGCTTTCTTCAAAGAATTGCCCGCCGAGGACCTCGTCGGGCTTGGGTAAGCGGCAGTTCGTGCCGTATTCCGGTAAACTCCAGCTATAGGAATCTAGATATGCCTCCAACGCAAGGCGTGAAAACGATCACGACCAACGTCGGCTGGAGCGTGCTATCAAAGACCGCGACATTCGGGCTGAAATTTGTCACGGTGCCTATTCTGGCGCGGCTGCTGACGCCGGAGGACTTTGGCGCGGTCGCGGTTGCGCTCACCGTGGTGCAGTTTCTGGCCATGATCGGCGGCGCGGGTTTGACGTCCGCCCTGGTGGTCGACAGGGAAGGGGATGACGAGACCGTCCATACGGTCTTCTGGGCGAATCTGGCCATGGCCTGCCTGATGGCGCTTGCGCTTTTCTGGTGGTCCGACGAGCTTGCTGTGCTGATGGGAGCGGCCGAAAGCGCCTATCTTTTGCGGATCATGGCACTGCTCATTCCGCTCCAGCTTGCCGGTGATGTCGCCTATTCGCTGCTCGCGCGGCAGATGAATTTCAGCAAGGATGCGGTTCTCAGCACGGTTTCCGAATGCGCCGCCGCGCTCCTCGCCGTGGCGCTCGCCTATTTCGGCTTCGGAGTATGGGCGCTCGTGGTGCAACTCTTCTCCTCCGCGCTGATCCGGCTCGTCGGCCTTTATTTCGTCTCGGGCTATGTGCCGCGCTTCGTCATGAAGCCGCGCAAGATCGTTCCCCTGCTGTCCTTCACTTCGGGTATCATGGGCTCCGAAATCGCCAATTTCGTTACTTTCCAGTCGCCGATGATCGTTATCGCGCGTCTTCTCGGCCTCAGCGATGCTGGCGCTTTTTCCGCCGCGAACCGGTTCGCCAGTATTCCCAACCAGGTCGTTCTTTCGGCCGTCATGGGCGTGCTTTTTCCGGCATTCAGCCTCATGGGCGATGACCGCAAGCGCCGCTCGGATGCCCTGATGCTGAGCACGCAGGTGACGACGGTGCTGCTGGCGCCGGCGATGTTCGGTCTGTGGGCCATCGCGGAACCGGCCATGCTGGTGCTTTTCGGTCCCCAATGGGCTTATGCCTGGCCGGTACTCGGCTTGCTGGCGGTTTCGAAGGCGATCGTCACGCCCTGCAGCACCTTCATCCCCTATCTCAAGGGCACGGGGCACGGGCAGGTCCTGTTCTGGTCGGCCGTCATCCGCGCGATCGCGACCACGGTGGCGATCGCCGGGGCCGCCTATTGGGGCGATCTCGTCGACGCCATGGTCGCGCTCTGCGTCGTCAACGCCATCACCCTCTTCGGTTATTCCTGGGCGGTCTTCAGGGTCGACGACATCCCATTCTTCAAGGGGCTGATGACCACCAGCCGTTCCATGGTGACCGCGCTTGCGATGGGGCTTGGCGTTCGGTTCTTCCTGCATGCCTTCGAATCACAGTTAACCAATCCCTATCTGCAGGTGGCGGCGGGCGGGATCGTCGGCGCCGTGCTCTATGGGGTGCTGGTGTTGGTCACCGAACGGGCGCTGCTGCGAAAAATTTTCCAGATGGTTCGCCGGCGTGGAATTGCCCCGGAGAGCGCGATCTCTTCGGCTTGAGTTTGCCTCTCAATTGCCCACATTTCGCCACATTTGAGTCGCGATGGCGCGCGTGCGCGTCTTCCCGCGGGCTCGAAACGGAACTTTTCCACATCACCGGAAATTTATTTTTGGTGATGCTGCAGTGCGGTAGAATGCAAAATAAGCACTTTCGAATTTAATCGAGGTTCCAAGCGTTCTCATGCGACTGGAGGAGCGATTTAGATCATCGGTCGATGCGTTAGGTGACACTATCATGACGGCCGTTTTCGTAAGCCCCTACAATTTTTGCTGCACCGCCACATTTTGTACCAAACTGGATATGATCCTTTTCGTTGCGGGCTCAAGTCTGCTCTGATTGAAATGGCGGTGACGGGAGGCACAGCCCCAAAAGGAGTGACTCGTTTTGACTGTCGATCAGAACATCTCCTCCCGTATCAATTTGATGCGGATCGTCCTGATCTCGGGCATTGTCTTCGTACACGTGCCTCACAATCCGGCAACGAGCCCCTTCCTGGGGGCGAATGGCCTGTTCGACTGGTTGCGGGTTTTCATCGGCGATAGCCTGTTCCGCATCGGCGTGCCGTGCCTCAGCGTAATTTCCGGCTATCTCCTGTTCCAGCGGGGGCGGCAGGCGTTCGACTATGGAAAGGTCTTGCGTTCGAAGGCGAAGACCGTCCTGCTTCCGTTTCTCCTTTGGAACGGCGTGCTTCTGGCCACCGTCCTGGCGATGCAACACGTGGGAATCGGAGATGGCTATTTCCCGGACCTGTGGAGCGCCTCGCCCCGCGAATTCGCGAGCCATGCCGTGGCAGCGGAAGGTTTCCCGATCAACCTGCCGCTCTATTTCCTGCGTGACCTGGTGGTCTGCATTCTGCTTTCTCCCATATTGGCGTTTCTGGTGCGCCGCTATGCGGCCATCACCCTGTCCGTGCTGTTCCTGCTGGCGATCCTGCCGGATGTGACCATGGGTATCGTGCTGAAGAAGTCGATCCTGTTCAGCTTCACCTTCGGCATCTTCCTTGCCCTCCGGCAATTCGATCCGAAAGCATTGGACGGATACGCGCTCGTGGGCTCCATCGCGGTTCTGGCCGCGGCCATGCTGCTCGCCATCGGGCAATATCATACCGGTCCGGATTTCCCCTTCTGGCTCGAGCTTGGCCGCAACACACTCGCGATCGTCGGCGCCATCGGGTTCTGGCTGATGTCTTCCTTCCTCATTCGAAGTTCGGTCGGCAAGAAGCTCGCAGGCACCGGAAGTCTCAGCTTCTGGATGTTCTGCGGCCATTATCCGCTGCTGGTTCTTCTCTGGATGGTCTGGAACCGGGTCGGCAGCGAAGACGCCTATCCCTATTTCTATGTCGGCGCGATCTCTCTCGTCTTTCTCGTTCTCATCGTTTCGAACCGCCTCGTTCTGCGCATGGCGCCGTCACTCTACCAGGTGCTGACGGGTAGCCGGGGGCGCAAGCGTTTGCCTCCGGGGTCAGACGAAGAACGCACACCCGTCGGCCCGAGCGTGGCCGGCGAGGCAATAGTACAACAGCAGAGGTGAACGCCATGATGAACTCCCCGCATTTTCGACGAACCTGCAAATCGGGCGCCCTCGCTCTTGCTCTAAGCTTCGGCATTGCGGCTCCGGCTGTGTCCGCTCAAGACGACGCGAACGGAACGTCCTTCGTCGAGAATTTCGATCGGCTGGATACCTCGTTCTGGTATGTCTCCGATGGATGGAGCAACGGCAGCCATCAGAACTGCACTTGGTCGAAAAAGCAGGTGAGCGTCGAAAACGGCGTGCTTCAGCTCGGGTTCGTCGAGGCGGCTGCCGGCGAGCGAAACTATGCTTGCGGCGAGATACAGACCCGAGCCCGCTTTGGCTACGGCACCTATGAGGTGCGGATGAAGACGGCCACCGGCTCCGGCCTGAACTCCGCCTTCTTCGGTTATATCGGTCCGGTGGACCAGAAGCCGCATGACGAGATCGATTTCGAAGTCCTCGGCAAGAACACCGGTGAGGTGCAGGTCAATCAGTACATCTCCGGCAAGGGCGGCAATGAAAAGCTCGTGCCTGTCGCCAACGGCGCCGACAAGGACTTCAACGATTATGCCTTCATCTGGGAAGAGAACCGTCTGCGCTATTTCGTGAACGGCGAGTTGGTGCAGGAAGTGACGGATCCGGCGAAGATCCCCTCCAACGCCCAGAAGATATTCCTGAGCCTATGGGGTTCGGATACGCTGACGAGCTGGATGGGGCCGTTCTCCTATAACGGCCCGGTTTCCATGAGCATCGACCGCGTGGCGTTCACGGCGCTCGGAGAAGACTGCCACTTTCCTGAATCCGTAGTCTGCAAGCTCGACTGAACGGGTCGGCTCTCCCCACGAAGAATGGAGTTGGAACGGGTGACCATGCATATCCTCTATCTGGCACATGATCTCGCCGATGCGGCCATCCGGCGGCGCGTGCTGACTCTCAAGACGGGAGGGGCGACGCTCACCATCGCCGGATTCGTGCGGGGGGAGAGCCTGCTGGCGGAGGATCCGGATGTCACCACCATCGAGCTCGGCAGGACCGCCGACGGCCGCTTCGCTCAGCGGATCGGTGCGGTGGTCTCCGCCCGTTCGAAGCTGAAAACCCTTCTTGCGGGCGTTCCGAAACCGGATGTCATCATCGCGCGAAACCTCGAGACGCTGGCGCTTGCCGGCAGTGCCGCCTCGCTCTTCGGTGGCGGCGTTCCGATCGTCTACGAATGCCTCGACATTCACCGGCTGCTGCTCGACGAAGGTGTAAAGGGCCGCATTCTGAGGCTGGCGGAATGGTATTATGGGCGGCATGCGCGACTGCTGATCACCAGTTCGCCGGCTTTCGTCGAAAACTACTTTAAACCTCGCTCCGCGCTGAACCTGCCGGTCCTGCTTCTTGAAAACAAGGTGCTCGAACTCGATTCCTCTTCTGCGCCGAGCCCGCCGGCCGCCCGGCCGCCGGCTCCGGGAAAGCCGTGGCGCATCGGCTGGTTCGGAGCGCTTCGCTGCCGCAAGTCGCTGGAACGCCTCGTGGAATTTGCAAGACGGATGGACGGCCGCGTGGAGATCGTTCTGCGCGGTCGGCCCGCCTACAGTGAATTTTCCGATTTCGACGCGATCGTGAAGGCAGCGCCTCATGTCGAATTCCATGGCGCCTATCGAAACCCGGAGGATCTGGCGGCGATCTATGACGACGTTCAGTTCACCTGGGCGATCGATTTCTTCGAGGAAGGGCTGAATTCCGAATGGCTTCTGCCGAACAGGCTTTACGAAGGCGGCCTGCACGGCGCCGTGCCGATTGCGCTCTCCCGGACCGAAACCGGACGCTTCGTTCAGGAGCGGGGCATAGGATTGACACTGAAAAGTGCCGATCCTGACGAACTGGTGACACTTTTTGAAACGATGGATGCCGCCCGTTACGCAACGCTCTTTACCCGCCTCGCATCGGTGGAGCGTTCGCAATGGGTAACCGGACCGGCGGAATGCCGCGCGCTTGTCGGCAAGCTCGCGGCGCTCGGCTCCGGGCGATCCTCACGGGCAACCAGCCCGGTCGTCTCAACCGTCCAATCCTGAGGTGGAAGTCATGATCTCGCGTCCTCTGCCCGATATGAAAGCGCTGATCGTCATTCCCTGCCTCAATGAGGCGGCCAATATCGCTCGCCTCCTGCGACAGTTGACCGACAGCCGCGGCAACATGAATTTCCTGATCGTCGTGGCCGATGGCGGGAGCACGGACGGCACGCGTGAGATCGTCAGCGACCTGAAGGGCGAAATTCCCGATCTCGTTCTGCTGGACAATCCGAAGCGCCTCCAAAGTGCGGCGGTCAACCTGGCCGTCGAGGGATATGGCGAGGGAAGGGACTATCTGATCCGCATCGATGCGCATGGCGATTATCCGACGGATTTCTGCCAGGTCCTTCTCCAGGAAGCCGTCGATACGGGCGCCGATTCCATCGTGGTCGCGATGGATACGATCGGCTTCGGCGCTTTCCAGAAGGCGACCGCCGTCGCCCAGAACTCCAAGCTCGGCAATGGCGGCTCGAAACATCGAAGCGGCGCAGCCGGCCAATGGGTAGACCACGGCCATCACGCGCTGATGCGCATCGCGGCGTTCCGCACGGTTGCGGGCTATGACGAGAGCTTCAGCCATAACGAGGATGCGGAACTGGATTTCCGGCTGCGAAAGGCAGGGTTCCGGATCTGGATGACCGGAAAGACCTACATGATCTACTACCCGCGTTCGAGCGCGGGCAAGCTCTTCCGGCAATATCTCGGCTATGGGCGCGGGCGCGCCAGGAACCTCATCAAGCATCGCGCGATCCCGAAGCTCAGGCAGGCGTTGCCGCTGGCGGTGGTGCCGGTCGCGATCGGCGCCTGTCTTGCCGTCCTGCACTGGTCGGCCGCCATACCCTTTCTTCTCTGGGCGGCCGCCTGCCTCGGTTACGGCTTCTGGATCGCCATCGGCCAAAGGAATGCCTACGGACCGCTTGCCGCGATCTCGGCGATGATCATGCACTTTGCCTGGTCTGCCGGGTTCTGGCTGGAACTCCTGCGCATACCTTCTCTGCGCATACCCTCACGGAGGACGACCGGATGGGCGAGCTGATCAAGCTGCAAGCGCCAACCCGCATCGATATCGGCATCTGCACTTTCCGGAGGCCGGGGCTCGAAGACACGCTCCTGTCGCTTTTCGCGCTCCGTGTGCCGGAGGGCGTCAGAATCCGCCTGATCGTCGCGGACAATGATGCCGGCCCGAGCGCCCGGTCGTTGGTCGATGGCCTGCGGCAGCAGTCGCCCTTCCAGATCGCCTATGTCCATTGCCCGAAATCGAATATTTCGATCGCGCGCAATGCATGCCTTGCCGAATGCGATGCGGACTATCTTGTTTTCATAGACGACGACGAGACGGCGTCGCCGCAATGGCTGGCCGAGCTTCTGAAGGTCGCGAGGGAAACCGGAGCCGCCGCCGTGCTCGGACCGGTTCGCTCGCTCTATGATGCGGAAGCGCCCGACTGGATGCGTCAGGGTGATTTCCATTCGACCATGCCGGTCTGGGTCGGCAAGACCATCAGGACCGGCTATACCTGCAATGTCCTGCTCGACATGCGCTCGCCGGATGTCGAAGCGCGGCGGTTCTCCCGGGCTCTCGGTCAGAGCGGCGGAGAGGACACGCAGTTCTTCTCCGATATTTTCGAAACAGGCGGTGTGATCGCCTTTGCCGAGGGCGCGCTGGTCTACGAACCTGTGCCGGCTACGCGTGCGAGCCTGAACTGGCTGGTCAAACGGCGCTTCCGCTTCGGCCAGACGCATGGGCGCATTCTCGCGGAAAAGAGCAGTTCCTTCGGTGTGCTGAAGCATGCGGTCGTGGCAGGGCTGAAAGCGGCCTATTGCGCGGTCTTTATGGCGGTGACCTGCCTTTCGCCGGTGCGCCGCAACCGCAATTTTCTCCGGGGCGTCCTGCATGTGGGTACGCTGAGCGGTGTTCTTGGAATACGTGAAATTCGGCAATACGGGACTGCGGAGGCTGCATGACCGCGAGCACGATTTTCCCTGATGTCAGCTTCGTGATCGCCGCCTATAATTCGGAGGATACGCTTAAGCGCGCGATCGACAGCGCGCTCGCTCAGGAAGCGGTGACCGTCGAAGTTATCGTCGTGGACGATTGCTCGACGGACGGCACCGCCGATCTCGTCCGCAGATATCCCGATCCGCGGGTTCGGCTGATTTTACAGGCTCGCAACGGCGGGCCGGGCGCGGCGCGCAATGCCGGCATCGCCGCAGCATCCGGGCGATGGATAGCGACCCTCGATTCCGACGATGCCGTGCTGCCCCACCGCCTGGCGTGCATGATCGCCCGAGCCGAGGCGGCAGGCGCTCAGATCGTCGTCGACAATCTCGACGTCGTCTCCATGGGCGGCTCCAGGACGACGATGTTCTCATCGGACGATCTGGAACGGCGTGGGGTGGTGACCCTTCCGGATTTCATTCGCTCGAACGTCATTTTCGAATCCACCTTCAATTTCGGCTATATGAAGCCGATCTTCGAAAGGGCCTTCCTTGTTGAGCACGGCCTCGGCTTCGATGAGGCCTTGAGGATCGGCGAGGATTACATTCTCTTCGCTTCGGCGCTTGCAAGCGGCGCGCTCTGCGTTATCGAGCCGGAGGTCGGCTACATCTACCATATCCGCCAAGGGTCGATTTCGCGGGTACTCGAGCACCGCCATGTCGAGGCGATGCTCGCCGCGGACAAGGTGTTCCTGTCGCGTTTCAAACTGGATGCCGAGGCGATGGCAGCGCAATATCAGCGCACCAGCAGCCTGGTGGAGGCGAGCTCCTTCCTTACGCTCGTCAACGAGATCAAGAAGCGGTCCATCGGCGGCTTTTTGAAAACCGCGCTCGAAAATCCGCGTGCCCTCCGGCATTTGCGGATGCCGATCGCAATTCGCATGCGCCGGTTGATAGGAGCGGCCGGCGCTCACTGAACTGCCACCCGGACAAAGGGCAGCCCTTCAAGAAAGGACTAAGCAATGGAGCAGAACAGACCAGTTCGGAAAGCCGTCATTCCGGTCGCCGGAAACGGAACCCGATTCCTGCCGGCCACCAAGGCGATGCCCAAGGAGATGCTGACGATCGTCGATCGTCCGGTCGTGCAATATGCGGTCGATGAGGCGATGCAAGCCGGTATCGAGCACATCATCTTCGTGACGAGCCGCAACAAAACCGCAATCGAAGACTACTTCGACAGCGCGCCCGAACTGATCGCGACGCTTACCCGTTCGGGCAAGACTACCCAGGTCACACAGCTCGAAAAGATGCTGCCGGTGGCAGGAACCGTCAGCTATACGCGCCAGCAAGTGCCGCTCGGGCTTGGACATGCGGTATGGTGCGCGCGGGAGCTGGTTGGCAACGAACCTTTCGCGCTTCTGCTTCCCGATATGGTCTCCTATGGGCGCCAGGGCTGCATGGCAGGTCTCATGGAACTCTACGAGGAAGTCGGCGGCAATGTCATCGCGGTGGAAGAATGCGCGCCGGAGGAAACCTCCAGCTACGGCATCGTCGCCACGGGTACATCGGTACAGCACGGTTTCGAGGTAACGGGCATGGTTGAAAAGCCGGATCCCTCCGTAGCGCCATCGAATTACTACATCAACGGACGCTACATCCTGCAGCCGGAGATTTTCGAACTGCTTGCCGGACAGGAGCGCGGCGCAGGCAACGAGATCCAGCTGACCGACAGCATGCAGCGTCTTGCAAAGACGCAATCGTTCCACGCCCATCCCTATCAGGGCCGTACGTTCGATTGCGGCAGCAAGCGCGGCTTCATCGAGGCGAATGTCGCGTTTTCCATGCTGCGCGCCGATATGAGGGATCAGCTTTCCGTATCCCTTCCGGAGATTTTGGCTTCGCACGAAACGCGGGTTCAGGCCGCCTGACGGCATTCCGCAATCGAAGGGGATGACAGGGATAACCTGTCATCCCAAAACAGAGTCCCATAGGGTAAAATGGCCATGGACCAGGTG
>NZ_JBHFJG010000003.1:0-104566 GCF_057559155.1 Rhizobium moroccans | reverse complement strand
GGCGCCGGGTTTTCTCGTTGTGGGCCGGAAAGGAATGCCGGCCGGCGAAGTTCTGGATTATTCCGCGTGGATATCCCGGTCCTTGGTTTCCGGCAGGAAGAGCAGGCCGATCACCAGCGTAATGGCCGCGAAGACGATCGGGTACCAGAGACCATAGTAGATATCGCCCTTGGCGGCACTCATCGCGAAGGCCGTTGCCGGCAGCAGGCCGCCGAACCAGCCGTTGCCGATATGGTAGGGCAGCGACATGCCGGTGTAGCGGATGCGGGTCGGGAAGAGTTCGACCAGCAGCGCGGCGATCGGGCCGTAGACCATGGTTACGTAGATGACCAGTACCGTGAGGATGGCGATGAGCATCGCCCAGTTCACGGCTTCCGGATCGGCCACCATGGTGAAATTGCCGGAGTTCGGAATGGAATAGACCGCCATCTCCGTAACGCCGGCGGCTTCTTCCGCCGTCAGCAGCTTCTGCGTGACGAGATCGGCGCCGGACACCGTCGTTGCATTCCCCGCACGGATGGCTGCGGCATCGAGCTGCAGTTCCGGATTGGCGGCGACGAAGGCATCGAGCTTGGCTTCCGGAACGTTCGATGCACCGCGTGCCAGCGGATAGCCTGCGGCCTGCAGGGCAACGTTGACCTGCTTCTGGAAGGCCGTATCCGCCGCCTTGGCGCCCGCACCGGCCTGGGTCGCGTCATAGCTGGTGACGGTGGAATCACCGATCTTAACGGTCGCCGGCGAGCCGGCGGGGCCTGCAACCACGTCGTAGGGAACGGAGTTGCGGGTCAGGAACGAGGTCGCGATATCGCACGAGGTGGTAAACTTCGCCGTACCGGTCGGGTTGAACTGGAATTTGCAGTCGCCCGGAGCGGCGGTCACGGTCGCGCGAACCGTTTCCTGTGCCTGTGCCAGTGCCGGATTGCCTGCCCAGGTCATGGCCTTGAACAGTGGGAAGTAGGTGATGATGGCAAGCAGCAGGCCTGCCATGATGATCGGCTTGCGGCCGATCTTGTCCGACAGCCAGCCGAAGAAGACGAAGAAGCCCGTGCCGAGGAGCAGCGAGGCTGCGACCATGATGTTTGCCGACTGGGCCTCCACCTTCAGGATGTTCTGAAGGAAGAACAAAGCGTAGAACTGCCCCGAATACCAGACGACGGCCTGGCCGACGACGGCGCCGAACAGAGCCAGAAGGGCGATCTTGGCGTTTTTCCACTGGCCGAAGGCTTCCGAAAGCGGAGCCTTGGAGCCCTTGCCCTCTTCCTTCATTCGCAGGAAGGCCGGCGATTCGTTCATTTTCAGACGGATCCAGACGGAAACGCCGAGCAGGACCACCGAGACCAGGAAGGGAATGCGCCAGCCCCAGGCGGCGAAGGCTTCGCGGCCGAGGATCGCCTGAACCAAAAGAATGACCACCAGCGATAGGAAGAGACCGAGCGTGGCCGTGGTCTGGATCCAGGACGTGAAGAAACCGCGTCTTCCATGCGGCGCATGCTCGGCCACATAGGTCGCGGCACCGCCGTATTCGCCACCGAGCGCCAGGCCCTGCAGCATGCGCAGGAGGAGCAGGATGATCGGAGCGGCGATGCCGATCGAAGCCGCGCCGGGCAGAAGACCGACGAGGAAGGTCGAGAGACCCATGATCAGGATGGTGACGAGGAAGGTGTATTTGCGGCCGACGAGATCACCCAGCCGGCCGAAGACCAGCGCGCCGAACGGGCGAACCAGGAAGCCCGCCGCAAAGGCCAGAAGCGCGAAGATATTCCGGGTTGTTTCCGGATACTGACTGAAGAAGGCCGCGCCGATGAAAGTGGCGAGCGAGCCGTAAAGATAGAAATCGTACCATTCGAATACGGTGCCGAGCGAAGAGGCGAAGATGACCTTCTTCTCCTCCCGCGTCATACTGCCTGACTTTACGTCGGCAGTGGTCGTGACATTTGCCATGATCCGTCCTCCACAAGATCAACCGACGCACCAGCCTGCTCCGACTCTCCTCCCGGATGTCAGGATGGCGCGCATTCCAGCAGATTGGCAGAAATCTGATTCGAGGAAGAGAGATGCTTTGGGATTATGACTTTCGTCTAATGCCGCCTCTTCGTTGCCATGCCGGCATATGGTCTCCGTGTGACAGTTCTTCTTCTTTCCGAAGGACACTCAGGCAATCGGCAGTGTCTTGTCGCGATCGCCGGGACGCGCCCGAAACGGCGGGCTCAGGCTTGACTCGGAGCCAAAATCTTCTAAACAGCTTCGGCGAACGGGAAGACGCCTCCATGAATTGCAGCGAACTTTACATCGCCGCCTTCGGACCGCCGGCACTTTATGCCGGACGGGACTTCCGTCTTTCCGATTCTTCCAAAACCACGGCCAAAACGACGACGAAAACCGTCTGACGTCTCTGGCCCGCCGCTCTCTCCCCGGCATGGCCGGGGACAAGGAAATCCGCGCAACATGCTGCGGTTTCCCCCTCACCGGATCGAGGAGAGACAGAAAGAGAGCATATCATGGGTTTCAAGATCGCAATCGTCGGGGCAACCGGCAATGTCGGTAGGGAAATGCTGTCCATTCTCGCGGAGCGGGGCTTTCCGGCCGACGAAGTAGTGGCGCTGGCCTCCGCCCGCTCGCAGGGCACCGAGGTTTCCTTCGGCGACAAGACGCTGAAGGTTTCCAATCTGGAGAATTACGACTTCTCCGATACCGACATTTGCCTGATGTCGGCGGGCGGTTCGATCTCCCAGAAGTGGTCGCCGAAGATCGGCGCCCAGGGCTGCATCGTCATCGACAACTCCTCCGCCTGGCGCTACGACGCCGAGGTGCCGCTGATCGTGCCGGAAGTGAACCCGGATGCCATCGAAGGCTTCTCCAAGAAGAACATCATCGCCAACCCGAATTGCTCCACGGCACAGCTCGTCGTCGCGCTGAAGCCTCTGCATGATGCCGCCAAGATCAAGCGCGTCGTCGTCTCGACCTACCAGTCGGTCTCGGGAGCCGGCAAGGAAGGCATGGACGAGCTCTTCGCCCAGACGCGCGCCGTCTTCGTCGCCGATCCGATCGAATCCAAGAAGTTCACCAAGCGGATCGCCTTCAACGTCATCCCTCATATCGATGTCTTCATGGAGGACGGCTATACGAAGGAGGAGTGGAAGGTTCTCGCCGAGACCAAGAAGATGCTCGATCCGAAGATCAAGGTGACCTGCACCGCCGTGCGCGTCCCCGTGTTCATCGGCCACTCCGAATCGGTCAACATCGAATTCGAGAACGAGATCACCGCCGAACAGGCCCGCGAAATCCTGCGCGAGGCGCCGGGTTGCCTGGTTGTCGACAAGCACGAGAACGGCGGCTACGTGACGCCCTATGAATGCGCCGGCGAGGACGCCACCTACATTTCCCGTATCCGCGAGGATGCGACCGTCGAAAACGGCCTTAACATCTGGGTCGTCTCCGACAATCTGCGCAAGGGTGCAGCCCTCAACGCGATCCAGATCGCCGAGCTGCTCGTCAACCGCGGCCTCGTGAAGCCGCGCAAGGCCGCAGCATAATCGATCGTTAACCATGGCATGATAAAGCTCCGCCAGAAATGGTGGAGCTTTTGCTTGGGAACCGCCAATTTCACGAACTGTTCATATTCGCTTGGGTTGCGATTGTTCTCAACCACAGCCATAAGGCCAGATATAGCCACCTCAGTCCGGGCGTTTGAACAAGCGTATCCGGCTTTGAAACGAGTCTGACGCTCATGTTGAAGATTTTGCGGGCAGGATTAGTCGCCACTGGAATTTTTGCCGGCGCCGTGCCGGCCATGGCGGCGCAATGCGGCAATGATGGTTCCGGTTTTGCGCAATGGGTTCAGGATTTCAAACGGCAGGCCTCCGCCAACGGCATCAGTCCTTCCGTTGTCGAAAAGGCATTCGCCAACGTCTCCTACAATCGCGAAACGATCAAGGCCGACCGCGGCCAGCGGAGCTTCAAGCTCTCCTTCGACCAGTTCATGCAGAAGCGCGGCGGCCAGGCCATCATCTCCCGCGGCAAGAGCATGAAGAAGAACAACGCCGCGCTCTTCGCCGCCATCGAACGCCGTTATGGCGTGCCGGCCGGTCCGCTGCTCGCCATCTGGGGCATGGAAACCGGCTTCGGCAGCTTCATGGGCAACCAGCACACGCTCTCGGCTGTCGCAACGCTTGCCTATGACTGCCGTCGCTCCGCCTATTTTACCGATCAACTCTATGCCGCCCTCCGGCTCGTGGGCCGCGGCGATCTCAGCCCCTCCGCCAAGGGCGCAGCGCACGGCGAAATCGGTCAGACGCAGTTCCTGCCGGCAAACGTGATCCGCTACGGCGCCGATGGTGACGGTGACGGCCATATCGATCTCGTGAGGTCGCGCGCCGACGCGCTGGCTTCGACCGCCAACTTCCTGGTCGGTCACGGCTGGAGGCGCGGAGCCGGCTATCAGCCGGGTGAGGCGAACTACAATGCTATCCAGGGCTGGAATGCTGCAAGCGTCTACCAGCAGGCGATCGCCTATATCGGCGCACGGATCGACGGGGAATAAGCCCGTCGATCAGGTTTCCGCTTCTTCGACGCTGTCCGCTTCAGCGGAGACCTCGAGCTCCGGGCGGAAGAAATCGCCCGTCTTGCCGTTCATCACCCACAATTCGCCGGTCGATATGTCGAACCAGGCGCCATAGATATGCAGCTTTCCCTGCTCTTCTAGGGCGCGCACATAGGGGAAGGTGCGCAGGTTGTTGATCGAATTGCGGATCGACACCCGCTCGAGTGCCGTCTGCCGCTCCGACTGCGTCATCAGGTCGTTGCTTTGGATCTGTTCAGCGGCCGGGCGAAGGAGCGACATCCAACGGCCGATGAAATCGCCCGGCGAAAGCGGCTCTGCGGCCGGATCGAGCGCGGCCTTGATGCCGCCGCAGCGGCCATGGCCCATCACCACGATATTTTGGATCTTGAGCGCCTGAACCGCGAATTCAAGCGCAGCCGAGGTGGCATGATACTGTCCGTCCGGCTCATAGGGCGGCACCATGTTGGCGACGTTGCGGACGACGAACAGCTCGCCGGGGCCACAGTCGAAGATCGTCTCCGGCGCCGAGCGCGAATCGCAACAGGCGACAAGAAGGGTGTGGGGTTGCTGGCCGTGTTCCGCCAACACGCGGTAACGGTCGCTCTCATGCGCATAGCGACCGCTCATGAAGTTGCGGTAGCCGTTCAGAAGGGTTTCTGGAAAGTCCGTCATGGCGCAAGGCTTATCCCGGCGCGCGGCGAAGATCAATGTCCCCGCAGGGGAACTTTCCAGCCGAACGCCGGATGGATGAAACCGGCCTACCGGCGCGTCCGCTGCAGCGGATGCACGAGGCGGCGCAATTGCACCATGGCCATCGGATTTGCCAGGCTGGATGCGTCCATTTCGAGCGTCAGTTCGTCGCTGCCGCGTTTGACGGTGCGGGCCAGCACCTCGTAGACGCTCGCGGTCGCAAGCTGCAGTGCCCGTTCCTCGTCCATGCCGCCGAGCAGGCGCGCAAGGAAAACCGCCGAGAGAAGATCGCCGAGACCGTTCGGCGGGTTTTCGATCAGCCGGTGCTCCGCCATCAGGGCGTGCTTGCCGGTGAGATAGAGATTGCCGGTCCCACCCGCCATCATCGGCACGGCGGAAGTCACCAGCATGCGCGCCGGACCGAGCGCCACGGCCGCATCCATGATCTGCGTATTGTTCTCCAGCGCCGCCCCGGAAAGCCAGGCGAGCTCGTAGCGGTTCGGCGTGGCAAGCGAGGCGAGCGGAATGAGTTCGTCACGGATCGCTTCCGCCGTTTCCTGCGGGATATAGAGGCCTCCGAGATCGCCCATCACCGGATCGCAAACGTAGAGAAGCTCCGGGTTTTTCTCCCGAAGCGCTCTGACGAGCCGCGCGACGGCGCGCGGCTGGGCGGCATTGCCGAAATAGCCGGTCAGCACCGCCTTCACCTCTCCGAGCCAGGGTGCCCGGATCAGGTCGTCGATCGCCTTGTCGAAATCGGCCTCGGTGAATGTGAGGCGGGTCGCCCGCCCATGGCCGGGATGCCAGGGCAACACGATCGTCGGCAGCGCCCAGACGGGAAAGCCCAATGTTTCCAGCGCGAAAACAACGGCGCGATTGCCGACGGAACCGCGAACCACATGACTGGAGATGACGATGACGGCGCTTTGGGATTCCTGCATGAGCTTGGCTTCCGGCTTCGAAGGCTTGTTGATCGTTTCTTCCTTGCGGCATGTCAACAAGGCTTCACGTGAAAGGATAAACTCTAGACGAATCGGCCATCTTTTAGCCGGGCTGAAAAGAAATAGCTTCACGACGGCATGAAGCAAAAATACAAGCTTCATGAGGTTCGTCGCCGCAAAATCGGCGACGTGGAAACAAGGGAAGGGAAACCCGATGGCCGCCAGGCAGAATCCGAAACGGGAAAAGCTGATCGAGAAAGCACGCAAGATCGCGACCGGAGACAAGGCGGAACACCTGGACCCTCTCATTCTGTTCGGACGCGCCAGCAATGACGACCTCGAGGCCTATACGCCTGAGATGCTGGAGCTTTCCACGGCCCATGCCGCTCGGCGGCTCAAGGCCTGGACGCGGATGCGGCCGGATATCACGATCGAGCAGATAACGGGCGTGGAACCCGTCGGCGTGCCGGTCTCAGTGCTCACCGTTATCGACCGGAACATGCCCTTTCTTTTCGATTCGGTGATGGGCGAGGTCACCGGCACCCATCGCGATCTCTATATGGCGGTCCACCCCATTCTGCTGATGGCGCCGGGAAAGGAGCCGGTGCTCCGCTCGAATGAAGCGCCCGGCGATCCCTCTCACCACGTCAGCCTCATCCAGATCCACATAGCGCCGCTCTCGCAGGAACAGGCCGCCTCGCTTGCCGAGCGCATCCGTCACGTGCTGGAGCAGGTGCATCTGGCGATCACCGATTGGAAACCGATGCTGGAGGTGCTGGAAGGGGCCGCCACCCAGCTTCGCGCGCATCCGGCAAGCCGCAGGAAGGCCGACCGGGACGAGGCTCTCGCATTTCTCGATTGGCTGCGCGACGATAATTTCGCCTTCCTCGGCATGCGCGAATACGTCTATTCCGGCAAGGGCGCAGAAGCCAAGGTGGAGCGGGGCAAGGGAAGGGGGCTCGGCATCCTCTCCGACCCTGACGTGCTCGTGCTGCGCCAGGGCAAGGATGCGGTGATGACGACGCCGGAAATCCTCGAGTTCCTGGAAGGGCCGGATTTCCTGATCGTCACGAAGGCGAATGTGAAATCCGTCGTGCACCGGCGCGCCTATATGGACTATATCGGCATCAAGCGCTTCGATGCCGATGGCCAGGTGATCGGCGAACTGAGGATCGTCGGCCTCTTCACCGCCACCGCCTATACCCATTCCGTCCGCGAAATTCCGCTGCTGCGGGCCAAGGCCGCCCGCGTCGAGGATCATTTCGGCTTCGATCCGGACAGCCATTCCGGCCGCATGCTTGCCAACACGCTGGAAGCCTATCCTCGCGACGATCTCTTCCAGATCGATACCGACGTCCTGGCGCGATTCTGCGAACAGATCATGGAGTTGAGCGAGCGGCCGAGGGTACGGGTCCTGCCGCGGATAGATCATTTCGACCGCTTCGTCTCGGTGATCGTCTATGTGCCGCGTGAAGACTACAATTCCTTCGTCCGCGAAAAGGTCAGCGACTATCTTGCCCAGGCCTATGACGGACATGTCTCGGCCTATTATCCGGCTTTCCCGGCAGGCGGCGTGGCCCGCGTCCATATCATCATCGGCCGTCGCGGCGGAAAGACGCCGCGCATTCCCCAGGCGAAGCTCGAAGAGACGATCCGCCTCATCGCCACGCCTTGGGAAGAGCGCTTTGCCACACTTGCCGAGACGGGACCGCGCATATCCGTCACCAATGCGTTCCAGGAGGCTTTTACTCCTGACCAGGCGTTTTCCGATCTCGAGGACATCGCCGCCTGCGCGGCGGGCGAGACGATCCGCATCGCCTTCTACCACGACCCGACGGACAAGCCCGGCACCGTCTCCCTCAAGATATTCCATCACGACCGCCATCTCTCACTTTCGCGCCGCGTGCCGCTTCTGGAAAACCTCGGCTTCCATGTGGTCAGCGAGCGGACCTTCGATATCGGCGTAGGCCCGGAGACTGACCGCAAGCTCGTCGTGCTGCACGACATGGAGCTACAGCTCACCGGGCAGGAGACGATCGACCTTTCCCGCGAAGGGCCGCTTCTGGAAGAAGCCTTCCTCGCCGCCTTCGAAGGCACGGTCGACAATGACGGCTTCAACCGTCTCGTCCTGCTCGCCGGCCTTTCGGCGCGCGAGGTGACGGTACTGCGCGCCTATGCGCGCTATCTGCGCCAGGCCGGCATCGTCTATTCGCAGAACTACATTGCCGATACCCTTACGAAATATCCGGAGATTTCCGCCGCTATCTTCCGCCTGTTCCGGGATGGTTTCGATCCGAAGCTTGGCGATAAGGCGCGCGTCAAAAAGCTCGCCGATCATCATGCCGCCATCGAAACGGCGCTAGCAGGCGTGCCCAATCTCGATGAGGACCGGACGCTGCGCCGCTATGTCAACGCGGTCGACGCCACGCTTCGAACCAATTATTTCCAGCGCGATGCCGACGGAGCGCCGAGAAAGGTTCTCGCCTTCAAATTCGATCCGAAATTGCTGGATGCCCTGCCGCAGCCGCGGCCCTTCCGCGAAATCTTCGTCTACGGAACGGAAGTGGAAGGCGTGCATCTGCGCTTCGGCAAGGTGGCCCGCGGAGGCCTGCGCTGGTCCGATCGCGGCGAGGATTACCGCACGGAAATCCTTGGCCTGGTCAAGGCGCAGCAGGTGAAGAACGCCGTCATCGTGCCGGTCGGCGCCAAGGGCGGCTTCTTCCCCAAGGCGCTGCCGGCCGGAGGCTCGCGCGATGAGATATTCAATGCCGGACGCGAGGCCTACAAGACCTTCATCCGCACGCTTCTTTCCGTCACCGACAACATCCTGGGCTCCGAAGTGGTCGGCCCGCCGGATACCGTGCGCATCGACGGCGACGACCCATACTTCGTCGTTGCGGCGGACAAGGGAACCGCCACCTTCTCCGACACCGCCAACGGGCTGGCGCAGGAAGCAGGCTTCTGGCTGGACGATGCCTTCGCGTCGGGCGGATCGGCCGGCTATGATCACAAGAAGATGGGCATCACCGCACGCGGCGCCTGGGAAGCGGTAAAGCGCCACTTCCGCGAAAAGGATATCGATATCCAGACGACGCCGTTCACCGTGGCGGGCGTCGGCGATATGTCCGGCGACGTCTTCGGCAACGGCATGCTGCTGTCGCGCCAGATCCGCCTGATCGCCGCCTTCGACCATCGGGACATCTTCATCGATCCCGATCCGCATATCGAAAAATCCTTCGCTGAGCGCGAGCGGCTGTTCAAGCTGCCGCGATCGAGCTGGCAGGACTATGATCGCAGCACGCTTTCGCAAGGTGCGATGATCATTTCCCGCTCCGAAAAATCGGTGAAGCTCACCAGGGAGGCGGCGGCGGCGATCGGAATGGAAAAGACCATCGCCACCCCCTTCGAGATCATGACCGCGATCCTGAAGAACCCTGTCGATCTCCTCTGGTTCGGCGGCATTGGCACCTATATCAAGGCCGCTTCGGAGACCGATGCCGAGGTCGGCGACCGCGCCAACGATCCGATCCGCATCACCGCCGGCGAAGTACGCGCGAGCGTGATCGGCGAGGGCGCCAATCTCGGCGTCACCCAGAAGGGGCGTATCGCCTATTCGCTGGCCGGCGGCCGCTGCAATTCCGATGCGATCGACAATTCCGCCGGCGTCAATTCCTCCGACGTCGAGGTCAATATCAAGGTCGCGCTGAACCCCGCCATGCAGGATGGCCGGCTGACGCGGGGCAAACGCAACCAGCTTCTCTCATCCATGACCGACGAAGTCGCAGCCCTCGTGCTGCGCAACAACTATCTGCAGCCGCTGGCGATCTCGCTCACCGAGCGCAAGGGAACCGCCAATCGCGAGGAACTGTCGCGATTGATGTCGGTTCTGGAAGCGCAGGACCAGCTCAACCGCAAGGTGGAAACCCTACCGAACGATGCCGAGCTGGCCGAACGCTATGTTTCCGGCAGGCCTTTGACCCGGCCAGAGATCGCCGTGCTGCTCTCCTATGCCAAGATCGTCCTGTTCGATGCGCTGGTGGCGAGCGAGCTGCCCGACGATCCCTATTTCTTGACGGTTCTGAAAGCCTATTTCCCCGCCAGGATGCAGAAGGCTTTCGCCGGCGATATCGAAAACCATCGCCTGCACCGCGAGATCATAGCGACCTCGCTTGCCAACGAAGCCATCAACCGCGGCGGGCCGGGCTTCGTCCAGAAGATGAGCGATCTGACAGGCACATCCGCGGCAAGCGTCGTCAAGGCAGCCTATCTCGCCCGCGACGGATTCGATCTGCCGAAACTCTGGGCCGAGGCGGATGCCCTGGACGGGAAGATATCCGGCGAGGCGCAGAACGGTCTCTACGCGCGGATCAGCGAAATATTCTCCGAAGCGACCCGGCTCATCCTCGAGACCGGCGCGGCTGTCGGCGATATGGAAAGCGCCATTCGCCGGCTCAGGAACGCGATCAAGGGCCTGCGTGCCTCGATTGGATCCCTCGGCCTTGCCGATGCCATCGGGACGAACGCCGCGGAGCTCGAGGCGCAGGGAATTCCCGCACAGCTCGCGGCCGAAATCGCCCTGCTTGCGACCCTCGTTCTCACGCCCGAGATCATGCTGATCGCCGAACGGACGGGCGAAAGCCTCTCCCGCGCCGCGGATCTCTACTTCGCCGTCACGAAAACCTTCCGGGTCGATCGCCTGCTGGAAGTCGGTGGGCGCATCGCCACCTCGGACCACTACGAGAGCCTTGCGCTTTCCCGCAGCCTTCAGCAGATCACCACGGCGCGGCGCGATATCGTGATTGCGGCGCTTGCGGCCTATCCGAAAGAGAAGAAACCGCTGGGTGCCTGGGTTTCGACCGATCGCCTGCGGATAAACCGCATCGGGACGGAACTGGTTGCTTTAAGCGAAGGCAGCGATCCGACCCTGCCGAAAATCACCGTGGCGGCAGGCCTGCTCAGCGACCTTGCGCATGGAAGGGTGAGGTGAGACAACGGGACCGATAGCTTGAACCCGGGGGAAAAGGTGGCCGTGTCTCATCTTGAGGAAGTGCCGGCGAAAGCCGGCCGGCGCGGCATCTGGGGCTGGATGCTGTTCGACTGGGCCGCCCAGCCCTTCTTCACCGTCGTCACCACCTTCATCTTCGGTCCTTATTTCGTCTCGCGGCTCACCGCAGATCCGGTCTCCGCCCAGACCGCCTGGAGCAATATGGCGACGATCTCTTCGCTGATCATCGCCATTCTCTCCCCCGTTCTCGGCTCGATTGCCGATCAATCCGGCCCGCGCAAGCCGTGGATCGCCTTCTTTGCCCTGGTCAAGATCACCTGCGTCTCGGCGCTCTGGTTCGCCGCGCCCGGCTCGCCGATCATCTGGCCGATGATCTTCATGATCCTGGCCTCGATCGCCGCTGAGTTCTCGACCGTCTTCAACGATTCCATGATGCCGAGGCTCGTCGGCAGGGACGAGGTGGGACGCATCTCGAATATCGCCTGGGGGCTCGGCTATCTCGGTGGCATGGTGGTTCTGATCGCCGTCGTCACGCTGCTTGCCGCAAACCCGCAAACCGGCCGCACGCTGATCGGCTTGCCCCCGCTTTTCGGCCTCGATCCGCATCAGGGCGAGGATGCCCGCATTACCGGCCCGATCGCCGGCCTCTGGTATCTCGTCTTCATTCTGCCGATGTTCTTCTTCACGCCGGATGCCGCCAAGGGCCTGCCCATGGCGCAGGCCGTGCGCGCTGGTCTTTCGGAACTTGCCGGTACGCTCACAGATCTGCGCCGGCGCATCGGCATCGCCAAATTTCTGGTGGCCCGCATGCTCTATCAGGATGGCGTCAACGGTCTTCTGATCCTCGGCGGCGCCTTCGCAGCCGGCATGTTCGGCTGGGCGACGATTGAGATAGGCATCTACGGCATCATCCTGAATGTCGTGGCGATCTTCAGTTGCCTGCTGGCAGGAAGGCTCGACCGGCACCTGGGCTCCAAGATCATGGTCGTCATCAGCCTCGTGCTGCTCATCATCGCGACCATCGGCATCGTTTCGACCGGTCCGGGCTTCGTCTTCTTCGGGCTGCTGCCGCTTTCGCAGGAAGACGCCGGCGGTCTTTTCGGCACCGCGGCGGAAAAGGCCTATATTCTCTTCGGGCTTCTGATCGGCATCGCCTTCGGGCCGGTCCAGGCTTCGTCGCGCTCCTATCTCGCCCGCAGCATCGAACCTTCGGAAAGCGGCCGCTATTTCGGCATCTACGCGCTTTCCGGCCGCGCGACGAGCTTTCTCGCCACCCTTCTCTTCTCGATGGTGACCTATGCCAGCAGCTCGGCCCGGCTCGGCATGGCGACGCTGATCATCTTCCTGGCAGCGGGACTGCTGTTGCTGCTGGCCACGCCTTATCCGGCGGACCGCCGTCGATAATGCTGCCAAGCTTTCTCTCGTCATTCCTGTGCTTGTCACAGGAATCCAGCCACGCGAAGTCCTTCGCGTGAAAAGACTCCCATGCGCCGCAGACGCGGCGCTGCTGGATCCTGTGACAAGCACAGGGATGACGGGCTGAATTAATGCCTGAAATGCCGCATCCCGGTGAAGACCATCGCCACGCCATGCTCATCGGCGGCGGCGATCACCTCTTCGTCACGCATCGAGCCGCCCGGCTGGATAACGGCGGTGGCGCCCGCCGCGATCGCCGAAAGCAGGCCGTCGGCGAAGGGGAAGAAGGCTTCCGATGCGACCGCCGAACCCTTGGTCATCGGCTCCGCCCATCCCATCGCTTTCGCCGCCTCTTCAGCCTTGATGCCGGCGATACGGGCCGAATCGATCCGGCTCATCTGGCCTGCGCCGATGCCGGCGGTCTGGCCGTTCTTGGCATAGACGACTGCGTTCGATTTTACGTGCTTGGCGACCTTGAAGGCGAATTTCAGGTCGGCGAGTTCCTGTTCGGTCGGCGCGCGCCTGGTCACCACACGTAGATCGAGATCCTCCACCATGCCGTTGTCGCGGGTCTGCACCAGAAGTCCCCCGGCAACCGTCTTGGCCGTCAGGCCGCGCGAGCGCGGATCGGGAAGGCCGCCGGCGGCAAGCAGGCGAAGGTTCGGTTTCCTGGCGATGATCGCCTTGGCTTCCTCGGAAACCTCCGGTGCGATGATGACCTCAGTGAAGAGCTTGACGATCTCCTCGGCCGTTTCCGCGTCCAGCGTCTGATTGAGCGCGATGATGCCGCCGAAGGCCGAGGTCGAATCGCAGGCGAGCGCCTGCCGATAAGCTTCCGCAAGGGTCGGAGCAACCGCAACGCCGCAAGGATTGGCATGCTTGATGATGGCGCAGGCCGGGCCGTTTTCCGGCGCGAATTCGCCGATCAGCTCATAGGCGCCATCGGTATCGTTGATATTGTTGTAGGAGAGCTGCTTGCCCTGAATGAGGGTTGCGGTCGCAACACCCGGCCGCTTCTCGCCGGTGACGTAGAAGCCCGCGCTCTGGTGGGGATTTTCCCCGTAACGCATCTCCTCCTTCAGCACCCCGCCGATCGTCCGGTAGCGCGGAATTTCGATGTCGAGCGCTTCCGCGAACCAGTTGGAGATCGCCGTGTCGTAGGCGGCGGTGCGGGCATAGGCCTTGGCGGCCAGCCGTTGCCGGAAGGCATAGGCCGTGTGGCCTTCATCACTGCGCAGAGCCTCGATGAGCGCCGGATAATCGGAAGGATCGGTGACGATCGTCACATAGGCGTGGTTCTTGGCCGAGGCGCGGATCATCGCCGGGCCGCCGATATCGATGTTCTCGACCGTGGTGGGATAATCGCCGCCGGCAGCGCGCACTTCCTCGAAGGGGTAGAGATTGATGACGGCAAGATCGATGCCGTCGATCCCGTGCTCCTTCATGGCGGCGGCATGTTCTTCATCGTCCCGGATCGCCAGAAGTCCGCCATGTACGGTCGGATGCAGGGTCTTGACGCGGCCATCCATGATTTCCGGAAAGCCCGTCACTTCGGAGACGTCGGTCACGGGAAGTCCGGCCGCCGCGATGGCCTTGTGCGTGCCTCCAGTCGAAAGCAGCCGCACGCCGTGATCGACCAATGCCTGCGCCAGCTCGATGATGCCGGTCTTGTCGGAGACCGAGAGCAGCGCGGTGCGGATCATGATCCGGTCGGGAGCGGGAATTTTCTTCGAAACGACGGCCATGGGCTTCTCCTTGGAACACGGCCCACGGACGGGCGCAAAGGACGGATGCCGCCGCGTTAGCACAGCCTCGCCCGGGAGGAAACCGCTATTCGCTCCGCCTCATCATCCAGCGGATTTCGGTCACCGCGGGCGGCGAGAACTCGATCACCAGCTGCTGGCTGGGACGGAAACCGGACGCATCGGCGAAGAAGATATCCTCCTCGATCGCCACCGCAAGGCCAGGGGCCGAGAAGACCCAGGTTTCGCCGTCGGGAGCGCGCATCGTCACGCTCTCCTCGTCCTGCCTAGAGAGATGGATCACCGGATGGACGTGGAAGCGCGCGGTCGCCAGAAGCGGCCCATCGGATGTTTCTCCGCCTTCCGCCGGCACGAGCCTGTCGTGGCCCTTGATCTTGCCTCCCTTGAGGCTGAGGCCGATCTCCCGCTCATGGACATAGCCGAACTGCCTGACATAGCCGTCGTGCCGGGCGCGCAGCCAGTCGTTGCCGTGCTGGTCGTCGGAACGCTCCACCTCAATCCTGGAGACACCGGAGATGAGGAAAGGTCCGGAAAACCGCGAGCGGAGGACCCGACTGGAGGAAGTCTCGTTGAGCGTCACCGTCGAATGGGCCGCCGTCGCCCTTGCGATCGTGCGGTAATTGCGGCCGGCGAATTTCGGCGCGCCGCAATTGATGATGAAGCGATGGCGGCCGGCTGACATTTCGAAGGAGAGGCAGCCGGCATGGGCCGTGCGCGAAAGCTCGGGCGAAAGGGCTCGTCCGGTATCGACGATGACTGTCTCGTTCTCGGAGGTCAGGCGATGATAGTTCATGTGCGGAAGCGACTTGAACGGCTTGCCCGCCGTCTCATCGTAGCGCAGCACGGACATCAGCTCGCTCGCGGGCGTCGAGCTTGCGCCGTTGAAAAGCGCGAGGTCTCCATCCTGATGGCGGAAGAAGCGCAAAGCCGGATACATGCGGTCGATCGTCGGAATGAGCTTCTGCGGCAGTTCATGACCGAGATTGATATAGGTCTGGCGAAGCGGCAGGAGGTCGATCAGGATATCAAGGAGGGCGCGCGGGTTGCGCGAGACATGCCCGCCATCGGCCAGGATCTGCCGCTCCAGCTCGCGGTCGAGCTTCTGCCCCTCCCGGCGGATATAGGCATTGCGGGTCGGCATCGAAATCGAGGCCATGGCGAGCGCGATGCGTATCCTCAGTCGCGTTTCGCCTTCCGGAACACAGCCGGCTATCTTCTTCAGATATCGAACCTGCTGGGCAAGGCTCCGCATGAAGCGACGGTAGAAGCCCGCTTCGGCGCCCTGCAGAACCACGGTGGAATGGGAAAGCCAGGTGATGACCCTTTCGGCCATGACATTGGCCTCCCAGGCAACGCCGCTGCGGTTGCGCCCGTGAAGCGTAATCCAGTCGGCAACGATACTGCGGGCCTGTGCGCAGGCCTCCTCGGTCTTGTTGGCGCGGATATGCCTGAGCCAGGTGAAGGAATGCAGCCTCTCCGCGAAAATCCTCGAGGGAAGCTGCACCGCGAAGGGGGATTCCCCATAGGTCGTCAGCACCGTACCGGCCAGCGGGAAACGATCTTCGAGTATCTCCTCAGCGACGAAGAGGTCTATCGAATGCAGGTCCGTCGGGGCGACAATCAGCCGTTCCGGGATTCTCAGCGTGAAGGAGGTCAAGGCCAGCCGTAAGGAGGCGGTGCGCCGGCAAAGGCGCCGCCCGAGTTCCCGCAAGCCGAAGGAAAGGAGCCTTCGACGATCCGCGAGCTGCATGGCCAAACTGAAACACTCCGCAGGATTTACGGCCGCCCATGGGACGACGCACCTTTTAGACTCTGTGAATAAAATGGGGCTCTATGGTGAATAAAATCTTACCGTACGCGCAGCACGGAGGCGAAGAAGCCATCCATGCCGCCGGCGAAGCTTCCGTCCGGCGGGAGCATTGCCGGAGTGGTGCGGAACTCCCCGAGCGGCGAGATCGCCGTTTCGAGGCCCGCCCAATCGCCGGGATCGACCGGCACGCGTTCGATGGCAGGCGTATCCGATATCACCCGGGCGACGAGATCCTCGCCCTCGGAGGGATCGAGTGAACAGTTGGAGAAGACGACGAGGCCACCGGATTTCACCAGCGTGATGGCATGGCGCAGCATCTTCTCCTGCAGCGCGGCGAGCTTTTCTATATCCCGGGGCCCCTTGGTCCACAGCACGTCCGGATGGCGCCGCGTCGTACCGGTGGAAGAGCAGGGCGCGTCGAGAAGCACGCCGTCAAGCAGCGCATCCGGCCTGAAAGTAAAGAGGTCCGCTCCGATGAACTGCGCATCGAGGTTCAGGCGCTTCAGGTTTTCTTCAAGTCGCGCCAGCCGGTTCGCCGATTGTTCGACGGCGATGACTTTTGCGCCGGCAGCGGCGAGCTGCGCCGTCTTGCCGCCCGGTGCAGCGCATAGATCGGCGATCAGCTTGCCCTTGAGCTCGCCGAAGAGTTTCGCCGGAATACTGGCCGCCACATCCTGCACCCACCAGGCGCCTTCCTCGAACCCCTCGAGCGCGGTGACCGACCCCTCGAACGACGGAAGACGGATGCTGCCGGTCGGCAAAAGCTTGCCTCCGAGCCTTGCAGCCCAGCGCTCCGGATCGGCCTTGACCGTCAGGTCGATCGCCGGCGGTTCGAGCTGCGCCTCGGCGATCCGGTGTGCCTGCTCCTTTCCATAGGCCGCCGAGAGCCGTTCAGAGAACCAGGCGGGCAGGGGGGAGACCGTAGCGGTCCGTGCCAGGATATCGTCCTTCTCGCGCGCAAGCCGCCGCAGTACGGCGTTCACCAGCTTGGCAAACCGCCGGTTTCGCGGATCGCGATTGGCTTGCTCAACCGCGAGATCAACCGCGGCATGCGAAGGAACGTCGAGATGCAGGATCTGCGCCGCCGCGACGACCAGCACGTGATGCAGGGCCCGAGCGCCCTCCGGCAGCGGCGTATCGATGAGGGAATTGATCGCCGCTTCGAGACGCGGCAGATGGCGAAGCGCGGAGGTAAGGATCGCCCGGGTCAGCGCCCTATCCGCCTCGCCAAGCGCCTTGTAGGCGGGGTTGCCGTGAGCGGAATCGAGCATACCGTCGAGCGATATCTTTCGATCCACGACGGCCGCCAGAAGCTTGGCGGCCGTGGCTCGGACCTCAAGACCCGGCTTGGCCTCGGGACCGTGATTTGCGGAAGCCTGTTTCCCGCTATGGACCGGCGGCTTGGAAGTCTTCTTCTTGCTGTCGTTCAACTTGTTCTCGTTCAGGACCAGGGGCCTTTGGGCGGTTCGGAAGGACCGCGGCCCCAGCCGGCATTCGGCACCGACCGCGAAGTACGGGTCGGTCTATCAGCCCCGAGTGAGCCCGTCGAGGTTCCGGTCCCGAATTCGCCCGCCATCTGCTGGAGCGCGGCAATACGGTTTTCGGTGTTCGGGTGGGTCGAGAACAGGTTGTCCATGCGCTCGCCGGAAAGCGGATTGATGATGAACACGTGCGCGGTTGCCGGGTTGCGCTCGGCATCGTAGTTCGGGATCGCATGCGCGGCGCCGGCGATCTTGCCGAGCGCGGAGGCAAGCCAGAGCGGGTTGCCGCAGATTTCCGCGCCGCGCCGGTCGGCGGAATATTCGCGCGTGCGGCTGATCGCCATCTGCACCACCATGGCAGCGAGCGGAGCGACGATCATCGCGAGCAGCACGCCGATGAAGCCGAGCGGATTGCTGTTCTCCCGGTTGCCGCCAAAGAAGAAGGCGAAGTTGCCGAGCATGGAAATCGCGCCGGCAAGGGTGGCTGTAACCGTCATGGTGAGCGTGTCGCGGTTCTGGATATGCGCAAGCTCATGCGCCATCACACCCGCCACTTCCTCATGCGTCAGCCGTTCCAGAAGACCGGTGGAGGCTGCAACGGCGGAGTTCTGCGGGTTGCGGCCGGTTGCGAAAGCGTTCGGCTGCGGATTGTCGTAGACATAGACTTTCGGCATCGGCAGGCCGGCATTGGCCGAAAGATCCCGGATCATCTGATAGAGTTCCGGCGCATTGCGCTCGTCGACTTCATGGGCGCCATAGGCCCGCAGCACCATCTTGTCGGAATTCCAGTAGGAGAAGAGGTTCATGGCCGCGGCCATGATCAACGCGATCATCATCCCGCCCCGGCCGCCGATCAGAAATCCGACGCCCATGAACAAGGCGGTCATGAAGGCCAGAAGCATGGCGGTGCGCATCACGTTCATCGTCATATCTCCCGAAAACCGACACCGCCTTTCTTCCTGGCGGCGAACGCCTTATGATGTGGTCATTCAGCGGTATTTTTCAATATTCGAACCGCGGAGCACAACCTATGCAGAATGCCGATAACGACAATATAGAAGCAACGGTGGAAGGCGCAGCGCCGAAAAAGTCGCTTTCACCCGCCGCGCAACGCGCGCTGAACGAGGCCGAAGAGCGGCGGCGGCGTGAAATGCACGCGAAGATGCCGCCGGAGTTCGGCGGCCGCGGTGGAGCCGATCCCGCGCGTTTCGGCGATTGGGAAATCAACGGCCGCGCCATCGATTTCTAGAACGTGCCGCGATCCTTCAGCTTCACTCTTCGCCTTTAAACCTTTTGCTTCCAGGCATGCTTGCCGCAAACCCGGCATGTTTGCTCGCGCACATGTTTTGAAGCAGCGGCAGGAAAGTTTTCCGTTTTTCGTGACGATACGGCAGAAACGTAAGTAAATATTCCTATTGACTTACGCCACATGTCGGAATTTATTCCTTTCATGGTTAAGTCGCTTCCGATTCTTGCCGGCCTTTTCCTGACCCTGATCACCGGGGCGGCCGCGCGCGAAGAGATTTCCGGACCGGTTGCGGCACATATTCTCCGCGTCATCGATGGCGACACCCTGCTTGTCGAAGCAGAGCCATGGCCGCAGCAGAAGATCGAGGTCTATGTCCGCATTCGCGGCATCGATGCGCCGGAACTCCGCTCGAAATGCCTGGCGATACGTCATGCCGGGCTGGATGCCCGCCAGGCACTGGAGGCTCTCACCTCAGGCTCACGCAAAATTCAGCTCACCCGCATCGCCGGCGATAAATATTTCGGCCGCATCGTCGCGGACGTGATGCTCCCCGACGGCGTGAACGCCGCCGACCGCTTGCTGCTCGCTGGTCTCGTCACCGGCTATGACGGCGGCCGCAAACCGCGCGAGGTTTGCGGAACCGCCAGCCTTGGCGATCATTGATCTTGTTCGATCCGCGCGCCGATTGGAGGAACGATGACCGAAGATTTCTGGAAACATGAGCAAAGTCTATGGGTGGAGGGCACCCCGGCCTACGAGAAGCTGCTTCATCCGAATTGCATCATGGTGTTTCCGGCTCCCGCGGGGATCATGCGCGCGGAAGCCGTACTGAACGGTATCGATGGGGCACCTCGATGGCTGAGCGTAAAGCTGGACGAGCAATCCAGCCTGGAAGCCAACGGCGAGACCGTGATTCTTGCCTACAGGGCGGAAGGCCGCAGGCAGGGTTCTCCCGCCTATCGGGCCTTCTGCAGCTCCACCTATGTCCGCCACGCGGGCGAGTGGCGGATCATCCAGCACCAGCAGACGCCGATCGCCTGATTTACCGCTCCGTGAGAAACGGCAAGACGCGCGAATTCAGCCCGCCTTGTTCTGCCGGTTGGCGATGAGATCCTCCACCACGCCGGGATCGGCGAGTGTGGAAGTATCGCCGAGCGAACCGAAGTCGTCCTCGGCGATCTTGCGCAGGATGCGGCGCATGATCTTGCCCGAGCGGGTCTTCGGCAGGCCCGGCGAAAACTGGATCTTGTCGGGCGTGGCGATCGGGCCGATTTCCTGGCGCACATGCTTCACCAGTTCCTGGCGAAGCTCGTCATTGCCTTCCTGTCCCGCCATCAGCGTCACATAGCAGTAGATGCCCTGGCCCTTGATATTGTGCGGATAGCCCACCACTGCCGCTTCCGAGACGAGCTCGTGGGAGACGAGCGCCGATTCCACTTCCGCCGTTCCGAGGCGGTGGCCGGAGACGTTCAGCACGTCGTCGACGCGGCCGGTGATCCAGTAATAGCCGTCCTCGTCGCGCCGGCAGCCGTCGCCGGTAAAATATTTCCCCTTATAGGTGGAGAAATAGGTCTCCACGAAACGCTCGTGGTCGCCGTAGACGGTGCGCATCTGGCCAGGCCAGCTATCGGCGATGCAGAGATTGCCGTCCGCCGGCCCCTCCAGCACCTTGCCTTCATTGTCGACGAGTTCCGGCTTCACCCCGAAGAAGGGCTTCGTCGCCGAACCGGGCTTCAGATCGGTGACACCCGGCAGCGGGGTGATCATATGGCCGCCCGTTTCCGTCTGCCACCAGGTGTCCACGATCGGAGAACGGCCGTCGCCCACCACGTGATAATACCATTCCCAGGCTTCCGGATTGATCGGTTCGCCGACCGTGCCGAGCAGACGCAGGCTTTTGCGGGAGGAGCGCTTGACGAACTCGTCGCCGGCGCCCATCAGCGCGCGGATCGCGGTCGGCGCGGTATAAAAGATGTTGACCTTGTGCTTGTCCACGACCTCCCAGAAGCGCCCCTGGTCGGGGAAGTTCGGCACGCCTTCGAACATCAGCGTGGTGGCGCAGTTCGCAAGCGGCCCATAGACGATATAGGAATGGCCGGTTACCCAGCCGACATCCGCCGTGCACCAATAGATATCGCCATCCTGGTAGTCGAAGACATATTCGTGGGTCATCGCGGCATAGACGAGATAGCCGCCCGTCGTGTGCAGCACGCCTTTCGGCTTGCCGGTGGAGCCCGAGGTATAGAGGATGAACAGCGGGTCTTCCGCCTTCATCTTCACCGGCTCGCAATGCGCCTTCACGTCTGCGGTTTCCTGATGGTACCAGATATCGCGGCCGGACGTCCAACCGGTCTTGCCGCCGGTGCGCCGCACGACGAGCACCTTGTCGACCGTTACGTTCTGGCGCGCCGCAATCTCGATGGCCTTGTCCGTATTCTCCTTGAGCGGTATCGGCTTGCCGCCGCGAACACCCTCGTCGCAGGTGATCACGAAGGTGGACTGGCAGTCGACGATGCGGCCGGCCAATGCATCCGGCGAAAAGCCGCCGAAGACCACCGAATGCACCGCGCCGATGCGTGCGCAGGCGAGCATCGCATAGGTCGCTTCCGGGACCATTGGCATGTATATGGTAACGCGATCGCCCTTCTTGACGCCGTGCTTCTTCAGCACGTTGGCCAGCCGGCAGACCGCTTCGTAGAGCTCGTTATAGGTGATCTTCTTGTCGATATAGGGATTGTCGCCCTCCCAGATGATGGCAGTGCGTTCCCCGTGCTTCTTCAAATGCCGGTCGATGCAGTTGTAGGAAACATTGGTCTGTCCGTCCTCGAACCACTTGATCGAGACCTTGCCCTTGAACGAGGTGTTCTTGACCTTGGTATAGGGCTTGAACCAGTCGATGCGCTTGCCGTGCTTGCCCCAGAACTTGTCCGGATTCTCAATGCTGTCCTCGTACCACTTCTCATATTTGGCCTTGTCGATGAGAGCCTTTGCCTTTGCGGACTTGAGAACCGGATAGACTTTTTCGGACATGAACTCCTCCCTGCTTGTCATCGACGACGATGCACCGAACCGTCAGCGATATGTGAGGCATTCATAACAGGTGAAGCAAGAGCGGCAATTAGACAAATGGTCCATGAAGTAAGGTCGCGGAAACGTGAGAGCCGATTTTTCGCGCCGCGGCATGCGTCAAAACAACGGCTTGGGGCATCGCCTCATTTTTCTCTGGAGACGATGCGCCCCAGGGCCGAAGCCTGTTTCAAACATTTGCAATTCTGTCTCAATCCGGTTATAGAGGCGCCATTAATTCCCGGAAATTGTGGTTGATACCCACGGCCCGCGACACCGGCGCGGACGGACAGAGGAACTATATCCATGGCTCAACAACTGCTCATGCCGAAGGCAACGGCCGTATGGCTGGTCGATAACACGGCCCTTTCCTTCGACCAGATCGCCCAGTTCTGCAAGCTGCACCCGCTCGAGGTGAAGGCGATTGCCGATGGCGAAGCGGCGCAGGGCATCAAGGGCCTCGACCCCATAGCCACCGGCCAGCTTTCCCGTGACGAGATCGCCCGCGGCGAGGCGGATGTGAACTACAAGCTGAAGATCTCCGAGCCGAAGGTTCGTGTGCCGGAATCGAAGCGCCGCGGCCCGCGCTATACCCCGGTTTCCAAGCGCCAGGATCGTCCCAACGCCATTCTCTGGCTGGTGCGCAATCATCCTGAACTCAAGGATGCGCAGATTTCCCGCCTCGTCGGCACCACCAAGTCGACGATCGAGCAGATTCGCGAACGGACCCACTGGAACTCCGCCAACCTGACGCCGATGGACCCTGTAACCCTTGGCCTCTGCAGCCAGATCGATCTCGATCTCGAGGTGGAAAAGGCCTCCAAGGGCCGTCCGCTGCCGAGCGCGGCCGAGCTCGGCGCTTCGCTGCAGCCGGCGGCCGAAACCGAGAACCTCGATTTCGGCTATCGCGGCGAGCGCGAGGAAGAAAAGGAAATCGATGCGGATGCGGTTTTCGCAAAGCTCAGCTCGCTGAAGTCCAACCGTCGCGAAGAGGACGAGGACGAAAACTTCTGAGAAGGCCCGCCTCCTCTTGCCTGTTCGAGGCCCCGGATCGCTTCCGGGGCCTTTGTTTTACTGGAATGAAGCGCTCTAGGCACTTTGCCTGAAACCGCCGCCTTGGGCGTAGCCGTTCGCCTTGAGAACGGCTGTGATCTCGTCGAGAACCGCCGCATCCTCGATGGTCGCCGGCATCGTCCAGGGCATCTCATCGGCGATCTTCTGCATCGTGCCCCGCAGGATCTTTCCCGATCGTGTCTTCGGAAGCTTCGGTACCACCATAACGGTCTTGAAAGCGGCCACCGGGCCGATCTCATTGCGCACCAGGTCGGCCACCTCCTTGGCGATCATCGATGTTTCCCGTGAAACCCTGTTTTTGAGAACGAGGAAACCGCAGGGGATCTGCCCCTTCACCTCGTCCCTGACGCCGATGACCGCGCATTCGGCCACGTCCGGATGCTTGGCGCAGACCTCTTCCATGGCACCCGTGGAAAGCCGGTGGCCCGCACAGTTGATGATGTCGTCGGTGCGCGCCATCACGAAGAGATAGCCATCCTCGTCGATCAGCCCGGCATCGGCGGTCTTGTAATAGCCCGGGAATTCCGTGAGGCATGTCTCACGGAACCGCTGGTCGGCATTCCAGAAGCTGACGAGACAGCCGGGCGGCAGCGGCAGCCGGATGACGATATTGCCGAGCGTGCCTGCCGGCAGCGGCTTGCCGTCATCGTCCAACACCTCGAGCGCATAGCCGGGCAGGGGACGCGTCGGCGAACCGTATTTGAGCGGCATCAGCCCGAGCCCCACCGGATTGGCGACGACCGGCCATCCGGTTTCGGTCTGCCACCAATGGTCGATCACCGGAACCTTCAGCCTCTCCTCGGCCCATTTCAGCGTTTCCGTGTCCGCCCGCTCTCCCGCCAGAAACAGGGCTCTGAAACCCGAAAGATCGTATTTGGAGACCAGTTCCCCGGCTGGATCGTCGCGCCGGATCGCCCGGAAGGCGGTCGGCGCGGTGAACATCACCTTCACGTCGTGATCGCTGATGATCCGCCAATAGGTACCGGCATCCGGCGTGCCGACCGGCTTGCCTTCGAAGATCACGCTGGTATTGCCGGCAAGCAGCGGCCCGTAGACGATATAGGAATGGCCTACCACCCAGCCGATGTCTGAAGCGGCCCAGAAGACCTCGCCGGGCTTCACGCCGAAGACGTTCTCCATGCTCCAGTGAAGCGCCACCATGTGCCCGCCATTGTCGCGCACGACGCCCTTCGGCTGGCCGGTCGTGCCGGATGTGTAGAGCACGTAAAGCGGGTCGGTGGCCAGCACGGGCGTGCATTCCACATCGGTGCCCTTGGCCTTCTCGGCCGCTACGGCATCGGCAAAATCGAGGTCCCGTCCGGGCAGCAGTTCCGCGTGAAGCTCCTCTCTCTGCAGAACGAGGCAGTGCGCGGGCTTCACACGCGCAAGTTCGATCGCCTGATCCAATAGCGGCTTGTAAGCAATCACTCGACCGGGCTCCAGTCCGCAACTGGCGCTGATCACCAGTTTCGCCTCCGAATCATTGAGACGCGCTGCGAGCTCCTGCGCCGCGAACCCGCCGAAAACGACGGAGTGGATGGCGCCAAGCCGCGCGCAGGCGAGCATGGAAAACACCGCTTCCGGCACCATCGGCATGTAGATGACCACCCGGTCGCCCTTGCCAATGCCGAGATCGCGCAATACCGCCGCGATGGCTTTCACTTCGGTAAGGACCTCGCGATAGGTGAAGCTCTTCTGCTTGCCCGTCATCGCACTGTCGTAGATGAAAGCGCGCCGCTCTCCGCGCCCGGCGGCAACATGGCGATCGAGGCAGTTGTAGCAGGTGTTCGTCTCTCCGCCGGTGAACCAGCGGCCATAGACGCCCTGATCCCTGTCGAAGATCTTCGCCGGCGGCCTGAACCAGTCGATCGCTTCGGCGGCTTTCTCCCAGAACCGCTCCGGATCGGCCTTCCAGCCTTCGTAAGCATCGAAATAGCGGCTTTGCATCTGCACCTCCCGTTACATTGCGCTGCCTGAGGAGAGCAATCTAGGGTGCGGTGGAGGTGCGGGAAACCCCGACGAAAGCTTTAGGCTCAGCGGGCCCCGAAGATCGCCGAGCCGACACGCACGCTGGTGGCGCCGAATTCGACGGCGGTTTCGAAATCCCCGGACATGCCCATCGACAGCCTCTCGAGACCGCATTGCTTGGCGAGCTTCGCAAGCAGCGCGAAGTGCGGACCGGGATTTTCCTCCGCCGGAGGAATGCACATCAGTCCCTCGATCGAAAGCCCGAGTTCATCGCGGCAGAAATCAACGAAGGAGGCCGTCTGCTTCGGTTCGATGCCTGCCTTCTGCGGCTCCAGACCGGTGTTCACCTGCACATAGAGCCGCGGCGCCTTTCCTTGCTTCTTCATCTCGTCAGCCAGCGCGCGCGCGATCTTTTCCCGGTCCACGGTCTCGATCACGTCGAAGAGCTTCACCGCGTCCGCTGCCTTGTTGGATTGCAGCGGCCCGATCAGGTGCAGGTCGATATCCGGCGTTTCCGCCTTCAGCTCCGGCCATTTGCCTTGGCTTTCCTGCACGCGGTTCTCGCCGAACACGCGCTGCCCGGCGGCGATCACCGGCCGGATCTGCTCCGCATCGAAAGTCTTGGAAACGGCAACAAGGGTGACGGACCCTTGCGATCTGCCAGCCTGGCGCTCCATCTTGCCGATCCGCGCCTTCACATCCTGCAACCGCTCTTCCACGCTCATGATCCGACCTTTCCGCATTTCTTGCCGAGTGAGCGATTAGCGCTCATATAAGCGGCTGCCAAGGGCGTTCCGCTCTAAACTTTGAACCCTTCCGAGCCCGTAAAACTTGACGCTTGCGGGGTTTCATGGTGAAGGTCTCGCCCGACTCTTTTATCCAGATTTTCCCGGAATATCATCGAAATGGCGACTGAACGTTACAATCCGCGCGATGCCGAGCCTCGTTGGCAGCAGAAGTGGAACGAGGCGAAGGTTTTCGAAACCGACAACGGCGATCCGCGCGAGAAGTATTACGTCCTCGAGATGTTCCCCTATCCTTCGGGCCGCATCCACATGGGCCATGTGCGCAACTACGCGCTGGGCGACGTGGTGGCGCGCTACAAGCGCGCCCGCGGTTTCAACGTGCTGCACCCGATGGGCTGGGACGCTTTCGGCATGCCGGCGGAGAATGCCGCACGCGACAACAAGGTGCACCCGAAATCCTGGACCTACCAGAATATCGCTTCGATGAAGACGCAGCTCAAGGCCATGGGCTTGTCGCTCGATTGGTCCCGCGAATTCGCCACCTGCGACGTGGAATATTATCACCGCCAGCAGGCACTCTTCCTGGACATGATGGAAAAGGGCCTCGTCTACCGCAAGAAGTCCAAGGTCAACTGGGACCCGGTCGACCACACCGTTCTGGCGAACGAACAGGTCATCGACGGTCGCGGATGGCGCTCAGGCGCGCTGGTGGAGCAGCGCGAGCTGGTGCAGTGGTTCTTCAAGATCACCGATTTCAGCCAGGATCTGCTGGACGAGCTCGATACGCTCGATCAGTGGCCTGAAAAGGTCCGGCTGATGCAGAAGAACTGGATCGGCCGCTCCGAAGGCATGGCGGTCCGCTGGGAAATCGTGCCCTCGACCGCGCCTGCCGGCGAAACCGAGGTCACCGTATACACCACCCGGCCGGACACCTTGTTCGGTGCCTCCTTCCTCGCCATTGCCGCCGATCATCCGCTCGCCCGAGCGGCAGCGGAGAAGAATCCGGCTATCGAGGCCTTTGCCGAGGAGTGCCGGCGGCACGGCACCTCTCTCGCCGCCCTCGAAACGGCCGAGAAGAAGGGCATCGATACCGGTATTCGCGTGAAGCATCCGCTCGATCCCTCCTGGGAACTGCCCGTCTATGTGGCGAACTTCGTGCTGATGGAATACGGCACCGGCGCGATCTTCGGCTGCCCCTCCGGCGACCAGCGCGACCTGGATTTCGCGCGCAAATACGGCCTGCCCGTCGTTCCCGTGGTCATGCCGAAGGATGGCGACGCCGCCACCTTCGAGATCGGCGATACGGCTTATGTCGATGACGGCGTGATGATCAACTCGCGTTTCCTCGACGGCAAATCGACCACGGACGCCTTCGAACTCGTCGCGGAAAAGCTGGAGAGCACGTTGCTCGGCAACCAGCCGCAAGGCGAGCGCAAGGTGAACTTCCGCCTGCGTGACTGGGGCATTTCCCGCCAGCGCTATTGGGGCTGCCCGATCCCGGTCATCCACTGCGACGATTGCGGGGTCGTGCCCGTTCCGAAGAAGGATCTGCCGGTCGAGCTGCCCGAGGACGTCACCTTCGATCAGCCGGGCAACCCGCTCGACCGCCATGCCACTTGGCGACACGTCGCCTGCCCGAACTGCGGCAAGGATGCGCGGCGCGAAACCGACACCATGGATACGTTCGTCGATTCGAGCTGGTATTACACCCGCTTCACGGCACCGCGTGAGGACGCTCCCACCGATCCGGCTGTCGCTGACCGCTGGCTGCCGGTCGATCAGTATATTGGCGGCATCGAGCATGCGATCCTGCACCTGCTCTATTCGCGCTTCTTCACCCGCGCCATGCGTGAAACAGGTCACTTGGACGTGAAGGAGCCCTTCAAGGGACTGTTCACCCAGGGAATGGTCGTGCACGAAACCTATCGCCGCGGCACTGGCCAGAACGGCGAGTGGGTATCGCCGGCGGAGATCCGCATCGAAGAGATAGACGGCAAGCGCCGCGCCTTCCTGCTGTCCGATGGCGAGGAAATTTCGATCGGCTCGATCGAGAAGATGTCGAAATCGAAGAAGAATGTCGTCGATCCGGACGATATCATCGCCTCCTACGGCGCCGACACAGCCCGCTTCTTCGTTCTGTCGGATTCGCCGCCGGATCGCGACGTCATCTGGTCCGAGGCGGGCGTCGAAGGCGCTCACCGTTTCACTCAGCGCCTCTGGCGTCTGATTTCGGAAGCCTCCGGGAATCTCGTCGGCGTTAAGCCGAATCCGGCTAAGAATGGCGAAGCCTTGCCTATTTCGCAGGCGGCGCACAAGACGCTGAAGGCGGTTCAGGAAGATTACGATAGGCTCTCCTTCAACAGGGCCGTGGCGCGCATCTACGAGCTGGTGAACACCCTTGCCGCTCCCTTGGCGAAGGTGGCCTCGGGTGAGGGAGATCCGACCTATCGCGCCGCCGTGCGCGAAGCCGCGGAAATCCTCGTCCAGGTCGTTGCACCCATGACGCCGCATCTGGCCGAGGAATGCTGGGCCGTGCTCGGCAATGCCGAAATGGTCAGCCGCACCCCATGGCCCGCCTATGACGAAACCCTCGTGGTCGAGAACGACGTCACGCTGCCGATCCAGATCAACGGCAAGAAACGCGGCGAATTGACAATTGCCCGCGACGCGGATCAAAGTGCCGTCGAAGCTGCGGTTCTGGCGCTGGATGCGGTGAAGGCGGCTCTTGACGGCCGGGCGCCCAAAAAGATCATCGTCGTCCCACAGAGGATCGTGAACATTGTCGTGTGACTTCTTTCACAGGTTTCCCAAAGCCCTTGCCGTGGCGGCCGGTCTCTCGGCGCTTGCCGTCATTGCCGGATGCCAGGTCCGCCCGCTCTATTCGGAAGCCTCCGGGACGGCCCAGCGCCTCGCCGCGATCTCCTTCTCACACGCGGATAACCGGGTCGAACAGGCTGTCCGCAATCATCTGATCTTCCTGACCTCCGGCGGCGCCGGGGAGCCGGCGAAGGCGGATTATGACGTCAAGCTTGACGTGACCTCCCAGTATATCGACGTTCTCGACGACGAGGACAGGCTGGGCATGCCGGGCCGCGTCACGGTGTTCGCCACCTATTCGCTTTCTCGCGTCAGCGATGGCCAGGTGCTGAGATCCGGCAGACGTCAGGTTACCGCCCTGATGGATATCTCCAGGCAGGAATTCGCCAAGCTGCGCGCAATTCGCGATGCCGAGGACCGCGCTGCCCGCGAGGTTGCCGAATTCGTCCGCGCCGATCTTGCCGCGGTTATTGCCCGTGAGCCACAGCCACAACCGGTCACATGGCAGAAATAAAGTCCCACGAGTTCGACCGTTTCATCCAGAAGGGCGCGGAACTCTATCAGATTTTCGTTATCTACGGGCCCGACAGAGGGCTCGTTTCGGAACGCGCGGCTCAGATTGCCGGCAAGACCGGTGTTTCGGCGGACGATCCATTCTCCATGCTGAAGCTCGATGTTTCCGATCTTCAGGGCGATCCCGGGCGCCTGCTGGATGAGGTCAATTCCCTTGGCTTGTTTGGCGGCGCCAAGCTGGTCTGGCTTCGCGGAGCAGCGAACGAAAAACCGCTGCTCGATGCGGTTCAAGTCCTGGCCGATGGTCCGCCGCCGGCGAACAACCTCATCATCGAGGCCGGCGACCTCAAGAAGGGAAGCGGTCTGCGCAAGATCGTCGAGCCCGCAAGGTCGATCGCCGTCATCCCCTGCTATGCCGATGACGCGCGCGCATTGAACTCGCTGATCGATACAGAACTCGCGGCCGAAGGATTGAAGATAAGTTCTCCGGCGCGCCAGCGTCTCCTTGAGCTCCTGGGCGGCGACAGGGCAGCCTCCCGAAACGAGATCCGCAAACTCGCGCTTTACTGCCGCGGAATGCAGATTATTGAAGAAATTCAAGTAGATGAAATTATAGGTGATGCCAGCGCCATCTCCACCGACGAGGTCGTCGACGCCGTGCTCAGCGGTGATCTGCCGGCCTTTCACCACGCGTTGCAGAAGGTTCTGGTGTCCAAGACCCCCGTTTTCCTTGTTCTGCAGGCCTGCCTTAAACAGTTCCAGATGCTGGACCTGATGCGCAGCGAGATGGATGAGAAGAAGATGCAGAGCGGCCAGGTCATGGCGACGCTCGGCCGCCATATCCATTTCAAGCGAAAGCCCATCGTCGAAAAAGCGCTTAGAAATTGGAACGCCGCAGCGCTCGCCCGCGAGACGGCCCGCTTGCAGGCAGCCATTCTCCAATCGCGCCGGAGACAGAGCCTGGAGCCGAACATCGCCTTTCAGGTGTTGATGGCGACGGCCTTGCAGTCAAGCCGCTCGATGTCCTGACCCGCCGCCGGTGGGGCTCACAGCGTCCGAAAAGTCCAATCTGATTCAGATGTTGGCGGCTTAACGCCGTTCCAGAAGGCGGCAGACTTCTTCCAGCTGCTCAAGCGTGCGATAGCTGATCCGCACCTGCCCACCCCCACCGCGATGATTGATCTTCACATCGAGGCCGAGCGAGTCGGAAAGCGTGCGCTCGAGAGCGAGCGTATCGGAATCCTTCTGTTCGGTCCTTCCCGCGGACGCAGGTTCGTTCTGCGCCTTGATATCGTTCTGCGCGAGCCGCTCCGCATCGCGAACCGACATTCCCTTGGCGACGATCGTGCGGGCCAGCGAAACCGGATCGGATGTGGTGATCAGCGCGCGCGCATGGCCGGCGGAGAGGCTGCCGGCGGAAAGCATATCCATCACCGGTGCTGGAAGCTTGAGAAGACGCAGGCTATTGGCCACATGGCTGCGGCTCTTGCCGATGATTTCGCCGAGATCGTTCTGGGTATATCCATGCTCGGCAATCAACTGCTCGTAACCCAACGCCTCTTCGACCGGATTGAGATCCGAGCGCTGAACGTTCTCGACGATCGCAAGCTCGAGCGCCGTCCGGTCGTCCACATCGCGCACGATGACAGGGATATCGATGAGCCCGGCGAGCTGGGCAGCCCGCCAGCGCCGCTCACCGGCTATGATCTCGAAGCGCTCGCCTCTGGGGCGCACCACGACGGGCTGAACGATCCCGTGCTGCCTGATCGAGCTTGCCAGATCCTGGAGCTCATTCTCGTCGAACTGCCGGCGCGGGTTCTTCGGATTGCGCGAGACATGTTCGATCGGCACAGCCCGATCGGGATTGACCGTCTGCTGCGGGCCGGTGTCCGCGGGAAGCGGCTGATCCATCTCCCCAATCAGCGCCGCTAGGCCGCGCCCGAGGCGCCGTTTCGAAAGATCGTCATTCATCGTGCTTCATCCGTCTCGTCTTATCTATCAGGCAGCCTTGCGTCTGCGCTCGCGCTGGATCACTTCGGAAGCCAATTGAAGATAGGCCTGACTGCCTGCGCATTTCAAATCATAGAGAATGGCCGGCTTGCCATAGGAAGGGGCTTCGGAAACGCGAACATTTCGCGGAATAAGTGTATGATAGACCTTCTCTCCCAAATAAGTCCGCACATCGCTGACGACCTGCTGGGCAAGGTTGTTACGCGAATCGAACATCGTCAGCACTATTCCCTGGATATCCAGGGTCGGATTGACCGTCTGCCGCACCTGATTGACCGTTTCGAGAAGTTGGCTCAACCCTTCCAGGGCGAAGAACTCGCACTGCAGAGGGACAAGGATCGAATGGGCCGCCGCCATGGCATTCATGGTCAGGAGATTGAAAGAGGGCGGGCAATCCAGCAGGATATAGGAATAATTGCTCGCTGCTTCCGAATTCAAAGCGCGGCGCAGTTTGAAAGCCCTATCGGGTTGCTGGGCGATTTCGGATTCGAAACCGAGAAGATCCATCGTTGAGGGCACGATGGAGAGATTCGGAACGGCCGTTTCCAATGCTGTCTCGGTGACGTCGCTATAGCCCATCAGAAGATCGTAGGAGGAAAGTTTCCGATCCCGGCGATCGATGCCAAGGCCGGTACTCGCATTTCCCTGCGGATCCAGATCAACGATCAGCACACGTTCCCCGATCGCCGCAAGTGCGGTCGCGAGATTGATGGCCGTGGTCGTCTTACCGACACCGCCCTTTTGATTGGCAATGGTGATAATCCGGTTTTTTTCGAACATGCCGCACCTGACGACGTTGAAGTTACCTGCGCCGTAGGTTGCTTATCTCCAGAATCACGGAATCCGCTTCGACGGCGCTGGGATGTTTTATCAGATCAAACCCCCATCGACCACGTGCTTTCTCGACTTCAGCCGCGTAATCCCGCCCTTTATGGAAAAAGGCTCTTGTTTCCGTACCGATCATTCGCTGAGAAATATAAGCGAGAAGCTGGTTCAGCTCCGCCAAGGCGCGCGCGGAGATGCAGTCGCAGGCCGGAATGGAGACATCGGTGTCTTCGACTCTGACCGCGTGGACAGAACCTCGGGCACCAGTCTCGTTCAAGGCAACACGCAGGAACGCCGCCTTTTTCTGGTTGCTTTCGACAAGATGCACCCAGCCATCCTGCAATTCCGCAAGGAAAATGGCCGTTATGACCCCCGGAAAACCTCCGCCTGAGCCAAGATCCATCCATCGCAACGGCCGGGGAGCGAGCTGAAATATCTGGGCGCTATCCGCAATATGGCGCGTCCAGAGTTCATCCAGGGTGGAAGGAGCTACGAGATTTATGGACTTGGCCCATTTCTGGAACAATCGTGCAAAATGCTCCAATCGCTCCTGCGTTTCACGTGAAACACTCTTTCCGTTAAGTTGCATCAGGAGACTCGTATCGCGCGATCGGAGGTCATATCTGCTTTGCGCACCAGCGCCAGAATGAGCGCGAGAGCAGCAGGGGTCATCCCATCCACCTTCGCCGCTTGCGCCAGATTTTGCGGGGCGGCGGCTGTCAATTTCTGCCTGAGTTCGTTCGACAAGCCAGGAAGACCATTGAAATCAAAGGCTTGCGGGATAATACGCGCCTCGTCCCGACGAACGGTGGCGATATCGGCAGCCTGACGCTCCATGTAAACTGCATAGGAGGCCTCGATCTCCAGTGCCTCACTAACTTTCCCAGGAATCCGGCTAAGTTCTGGCCAGATTGTATTCAGCTGCGCAAAGCTAATATCGGGATAGGCGAGAAGATCATAGCCGGACCGGCGCTGACCATCCTGATTGAGCTTTAATCCATGACGGGATGCTTCGTTCGGCGTCAGGCTCAAGTTGTGGAGCGTCTCTCGCCCGGCATTCATCGAGGCTTCGAAGAGATCGAATTTTTCCCGACGGGCGGTGCCCACGATCCCCAATTGGATGCCGAGCGGTGTCAGCCTCTGATCCGCGTTGTCGGCGCGAAGGGACAACCGGTATTCCGCCCGCGAGGTGAACATCCGATAGGGTTCCGTGACCCCACGGGACGTCAGGTCATCGATCATAACGCCGATATAGGATCCGGCTCGGCTGAAGTGGTATGCCCCTTCACCGCTCGTGCTTCGCGCGGCGTTCATGCCCGCGACCAATCCCTGCGCCGCCGCTTCCTCATAACCGGTCGTCCCGTTGATCTGTCCGGCGAGGAAAAGTCCCGGTATCTTCCGGACCTCCAGGGCAGGGGTCAATTCGCGCGGATCGACGTGATCGTATTCGATCGCGTAGCCCGGCTGCTGGATCGCCACCTTTTCGAGGCCCGGTATGGTTCGGATGAAAGCTTCCTGAACGTCCTCGGGAAGCGATGTGGAGATACCGTTGGGATAGACGGTATGATCGTCCAGCCCCTCCGGCTCCAGGAAGACTTGATGACCGTCGCGCTCGCCGAAGCGAACGATCTTGTCTTCGATCGACGGGCAATAGCGGGGACCTACTCCCTCGATCTGCCCGGAATACATGGCCGAGCGATGGATATTGTCCGAAATGATCCTGTGGGTCGCATCGGTCGTGCGCGTAACGCCACATTCTATCTGCGGATTGGCAATGCGGTCCGTCATGAATGAGAATGGAACGGGCTCTTCATCGGCCGCCTGGCGATCGATGGAAGCCCAGTCGATCGTCCGCCCGTCCAGACGTGCGGGCGTTCCGGTCTTCAGCCGCCCGAGGCTGAGCCCGAACCGGGCCAAGGTTGAGGAAAGGCCGAGCGAAGGCTCTTCACCCACCCGGCCTGCCGGAATCTTCCTGTCACCGATGTGAATCAGGCCCCGGAGGAAGGTCCCCGTCGTCAAGACCGCGGCTCCGCAGGCAAAGCTCCGCCCGTCCTGCAGCGAAACCTGCGTCACCCGCCCGTTGTCGATCGAGATATCGAAGGCATCCCCCTCGATGACCGTCAGGTTTTCCTGGGCATCTATTTCGGCCTGCATGGCGATCCGATAAAGCTTCCGGTCCGCCTGGGTGCGGGGTCCGCGCACGGCCGGCCCCTTCTTGCGGTTCAGAAGCCGGAACTGAATGCCGGCCGCGTCCGCGACGCGCCCCATCAGCCCGTCCAGCGCATCGACCTCGCGGACGAGATGGCCCTTGCCAAGCCCGCCGATTGCGGGGTTGCAGGACATGACGCCGATCGTCTCTTTTTTATGGGTGATGAGTGCCGTCCTGGCGCCCAGCCGCGCGGCCGCGCTGGCTGCTTCGCAGCCCGCATGCCCACCTCCGATAACGATCACATCATAAGCCGTTGCCATGATCGGTCCTATCCGCGGCAATCACCCATGTTTCACGTGAATCACTTGCCGATACAGAATTGCGAAAAGATGACGTCGAGCAATTGCTCCACGTCCACCCGCCCGGTGATGCGGCCCAATGCGCTTGCCGCAGCCCGGAGGTTCTCGGCTCTTAAGTCGAGTTGGCTGCCATTTAGAGCTTCCTGGATCGAATTGGAAGCCTGTTTGAGAAAATCGAGATGACGGGCGCGGCTCGGCATCGTCGAGCCGGCCCATACGCTCCGGAGATTTCCCAGAATCCTCTCCCGAAGCCTCTCCAGTCCTTCTCCCGTATGGACGGAAAGGCAGATATCATAAGTATCGCTGCTCTTGTGCCGATCGAGCTTGCTGCCGATCCGGAGAACCTGTTTTCCTTTCGGTATGATGCTTTGTTCCGGATACGAATCGATCTCCTCTACCAGTAAAACGAGATCAGCTTCCTCCATCGCGCGCTTTGCGCGGCGAACGCCTTCCTGCTCCACCAGATCGCCTGTCTCACGCAGTCCCGCCGTATCGAAGAAGCGAACGAGATAGCCTTCCATATCAAGATCCACATGGAGGATATCGCGTGTCGTGCCGGCGATCTCAGTGACGATCGCCACATCCCGCTTCGCAAGCGTATTCAAAAGACTCGATTTTCCGGCATTGGGCGGCCCGGCGATCACCACCTTATACCCGTCGCGGATAATCTCTCCCGACTTCGACGAACCGATATGCTGCTCGATCTCATCGCGCAGGCGGGTCATATCGCTCCACACCTGCTCGGAAACAGAACCCGGTACATCGTCCTCATCAGCGAAATCGAGCTCGGCTTCGATAAGGGCACGCGCCCTCGTGAGGCGCTCCGCCCAACTGGCATAAAGCGCCGACTGGCCGCCGAACCCCTGCTCGACGGCAAGCCTCCTCTGCATTTCGGTTTCGGCAGCGATCAGATCACCGAGGCCTTCCGCCTCCACGAGATCGAGCTTGCCGTTTTCGAACGCCCGCCGCGAAAATTCCCCGGCTTCGGCCATCCGAAGCCCTTCCATATCTCCGAGTTCGGTAAACACGGCGGAAACCACCGCTTTACTGCCATGCAGGTGGAATTCCACGCAATCTTCACCCGTAAACGAATTGGGAGAAGGGAAGATCACCACAAGCGCCTGGTCGAGCAGCAGTCCGTTACGGTTGCGAATCTTTTTCAGCTGCGCAAGCCGCGGCGCCGGCAGCACGCCCGCAAGCGCTTCAGCCGCTGAGAAGGCGGTAGGGCCGCTTATACGGATCACGGCAACGCCGGCGGGTAGGTTACCGCTGGAAAGAGCGAATATCGTATCGGCGGAGCTGACCATGATTTTCGAACCGTTAAATCAAAAAGCGCCCGACCAGTGGCCGAGCGCTTCGTAGAAAGCGGAATCCGGCTAAGGATCAGGTATTCATCGAGTCGAAGAAGTCGCCATTGTTCTTCGTCTGCTTCAGCTTATCAATGAGGAACTCGATCGCGTCGGTCGTTCCCATCGGTGCGAGAATGCGGCGGAGGACGAAAATCTTCTGGAGATCCTGGCGCGGCACCAAAAGGTCTTCCTTGCGGGTGCCGGATTTGAGGATATCCATGGCCGGGAAGATGCGCTTGTCGGCCACCTTGCGGTCCAGCACGATTTCCGAGTTGCCGGTGCCCTTGAACTCTTCGAAGATGACTTCGTCCATGCGGCTGCCGGTATCGATGAGCGCGGTCGCGATGATGGTCAGCGAACCGCCTTCCTCGATATTGCGGGCGGCACCGAAGAAGCGCTTCGGGCGCTGCAGGGCATTGGCATCCACACCACCGGTCAGAACCTTGCCGGAGGAGGGCACCACGGTGTTGTAGGCACGCCCCAGGCGCGTGATCGAATCGAGCAGGATGACGACGTCGCGGCCGTGCTCGACGAGGCGCTTAGCCTTTTCGATCACCATTTCGGCGACCTGAACGTGCCGAACCGCCGGCTCATCGAAGGTCGAGGAGACCACCTCGCCGCGCACGGAACGCTGCATATCGGTCACTTCTTCCGGGCGCTCGTCGATCAGAAGAACGATGAGATAGCATTCCGGATGATTGGCGGTGATGGAATGGGCGATGTTCTGCAGGAGAACGGTCTTACCGGTGCGCGGCGGCGCCACGATCAGCCCGCGCTGCCCCTTGCCGAGCGGTGCCACGAGGTCGATGACGCGGGCGGAAAGGTCCTTGGAGGTCGGAACGTCGAGTTCCATCTTGAACCGCTCGTTCGGGTAAAGCGGCGTCAGGTTGTCGAAGTGAACCTTGTGACGGATCTTTTCCGGGTCGTCGAAATTGATCGTGTTGACCTTCAGAAGGGCAAAGTAGCGCTCGCCTTCCTTCGGCCCGCGGATCGGGCCTTCCACCGTATCGCCGGTCTTCAGCGAGAAGCGGCGGATCTGCGAAGGAGAGATGTAGATATCGTCGGGACCCGGCAGGTAATTGGCATTGGCCGAACGTAAGAAACCGAATCCGTCCTGCAAGACCTCGACCACGCCTTCGCCGATGATCTCGACGTCCTGGCTTGCCAGCATTTTGAGGATTGCGAACATCAGCTCCTGCTTGCGCATCGTGCTGGCGTTCTCGACCTCGAGCGATTCGGCAAAGGTCAGCAAATCGGTCGGCGATTTGTTTTTGAGTTCTTGAAGCTTCATTTCAGCCATGAAGGGGGACCACATTGAGATTTTAAGGGGGAAGTCAGGCGTGTAGGGGAAATTCGCCACCGCGGAAAATGATCCGGGAGCGATGAGATTAACACGCATGCCACGAGATGAGATGGGGCGAAAATAGCGACTCATGGAAAGCGCCGCAAGAGGGGGAGGTGCAAATCTTCCTCAACAAACCGCAACAGATGAACGCTGTCAGAATGGTTTGACGACGACCAGGATCACGATGGCGATCATCAGCAGGGTCGGCAGCTCGTTCATCAGCCGCCAATGGCGCGCGGGTTTACGGGGGCCGTCGGCGGCAAAATTCCGCACCGCGCGGCTGAAGAACACATGCACGACTGTCATCAGGACGACGAGCCCGATCTTGGCATGCAGCCAGCCGCCGCGAAATCCGTAGACATCCCAGGCGAGATAGAGCCCGAACATCCAGGTCAGCATCATCGCCGGGTTCATGATGATCTTGAGCAGTCGCCGCTCCATCACCTTGAAGGTCTCGGATTGCTGCGAACCGGGCTCGGCATCGCTGTGATAGATGAAAAGCCGCGGCAGGTAGAAGAGGCCCGCCATCCAAGAGATCACCGCGATCACATGGAAGGCCTTGACCCAGAGATAGAAATTTTCCGGCTGCCAGAAATACAGCGCCGCCAGAATGCCCGCGAAAACCGCAAGTGCTGTGAAGGCGCGCGCCGAAGCCCGGCTGCCCGCCTTTTCCGATGTCTGTTTCTCGATCTCGGTCACGGCCGCATCCCCCGCACGCGCTCCACTAGCTCCGCCACATGAGCGGGATCGGCTTCCGGCGTGATCCCGTGGCCGAGATTGAAGATCAGCGGCCCGTTACCGAGCGCCTGCAGTATGGCATCGACCCCTTCGGTCAGCGAAACGCCTCCGGCAACCACCCGCATCGGATCGAGATTGCCCTGCACCGGCCCGTCTTTTTGAAGTTCAGCGGCAAAGGAAAGCGGAACGGACCAGTCGAGCCCGATCGCATCGGCGCCGGTCTTGCGGCGATAATCCTTGAGGTTCATACCGGCGCCCTTGGCGAATGCGATGACTTTCGCCTGCGGCCTGCGGTTCCGCACGATCTCGATCATCCGGGCCACGGGCTTGACCGCATAGGCCTCGAATTCCCGTTCGCCCAGTACACCCGCCCAGGAATCGAAAATCTGCACCGCATCGGCGCCGGCATCGATCTGCTCGATCAGATATTCGGCCGAAATCTCCGCAAGCAAGCTCAGAAGCTGTTCGAAAGCCTGCGGAAAGCGATAGGCGAAGAGACGGGCAGGCGCCTGGTCGGGTGTCCCCCGGCCGGCGATCATGTAGGTCGCGACCGTCCACGGTGCGCCGCAGAAGCCCAGCAGGGCGGTTTCTTCCGGCAGTTCCCTCCTCAGCCGCCGCACAGTCTCGATGACCGGAGCGAGATGATCCAGGACACCGTCACCCCTCAAGAGCCGGATGGCTTCCTCATCGATCGGGTCCATGCGCGGGCCTTCACCTTCGACGAAACGGACATTCCGTTTCAAGGCATCGGGAATGACCAGGATGTCGGAAAAGAGAATTGCCGCGTCGAAGCCATACCGCCGGATCGGCTGCAGCGTCACCTCAACGGCAAGCTCGGGAGAATAACAGAGATCGAGGAATCCTCCGGCCTTCGCGCGTGTCTCGCGATATTCGGGGAGATAGCGCCCCGCCTGTCTCATGAGCCAGATCGGGGGAGGGTTTACCGTTTTACCTTCCAGCACTTCGACGATCTTCCGGGGTGCGCCGGTCAATGTGTTCTCCCTAATTAAAAAAAGAAATTTGAATAGGTTTCTATTTCTTAGAGTCTGTGGGTAGCAAGGATTAAACGCAGCTCACAGAAAACGCGACGATCTGCCGCCATCGCCAGGGAAAGAGGAAAAACAATTCCTCAAGTTCTTCACTCTGTGGAGGAATTCGATTCCTCCCGGGATTCCAGAATGATGGCTATGCTGATAGTAGGCACTTGGCTGTGGAGAATATGTGGAAGAATTGAAAGCCACCTCGGTTAATCCCCGCAACTCACAAGAAGCCGAATTCCTCATGAACCGGAGCGCCGAATGTGGAAAAACAGGCAGTTTTCCCGCATGCTGAACTCCCGGCCTGAAACATCGTCCACCTCTCCCCGGTTTTCAACAAAGGGCAAGGATTAGCGTGGAGAACAAAAAAAACTTCTTCCATCTGCACCTCATTTCTGACTCCACGGGAGAGACTCTCATCTCCGCGGGGCGGGCTGCTTCCGTGCAGTTTCAAGCGTCCATGGCGATCGAGCACGTCTATCCTCTGATTCGAAATCGCCAGCAGCTCCTGGCGGTCCTGGATGCGGTGGATCGCGAGCCCGGCATCCTGCTCTACACCCTGGTCGATCAGGAACTCGCAGAGCTTCTCGACGGGCGCTGCCGCGAACTCGGCATTCCCTGCGTCAACGTTCTGGAACCGATCATGGCCACTTTTCAGGCCTATCTCGGTGCGCCTTCCCGCCGCCGGGTGGGCGCGCAACATGCCTTGAATGCAGATTATTTCGCACGCATTGAGGCGCTCAACTTCACCATGGATCACGATGACGGCCAGATGCCGGAGGATTATGACGAGGCGGATGTGGTGCTGGTCGGCGTCAGCCGTTCGTCGAAAACACCCACCAGCATCTATCTCGCCAATCGGGGCATCAAGACCGCCAATATCCCGATCGTTCCGGGCATGGAGCTTCCCGAAAATCTGTTCCGCGCCACGCGCCCGCTGATCGTCGGTCTGGTGGCGACGACCAATCGCATCTCCCAGGTTCGTGAAAACCGTGAACTCGGAACCACGCAAGGCTTTGACCGGCAGCATTATACGGATCGCGCCGCCATCAACGAAGAGCTGAAATATGCGCGCGCTCTATGCGCCCGCCACAACTGGCCGGTCATCGACGTCACCCATCGCTCGATCGAAGAGACGGCGGCGGCCATCGTTGCGCTGCGCCTGAAGCTGCGCTAAGCGAGACGATCATTCGAGGAGGGATATATAGTGAATCTGCCCATCGTGCTGGCGTCCTCCAGCCCCTTCCGTCGCATGCTGATGGAGAACGCCGGGCTGATTTTCGATGCCCGTGCCGCCGATATCGATGAACGCGCGATCGAGGCAGGTCTCGGAGATTCATCGCCGGATGAAATTGCCGCCGCGCTCGCGCTCGCGAAGGCCGAAGATGTCAGCCGGCACGTCCCCGGCGCACTGGTGATCGGCTCCGACCAGACCATGTCGCTCGGGGCTCGGGTCTATCACAAGCCGAAGAGCCTTGCCGAGGCGCGCGAAAACCTGCTCTCGCTCTCGGGAAAGACGCATCGCCTGAACAGTGCGGTCGCCCTGGTGCGGGATGGACAGATCGTATGGCGGCATGTCGCCCACGCGGATCTCACGGTGAGGACGCTGTCGGAAGATTTCGTCGATCGCTATCTCGCCAGCGTCGGGAGCAAGGCGTTTTCCAGCGTCGGCGCCTATCAGTTGGAAGGCAAAGGCATCCAGCTTTTTTCGGCGATAGAAGGCGATTACTTCACCATTCTGGGCCTGCCGATGCTGCTGCTTTTGGCAAAGCTCCGCGAAATCGGGGCAATCGATGGATGATTCACGTGAAACAATCATGGTTAAAGCATTCGTAACGGGCTGGCCGATCCGGCATTCGCGCTCTCCGCTTATCCATGGATATTGGCTGAAGCGGCTCGGACTTGAGGGTGATTATCGCGCCGAAGCGGTGAGCGAGGAGGATTTCCCGCGCTTCATCGAAAGGCTGAAAAGCGGCGCTTCCGGCTATCGGGGCGGCAATGTCACCATCCCGCACAAGGAGGCGGCTTACCGGCTTGCTGATCGGCCGGATGCGCTGGCGGAAGAACTCGGCGCTTCCAATACGCTGTGGATGGATGAAGGCCTGCTGCATGCGACCAATACCGATGGCCACGGCTTCGTCGCCAATCTGGATGACCGGCATCCCGGCTGGGATCGCGCGACCCGCGCTGTCGTACTTGGCGCCGGCGGCGCGAGCCGGGCGGTTATCCAGGCGATCCGCGATTGCGGCGTCGGCGAGATCCATGTGGTGAACCGCACGGTCGCACGCGCCCGGGAATTGGCCGATCGCTTCGGCCCGAAGGTTCGTGCCCATCCCACCGAAGCCCTCGGCGAGGTCATGGCGGGTGCCGGGCTTTTCGTGAACACCACGTCCCTCGGCATGGATGGCGGGGAAGTGCCGCATATCGATTTCTCGAGGTTGGCGGAAGGGGCGGTGGTGACGGATATCGTCTATGTGCCGCTGAAGACGCCGCTTCTCACCCAGGCGGAAGCGCAGGGCTTTGCGATCGTCGATGGGCTCGGCATGTTGCTGCACCAGGCAGCTCCCGGTTTCGAGAAGTGGTTCGGCGTGCGCCCGAAAGTCGACCAGGCGCTCCGCGATCTAGTCATTGCCGACATGGAAACACACGGATGATCATCATCGGCCTCACCGGATCCATCGGCATGGGAAAATCGACGACTGCGAAAATGTTCGCGGAAGCCGGCATTCCGGTGAACGATGCCGATGCGGTGGTGCACGATCTTTACCGCGGCGAAGCGGTCGGGCCGGTCGAGCACGCTTTTCCGGGAACGGTGAAGGAAGGCGTGGTGGATCGGCAGGAACTGAGCCGCCGGCTTGCCGGCGATCCGGCAGCTCTTCGCCGCCTCGAATCGATCGTCCATCCGCTGGTCCGAAAGCGGGAGGCGGAATTTCTCGCGCGTCACCGCGCTCTCAATTCCGACATGGTCCTGCTCGATATACCGCTCCTCTTCGAAGCCGGGGGTGAAGCGCGGGTGGACGTCATCGTGGTCGTCACATGCGATCCACAGATCCAGCGTGAAAGAGTGCTTGCGCGACCCAACATGACCGAGGAAAAATTGGACATGATTCTCTCCCGGCAGATGCCGGATGCGGAGAAGCGCAAACGAGCCGATTTCCTGGTCGATACCGGGCAAGGCATGGAAGCGGCCAGAGCCAGGGTGGAGGAAATCATCGCCGCCCTTCGGTCAGGCACAATGAGCGGGAAAGATCATGCGTGAGATCATCTTCGATACGGAAACGACGGGACTGGAATCGAAGTTCGACCGCATCATCGAGATCGGCGGCATCGAGCTCATCAACAATTTCCCGACCGGCAATGCGCTGCATCTCTACATCAATCCCGGCGATCGCAAGGTGCATCCGGATGCGCTTGCCGTACATGGGATCACCGACGAGTTCCTGAGGGACAAGCCGGCATTCGCCGATGTCGCCCACAAGATCGTCGAATTCTTCGATGGCGCAAAGTGGATCGCCCATAACGCCAACTTCGATATCGGCTTCGTGAATGCGGAGTTCGAACGGATCGGCCTGCCTCCGGTCACGATGGACAGGGTGGTGGATACGTTGGCGCTCGCGCGCCGCAAGCACCCGATGGGGCCGAATTCGCTCGATGCGCTCTGCCGGCGCTACGGCATCGACAATGCCCACCGCACCAAGCACGGCGCGCTCCTCGACTCCGAGCTTCTCGCTGAAGTCTATATCGAGATGACCGGCGGCCGTCAGGCGGCGCTCGGCCTGACGGGTGTCGAGCAGTCGGCGACCGTGATCGAAATCGAGGAAATGGTGATCGGCGCCACCGGCCGTCCCCGCCCGCTTGCCCCTCGCCTTACCGAAGAGCAGCTCCAGGCGCATCAGGCGCTCGTCGCATCCCTCGGGCAGAAAGCCATCTGGGCGAAATACGAGACCGTGGAAACGAAAAACCCGGACGTTCAAGTCCGGGCTTCCTGAAGCTTTCTGTAAAAGAAGGCGCCGCTTAGCTGTTCAGCGGCTGAACCTTGGCGCGGGCCTGTTCTTCGGCCACGCGGCGGGCGAACATCTGCGCGAAGTCGATCGGGTCGATCAGCAGCGGCGGGAAGCCGCCATTACGCGTCACGTCGGCGATGATCTGCCGCGCGAAGGGGAAGAGAAGCCGCGGGCACTCGATGAAGAGCACGGGCAGCATGTGTTCCTGCGGGAAACCGGAAATGCGGAAGACGCCGCCATAGACGAGTTCCACGGCGAAGACCACCTTGTCGTCTTCCTTGGCCTCGGCATTCAGCGACAGAACCACGTCGAAATCCGTATCCGAAAGCGGATTGGCGTTCACATTCACATTGATGTTGATCGCCGGGGCCTTGTCACGGGCCTGCAGGGAGCGCGGCGCGCCCGGATTTTCGAAGGAAAGATCCTTGGTATATTGCGCAAGGATGTTGAGCGACGGGCTTGCTGCTTTGGTGTCTTCGTTGGCCATGAGATTCCTCGCGACTTTGAATTTTGAGGCGCTCTAGCATTTCGGCCCCGGCCTTACAACCCTTGCAGCCGCAGCCAGCGGCATGGGTGTTATTCTTCCTCCCGCTTCCGCTGGGACCAGGGCGAGGATGAATTGGGATCACGCGTGTAGTCCTCTTCGTCGAGATCGACGACGGGCCCTGGGCCGACCTTGCCGGAAGGCTCGCGCGTATGGCGGTAGCTTCCTCCGCCCGAGGGGCTGACGATGACGATATGCCGGCCGATCGCAGACCAGACCAGACGCCGCACGAACGGGATGAACAATGCAAGCCCGATGATGTCGGTGATGAAGCCTGGAAGCAGCAGCAGGATCCCGGCCACCACGATCATCGCCGCATCCACCAGGGTTTCGCCAGGCAGGCGGCCCTCCCGGCTCTCGGCGGAAAGCTGCCGGAGAATGTGGAGCCCCTGGCTTCTGAGCAGAAGCGCGCCCGCAACGGCCGTCAGGATCACCAGTCCGAGGGTCGCCCAAAGCCCAAGTGCCCGGCCGACGACGACGAACCCGGCGATTTCGGCCAGCGGTAGTCCAAGCAGGATGAGCGGCACGATGAATAGACGCATGTGTTGGTCGTTCCTCCAGGTAATCGGCTCATAACAGCATCGCCATTTGAATGATTGGCGGATGCGGACTATATGAGAAAACACGCTTTAGATTTAAACGGCAATTGCGGGTGAAGATGGGCTCGAACGACTTTATAACTCTCTTTTTTCTGGTCGCGGCAGTTCTTATCTTCCTGCAGCTACGCAGCGTGCTGGGCCTGTCTCTTATACACATCTGCCGCTCGATCCGTTCAGCCCTCGCGATGTCGCAAGGGCTCCGGGCGGTGATGACGGCAAGGTCGTGACGCTGCCTCGTCGCGATGCCCAGGAGGAGGAGGAGCGTTTCTCCGATATCGATACCTTCGCCAAGCCCGGCACTGCGCTCAACGCGTCGCTGCGTGATATTGCCAAGGCCGATCCCTCCTTCAAGCCGAGGGAATTCCTGAACGGCGCGAAGATGGCCTATGAAATGATCGTCATGGCCTTTGCCGATGGTGACCGGAAGACCTTGAAGGGCCTGCTGTCGAAGGAAGTTCATGACGGCTTCGACGCGGCGATTTCGGAACGCGAAGCGAGGGGCGAGGTGGTGAAGTCCACCTTTGTCGGCATCGAGAAGGCCGATATCACCAATGCGACGATCAAGGATTCCGAGGAGCAGGTGACGTTGCGCATCATCAGCCAACTCATTTCCGCGACCTATGATAAGGCCGGCACGCTCATCGAGGGTGACCAGGAGACGGTTGCGGAGGTCACCGATATCTGGACCTTCGCACGCGACATTCGCTCGCGCGATCCTAACTGGAAGCTGATCGCCACCGAATCCGAGCAATGACCGCTGCTTTGCCGGATTTCGCGCTTCATTCGGTTTCCTTTTCCGATCTTGCGGGATGGCAAGACGACGATCCCACGCCGCTTTTCCCCGGCCTTCGCGCCTGTCTGGAACATATCCGTTCCGTCAAACCCTATCGCATCGGCTCTCTCGGTTTGACGAGCGCCGATCTCGAGCCGCTGCTGGAAGCCGCATCCGTTTTCCAGCCTCATGATGCTGCCTCCGCCCGCGCCTTCTTCGAAGAGCACTGCACACCGTTCCTGATCAACCGCGGGGATGCGCGCCGCGGCTTCGTCACCGGTTTCTACGAGCCGGAAATAGAAGTCCGCGAGACGCGCGACGAGGTCTGGAGATTTCCCTTCTACCGTCGCCCTGACGATCTGGTCGACCTCGACGAGGCCAACCGACCTCATGGCATGGACCCTTCCTACGCCTTCGGGCGGCAGGAGAACGGCATCGTCACGCCCTATCCGGATCGCGAGGCGATCGATCGTGGTTTTCTAGAGGGGCGGGGACTGGAAATCGCCTGGGCGAAATCGAAGGTCGATGTCTTCTTCGTGCACATCCAGGGCGCGGCACGGCTGAAATATCCTGATGGCCGCTCATGCCGGGTCACCTATGCGGCCAAGGCTGGCCATCCCTTTTCGCCGATCGGACGCCTGCTGATCGATCGCGGCGAGATCGATGCCGCCACCGTTTCCATGCAGAGCATTCGAGCCTGGCTGGCGGAGAATCCGGCTAAGGTCGATGAGGTCCTCTGGCATAACCGGTCCTATATCTTCTTCCGGGAAGCGGAAGTCGACGATCCGGCGCTTGGGCCGGTCGCCGCGGCCAAGGTGCCGTTGATACCGGGCCGGTCGCTGGCGGTGGACCGGTCGATACACACTTTCGGTTTTCCCTTTTTCATCCGCTCGGAAACACTGACCCATCTCGATGCCGGCAAGCCCTTTGCGCGGCTCATGCTTGCGCTCGATACCGGCTCGGCGATCGTCGGGCCCGCTCGCGGCGATATATTCACCGGCTCGGGCGACGCCGCCGGCGAGGCTGCCGGCACGGTGCGCAACGAGGCGGATTTTTATATTCTTGTCCCGAGAGTGGCGGCAGTCAGGTTCGGCGCATGAAGAGCGGTCGCAAATTGGATCCGGAAGAGCGGATTCTCTGGGGCAAGGTTGCGAAGAGCACGCATGCCCTGCCGGGCCGCATGAAGGAAATCCTCGAATTTGAGGAGGAACTGGCAGCAGAACGCGCCGCGGCGGAGGCCGTCAGGCCGAAGCTCGCGCATCCTCCCGAAGAGCAGGCTCTTGCGCCGCCGGTTCCGCGGCCGAAACGCTCGGCCGGCACCCACCATCCGCTAGAAAGACCGGTGAAGAAGAAGCTTGCCAAGGGCCATCTGCCGATCGAGGCTCGCATCGACCTGCACGGCCTTTTCCAAGGCGAAGCGCACGATCTGCTTCTCGATTTTCTCTTCCGCGCCCATGAACGGGGGCTGCGGCATGTGCTTGTCATCACCGGCAAGGGCAGTTCGCTCGGCAGCGAGGGCGCGCTTCGCCGTGCGGTGCCGTTATGGTTCTCCAAGCCGGAATTCCGCTTCCTCATCTCCTCCTATGAGCCGGCGGCGCGCCATCACGGCGGTGAGGGGGCAATGTATGTGCGCCTCGCCCGCCATAGGGGAGGGGAGCGCCCATGACACCTTTCGGGCAGGCATTGCGCGAGTTGAGAGCCCGCAAGGGCGTGACCCAGAGCGAGATGGCTCGGGCGATCGGCGTTTCGCCGGCCTATCTTTCGGCGCTGGAGCATGGCCGGCGTGGAAGGCCGAGCTTCGATTTCCTTCAGCGGGTCGCGGGCTATTTCAACATCATCTGGGACGAGGCCGAAGATCTCTTCCTCCTGGCCGAAGCCTCCCATCCCCGCATAGTGCTCGATACCGCCGGCCTGGGGCCGAAATACACCGCTTTTGCCAATCGCATAGCCCGCGAGATTCGCTCTTTGCCGCCGGATGTGATAGACGAAATGGAGAAACTTTTGGATAAGGCCTCTATCCGGCGCTGAGTTGCTGTTGCATCCCCTCCTTTCTGCCGCATTCGGCTGGTCTTAACCTTTAGAAATCGCCTTGGATTCCCTATATTCGAGAGTGAAAAAGGCTGGTGATTCGCTTGCGGCGATCGCCCCGCTCTCGATCAGATGGAAAGTTCTTTGATGACCGATACACCCGCGAGCCTGAACGACGCGAGCACAGAATACGGCGCCGATTCGATCAAGGTCCTGAAGGGCCTCGATGCCGTCCGCAAGCGTCCGGGCATGTATATCGGCGATACCGATGATGGTTCGGGCCTGCACCACATGGTCTATGAAGTGGTGGACAATGCGATCGACGAAGCTTTGGCCGGCCATGCGGACATCGTCACCGTCACTCTCAATCCGGACGGCTCGGTAACTGTGACCGACAACGGTCGCGGCATCCCGACGGCTATCCATAGCGGCGAGGGCGTGTCGGCTGCGGAAGTCATCATGACGCAGCTTCATGCCGGCGGAAAGTTCGACCAGAATTCCTACAAGGTCTCGGGCGGCCTGCATGGCGTCGGCGTCTCGGTCGTCAACGCGCTTTCGGTCTGGTTGAAGCTGCGCATCCGGCGCAGCGGCGAGATCCACGAAATGAGCTTCACCCATGGCGTGGCGGATGCCCCCCTCAAAGTGGTCGGGCAGTACGAGGGCCGTTCCGGCACCGAGGTTACCTTCCTGCCGAGTTCAGGCACCTTTTCCATGGTGGAATTCGACTACGGCACGCTCGAACATCGCCTGCGCGAACTCGCGTTCCTGAATTCGGGTGTGCGCATTCTGCTCACCGATAAGCGCAAGTCGGATGTCAGGCAGGAGGAACTGCTCTATGACGGTGGCCTGGAGGCTTTCGTCCGTTATCTCGATCGCGCCAAGAAATCCCTGGTCGATAAGCCGGTGGCGATCAAGGGCGAGAAGGACGGCATTACCGTCGAAGTCGCGCTCTGGTGGAACGACAGCTACCACGAGAACGTGCTCTGCTTCACCAACAATATCCCGCAGCGCGATGGCGGTACCCATATGGCCGGCTTCCGCGGTGCCTTGACCCGCCAGGTCACGTCCTATGCGGATAGTTCGGGGATCACCAAGAAGGAAAAGGTGACGCTGCAGGGCGAAGACTGCCGTGAAGGCCTGACGGCCGTTCTTTCCGTCAAGGTGCCGGACCCGAAGTTCTCGTCGCAGACGAAGGACAAGCTCGTCTCCTCCGAAGTCCGCCCGGTGGTCGAAAGCCTGGTCAACGAGGCGCTGAGCACCTGGTTCGAGGAGCATCCGGCGGAAGCCAAGATCCTGGTCGGCAAGGTGGTTGAAGCCGCCGTCGCCCGCGAGGCCGCTCGCAAGGCCCGTGAGCTCACCCGCCGCAAGGGCGCTCTCGATATCGCCTCGCTTCCCGGCAAGCTCGCCGATTGTTCGGAACGCGACCCCGCCAAATCCGAGCTTTTCCTCGTGGAGGGCGATTCCGCCGGCGGCTCGGCAAAGCAGGGCCGCTCGCGCGAGAGCCAGGCCATTCTGCCGCTGCGCGGCAAGATCCTCAATGTCGAGCGCGCCCGCTTCGACAAGATGCTGTCCAGCCAGGAGATCGGCACGCTGATCACCGCGCTCGGCACCTCGATCGGCAAGGACGAATTCAACGCCGACAAGCTGCGCTACCACAAGATCATCATCATGACGGACGCTGACGTCGATGGCGCCCACATCCGCACGCTGCTGCTCACCTTCTTCTTCCGCCAGATGCCGGAGCTGATCGAGCGCGGCCACCTCTTCATCGCCCAGCCGCCTCTCTACAAGGTCAGCCGTGGCAAGTCCGTCCAGTACCTGAAGGACGAGAAGGCGCTGGAGGAATATCTGATCAGCGCCGGTATAGATGAAGCGCGCCTGACGCTCGGTTCCGGTGAGGTCCGGGTCGGTCAAGATCTGCGAGAAGTAATCCAGGATGCGCTTCGCCTCCGCACGCTGCTGAGCGGCCTGCATTCCCGCTACAGCCGCTCGATCATCGAGCAGGCGGCCATTTCCGGCGCACTCAACCCGGAGCTCACCGACAATCGCGAACGCGCCCAGCAGACGGCAGATGAAGTAGCCCGTCGTCTGGACCTGATTGCCGAGGAGACCGAGCGCGGCTGGTCGGGTCACGTCACCAGCGAAGGCGGCCTCCGCTTCGAGCGCATGGTGCGCGGGGTCAAGGAAGTTGCGGTTCTTGATGTCGCCCTCATCGGCTCGGCCGATGCGCGCCATATCGACCAGATGACCCGCCGCCTGCAGGAAATCTATGCGAAGCCGCCCGTTCTTGCCCGGAAGGAAGGCGAGCAGGAAATTTCCGGCCCTATCGCTCTTCTGGAAGCCATCTTCGCATCCGGGCGCAAGGGTCTGTCCATGCAGCGCTACAAGGGGCTTGGCGAGATGAACGCCGAACAGCTCTGGGAAACGACGCTCGATCCGAACGTCCGTTCTCTCCTGCAGGTGAAGGTGAACGATGCCACCGATGCCGATGGCCTCTTCTCCCGCCTGATGGGCGACGAAGTGGAGCCCCGCCGTGAGTTCATCCAGGACAACGCGCTGAGCGTCGCAAACCTCGATATCTAATCGAGTCGGGTTTCACGTGAATCCGCCGATCGGAGGATTCACGTGAAACGGTGCGCTCCGCTCAATCGGCGGCGCCCATGAACCTTCCCTCGAAGGCCACTTCGGCAAGCGGCTTGCGCTTGCTCGGAACCTCGCGTTCGCGAATATCCTCCGGCAGCGTGTCCTTGTCGGCGAGATGGCCTATCGCGGCTGCGGCCTCCACCCGGTAGCCATCCGGAACGCCGAGCACTTCCATCGCCTTTTCGCGGCTCATGCCCTCCATGCCATGGGCGTAGAGGCCGAGCTTCATCGTCTGCGCGGCGAGCGAGAACCATGCCGCCCCGGTGTCGAAGGCGTGGGTATGGGCGTGTCGCCGCTCGCCCGTGGAGGAGACGCGGTAGGTCTTGGAGATCAGGATGATGAGGGCGGACGCGTTCTTCGCCCAGCGCTGGTTGCTTTCGACGAGGATATCGAGAAGCACGTCGAAATCCGGCGTCCCCTTGAGCGCATAGACAAAGCGCCATGGCTGGCCGTTGCCGGAAGAGGGAGCCCAGTGGGCCGCATCCAGAATGGTCAGCATCGTCTCTTTGGTTATCGGCTCGCCGGTAAAGGCGCGGGGCGACCAGCGCTTCAGGAAAAAGGCATCGATCGGATATTCGGATTGGCGGCTGTTGGCGCTGGTCATGAGTTTCCTTGCAAGCTCGAACACTATTGTGGAGAGCGGCAGGATAAGCCAGGCGGGAGAAAAATCGAACAGAGATTGTCGATGCTGCCGCATCGGGTGCCTTTGATAAGCACGGGAACCGGGTGCGTCCGGGCAGTCTCTTGCGCGCTGGAGGAGTGCTGAGCCGACAGCAGGCGCAGAAGGTTGCGCCTGAATCCGGCTAATGTCGTCTCAGAAAGCGTTGGCGATCAGCTTCAGGACGAAGACCCAGAATACCAGGCAAGCCGTGATCATGCCGATCCACACCGGCACGAAAATGTGCAGGGGGTATCTTTCGATCCGCGTGTCCTCGATCGCCATCCGGTGGTTCGGGCGTGCTCGAGAAGTCTTGCTAAGTTCCGCGATGGACATGACCGCACCTGCCTTTCTGCCCTTGGGCATCTCTAGATGAGGCTGCGCCGGTCGCGACAAGTTGAGTTCGCATCGGTCCGGCAGCCCCTAGATGCCGCCGGAAGGGGAATAAATCACGCCGAATTGGTTCCGTTTCGGTGGGGTTTGGGCTGCCGGTCTGGCGACGCGTCCTATCTATCGGAAAAATAAAGGAGAAAAGCTCCCGGATCGGAAGCGATTTTTCCCAGCCGATCGACCGGCCGATGTCCGACAGACCTTATGACCGAGAATCGGTGAGATATCCGGGAACCGCCGAAGCTGCGGTATCCAGGGTCCGTTGGGGGAATGTCGGCTGCCTAATGATGGGGAGTTGCGGAACGGAAGGGTGACGACTGGCGGGCAGTCACCCTTCCGGCCGCTTGCTGCCCGGAAAGCTGAAACAGTCGGGCAGAAGCTCTGGCGCCCTGATTTGAGGGGCTTTGCTCGAAAACCCGCGCCATATGCAGGCAAACCGCGGAAACTTCACCAGGGATCATTCCCAATCTGGAATGACTTTGATCATTTGTGGAGCGTATCTCCTCTATCTCCTTGAGAAAGCTCGCCGGATTTCCTTCCGGATTGGAAATGATTTCTCCGCGGTGCGCCTGTCTCCGCAGGTGGAATCCCGCCGGAAGGGGAACGGTTACGCCCGCAATTGGTCGTGACAAGCCAAAAAGGATCGTCCATAACGCCACCTGTCTGACAATCGGAGGAGTTTCCCTTTGAAACTGATGCGCATTGGCCAGCCGGGCCAGGAAAAGCCGGCACTTCTCGACAATGATGGCAAGATCCGCGACCTGTCCGGCCATGTCGCCGATATTGCCGGCGAGGCGATTTCGCCGGAAGGCCTCGCAAGGATCGCCGCGCTCGATCCGAAGAGCCTGCCGGAGCTTCCGGCAAGCCGCGTCGGCGCCTGCGTCGCCGGCACCGGCAAGTTTATCTGCATCGGGCTCAATTTCTCCGACCATGCCGCCGAAACCGGTGCCACCGTGCCGCCGGAGCCGGTCATCTTCATGAAGGCGACCTCCGCCATCTGCGGCCCGAATGACGAAGTGCTGATCCCGCGCGGCTCGGAAAAGACAGACTGGGAAGTCGAGCTCGGCGTCGTCATCGGCAAGAAGGCGAAATATGTTTCCGAGGCAGAGGCGATGGATTACGTCGCCGGCTATTGCGTCTCGCATGACGTTTCCGAGCGCGCCTTCCAGCAGGAGCGTTCCGGCCAGTGGACCAAGGGCAAGTCCTGCGACACCTTCGGTCCGATCGGCCCCTGGCTCGTCACCAAGGACGAGGTCGCCGATCCGCAGAACCTCGGCATGTGGCTGAAGGTCAACGGCGAGACCATGCAGAACGGCTCTTCCAAGACCATGGTCTATGGCGTCGCCTTCCTGGTCTCCTATCTCAGCCAGTTCATGTCGCTGCATCCGGGCGATGTCATCTCCACCGGCACCCCTCCCGGCGTCGGCCTCGGCATGAAGCCGCCGCGCTTCCTGAAGGCCGGTGATGTCGTCGAACTCGGCATCGAAGGCCTCGGCACCCAGAAGCAGACTTTCGTCGCCGACGCCTGAGCGATGCTTGCCGCTATATGAGGCTCAGCGAGTAGGGGTGGGGATCTCCACTCTCTCTCGCGAGCCCCATATAGCCCGGCGGCGTTCTTGATGTTGCGCCGCAATAGAAAACTGATAGTTTATTGAACGCTTGCTGCTGTACCGAGGGATATGACGAAATCGTCGAAAATGCTTTCGGATGTGATGAAGGGTGGCAATTCGATGTTCTACCAGCTCTATGAACTGAACCATGCCGCCATGGCGCCGGTCCGTGCGGCGGCGGATGCCATGCGTCTGGCTTACGAGAACCCGCTCAATCCCTATTCACAGACGACGATGGGCCGCGCCGTCGCGGCGGGGCTCGAGGTTTTCGAGCGCATGACGCGCCGTTATGCCAAGCCTTCCTTCGGCCTCCATTCGACCGTGGTCGATGGCGAGACGGTCGCCGTCATGGAGGAGATCGTCTGGGCAAAGCCCTTCTGCAATCTCCTGCATTTCCGGCGCGATCTGCCGGCCGATCGCGCGCCGGATCAGAAGATCCTGCTGGTCGCGCCCATGTCCGGCCATTATGCCACATTGCTGCGCGGCACGGTGGAAGCGCTTCTGCCGCATGCGGAAATCTACATCACCGATTGGGTCGATGCCCGCATGGTGCCGCTCTCGGATGGCAGCTTCGATCTCGACGATTACATCGATTACGTCATCGAGATGCTGCATGAGATTGGCGCCGGCGCGCATGTCGTGGCGGTCTGCCAGCCCTCGGTGCCGGTGCTCGCCGCCGTGGCGGTCATGGAAGCGGCGGAAGACCCGCTTGTCCCCGCCTCCATGGTGCTGATGGGCGGGCCGATCGATACCCGCATCAATCCCACCGCCGTCAATGAATTGGCGCAGAACCACACGCTCGAATGGTTCCGCGATAACGTCATCATGCACGTGCCCTGGCCGCAGCCAGGTTTCGCGCGCGCCGTCTATCCGGGCTTCCTACAGCTTTCCGGCTTCATGTCGATGAACCTCGACCGCCATCTGATCGCCCATAAGGAGTTCTTCGAACACTTGGTGAAGAACGATGGCGAGTCCGCCGAAAAGCACCGCGATTTCTACGATGAATATCTGGCGGTGATGGACCTGACGGAGGAATTCTATCTCCAGACGGTCGATACGGTCTTCATCCGGCATGCGCTGCCGAAGGGCGAGATGACCCATCGCGGCGAACCGGTCGATACGACCGCGATCCGCCGTGTCGCTCTTCTCACCATCGAAGGCGAGAACGACGATATTTCAGGTCTCGGCCAGACCAGGGCCGCGCATACCATCTGTCCCAATATTCCGGAAAGCCTCCGCATGCATTACATGCAGCCGGATGTCGGCCATTACGGCGTCTTCAACGGCTCGCGCTTCCGCCGCGAGATCGCGCCGCGCATCCTGGCCTTCGCGCAGAAGCACGCAAGAACCGGCCGCAAGGCGCCGGTCAAGCGCGTCATCAAGGGTGGCAAGGCCGGCTGATGCCCGCATCTGATTTCCCCGGGGCATCCGCATGGCGGTTTCTTGATGGCTTGGACTTATTCGCCGATTGCCGAAAGAAGGTCAGGGTTAACCACGAGGTTTCGAACTCCGTGCGCGTGGTCCTCGTCGAAAGGATTGTTTGCGAACCAGCGGCCTACGCTTGCGATATTGACCTTGGCAACCTTGGGCCGGACTCCCCAGCTGACCTGAAACGGCGACCCCTTCTCATTGTAATCCGGACCGGTAGTCGAACCTGCATACTGGACAGGCTTTCCCATGTCCGTCGGCATATGGAGCGCCTGATAGAAACCATCCACCTTCTGGATTTCCGTCAGCTCTACGAAGTCGAGAGCGCGTAGATCGTTCACCAGCACCGCGACTTGCGTTTCCACGCGCAGCTGAGGGTTGATAACTGCATCATTCATGCAGGCCCCCAGCGTTGCGCCGGGAGAAACATTCGCCGTCGAATAAACGAAATGAACTTCGATCGTGTCGCCCGGCAGGAGTTCCCCATGGCTGGATGCGCCGATCTTCACATCGAGCGGTGCCAATTCCTTCGCAGTCAATTCGCCGTTGAACCTGTATCCCGTCCCGTAGCCATGACCGTCGCCGTTCCCGGCAAACGTTGTGAACTCGCCTCCCTTGTGCTCGGCATTCTTGTGAAGGTGGATGTTGCACAAGTTCATTTGCGAATAGGGTGGCGCGAAGGCAAACCTATGCTCGTTGCTCCCTTCAATGGAATCGATATCGCGAGGCGACTGGGGTCCGAAGCCCGCATCTGCGGTCATTTCCGCAAGTTTGCCTCGCTGAACTGCGATGACTTCCTCAGTCACGGATGCGGGCGCATGATCAGCCGTGTCTGCCGCAGACGGCGAGCCGAGGGCCAAAAGCGAAACGGCGGCAAGGGCGCCAAGAGCCGGTTCTAGTCTCATTTATGAATCCTGTTGCTATAAGTGTGTACAACTGAAACCCGCTGTGGGTCGCAGCGGGTGCTGGCTCAGAGTTGGACGATGCATCGTCTGCTTCTAGTCTTCGCGGAAACCGGTGCGCTGATAGAGCAAACAAGCTCTGAGGTCTTGCGAAGAAAGGCCCGGAGAGGATGTAAAGAGCTGGCCAGCACTAGGAGAGGCGGCCAACCGGCTGCAATTGCCGGAAAAAGTATTTCCATTCTGAGGTAACGGCTCGATTTGCGGCCTGTCGCAAACCGGCGGAGGCGAATGGTGGGCTACAAGACTCTTCAATCGCCGAGTAAGATGATTTCCCGCTGGTATTTCAGCATCTTCTTGGATTCCTTGTTTCGCCGTCTTGAAGGGCGATTGAGAACTTCCCAAATCGAATTCGACGGGCTGGCATGCGGCCGCCCGCAGAAACGAAGGGTGTCACCAATGAACCAGTCAGCATTGATCCGTCCGGATTGGACTCCGGCCACCATTGCATTGATGGTGCTCGGTTTCGTCGTCTTCTGGCCGCTTGGCCTTGCCATGCTCGCCTATATCCTGTTCGGTGAGCGGCTCCAGGGCTTCAAGCGCGATGCGAACCGCAAGGCGGATGGCATGTTCGCCGGCTGCCGCCGCGCCAAAGCGCGCTACCAGACGCATTTCAACACCGGCAATGTCGCATTCGACGATTGGCGCAAGGCGGAACTCGACCGCCTGGAAGAAGAGCGCCGCAAGCTCGATGAGATGCGCGAGGAATTCGACAATTATGTCCGCGAGCTGCGCCGCGCGAAGGATCAGGAAGAATTCGATCGCTTCATGCGCGAGCGGAACAATCGTTCCTCCGGGCAGAATCCGGTCGTCGATCTCTGATAGCGGATCGGGATGGATTCACGTGAAACGTTTGATGGGTCGGCGCCTTGCGGCGCCGGCTTTTTTGTATGAGCCGGCCTTGCGAATCGGCTAAAAGGACCTTCATGTTCGCCCTTCTCAAAAAGCCTGTCAGAACGCCGCGCAAGGCGCCGGAAATGGTCAGGCGTACGCTCGAGGTCGGCAACCGGGCGATGCCGCTGACGATCCGCGAGAACAACCGGGCCACCCGCATCACGCTGCGCATCGAACCGGGCGGCCGGGCGCTCAACCTCACGGTGCCGCTCGGCTTGAGGAAAAGCGAAATCGATGATTTCCTCGATCGGCACCAGGGCTGGCTGCTGACGAAGCTCGCCAAGTTCACGCTCGAAAACCCCATTCGGCATGGTGGAAAACTGTCGCTGCGGGGAGTGCCGCACGGTATCGAGCACACCGGCAGTCTTCGCGGGGTGACCGAAGCTCTGATCGTCGAGGGCAAGCCGGTGCTGAAGGTCAGCGGGCTCGAAGATCATATGGGCCGGCGGATTTCCGCCTTTCTCAAGAAAGAGGCGTGTCGCGATCTGGAGGCTCTCGTCGCCGTTCATGCGGCAGCGATCCGCAAGCCGGTGAAATCGATCACCATGAAGGATACCCGCAGCCGCTGGGGCTCTTGCTCGTGGGATGGAAACCTGAGCTTTTCCTGGCGCATCGTCATGGCGCCGCCGCTGGTGATCGACTATCTCGCCGCCCACGAGGTCGCCCATCTTCGGGAAATGAACCACGGCCCGCAATTCTGGACGCTCTGCCGTGAGCTCTGCCCCCGCATGGAAGAGGCGCGCAAGTGGCTGAAGCAGCATGGATCGCAGCTCCATGCCATTGATTTTGAGTGATATTCGCATCCTGATTTGAACAGAAGTGGCTCTTCACTTTGCCTATGCTTCGCTTGGCGAGGAAAGGTAACGCACACTCCCGTCATTCCTGTCCCCATCCTCGGGTTAAACCCGAGGATGTCCCGAGGATCTACCGCACAAACAAGCCGTCATCTCCGTCAGATGGGGACGATTCAAAGCATCTCCTGAACGATCTCAATAACTTACCCATTTCTCCATCCCCGCTCTCCAAATCCACTCCATAATCTCCCGGTCCTGTTTCGGCTGCACCGGTCCAGCATCGCCGGCGAGATGGGGCCGGTGCCCTTTCGATCCGCCGTTGATGCAGGCGGGTTGTGAGGGGCTGCGCAGAAAATGGTCCCCCTCTCGCCTGAGAAACGGCGGGGCGTGCGTGTGTCGCACACAACCCGGCCCGGCTAATAATCAACAACATATGGGCCGCCGCAGAGGGACCGGAGTTGCGCGGAAAAACACACCGAACGGGACACGTCGCGTGTCACCATAAAATACAAATACGAGGCACTCGACGTGTCCCGGCCGAAAATGAACAGCCACAGGCACCAAGGGATGAGTCTGCCTACTCGTCTTCCTCGAGCTCCCACCTGCTTCGAGGAAGCAATCTCACAACGTGAGTCGTCATCCTCGGGCTTGACCCGAGGACCCTCGTCATCCTCGGGCGAACGCAGTGAGACCCGAGGATTTAACTCGACTCTTGGCGCATTTCATGTCACTCCGCCCCCATGAAACCGGATATCAAGATCTGCGGGCTGAAGACGGCGGAAGCGGTCGATCGGGCGATCGCACGCGGAGCGACCCATATCGGCTTTATCTTTTTTCCGAAAAGCCCGCGCAACATGGAGCCGGATGCAGCAGCCGAGCTTGCCGACCGCGCGCGCGGCCGCGTCAAGATCGTGGCCGTGACGGTGGATGCGGATGACGAGACGATGGACGATATCGTCCACCTCGTAAAGCCGGATATCCTGCAGCTTCACGGCCATGAAAGTCCGGAGCGCATCCTGCATCTGAAGGCGCTTTACGGCCTCCCGGTCATGAAGGTCTTTTCCGTCCGCGAAGCCGCCGATCTCGACCGCATCGATTCCTATATCGGCGTGGCGGACCGCTTCATGTTCGACGCCAAGGCGCCGGCGGGATCAGAACTTCCGGGCGGCAACGGCGTTTCCTTCGATTGGAGCCTTATGGCTTCCCTTGACGAAGGCATCGATTACATGCTTTCCGGGGGGCTGAACAAAGAGAATGTCGGTCTCGCGCTCGCCACCACGCGGGCCGGCGGCGTAGATGTTTCTTCCGGAGTGGAAAGCGCGCCGGGCGTGAAGGATCTCGGGATGATCGACGCCTTTTTCGAGGCGATCGCCGGAGCCGAGCCGCGAAAGGCTGCAGGGAGCAAAGAGTGAACCAGACGCCAAGACCCAATTCGTTTCGCGCCGGCCCCGATGAGGATGGCCGTTTCGGCATCTATGGCGGGCGCTTTGTCGCCGAAACCCTGATGCCGCTGATCCTCGACCTGCAGGGCGAGTGGGAAAAGGCGAAGAACGATCCGGCTTTCCAGGCGGAACTCAAGCATCTCGGCGCCCATTACATCGGCCGGCCGAGCCCGCTCTATTTCGCCGAGCGGCTGACGGCCGAACTCGGCGGCGCGAAGATCTACTTCAAGCGCGAGGAGTTGAACCACACCGGCTCCCACAAGATCAACAACTGCATCGGCCAGATCCTGCTCGCCAAGCGTATGGGCAAGACCCGCATCATCGCCGAAACCGGCGCCGGCCAGCACGGTGTCGCCTCGGCAACGGTTGCCGCCCGCTTCGGCCTTCCCTGCGTCGTCTACATGGGCGCCACCGATGTCGAGCGCCAGGCGCCGAACGTCTTCCGCATGAAGCTCCTCGGCGCCGAAGTCATTCCGGTCACCGCAGGCCACGGCACGCTGAAGGACGCCATGAACGAGGCGCTGCGCGACTGGGTCACCAATGTCGACAGCACCTATTACCTGATCGGCACGGCCGCCGGCCCGCACCCCTATCCGGAAATGGTCCGCGATTTTCAGGCCGTGATCGGCGCGGAAGCCCGCGAGCAGATGCTCGCCGCCGAAGGCCGCCTGCCGGATATGGTGATTGCCGCCGTCGGCGGAGGTTCCAACGCGATCGGCATCTTCCACCCGTTCCTGGATGACGACGGGGTGAAGATCGTCGGCGTCGAGGCGGGCGGCAAGGGCCTTCAGGGCGATGAGCACTGCGCCTCGATTACTGCCGGCTCGCCGGGCGTTCTGCATGGCAACCGCACCTACCTGCTGCAGGATGGCGACGGTCAGATCAAGGAAGGCCATTCGATTTCGGCCGGCCTCGATTATCCCGGCATCGGCCCGGAACATAGCTGGCTCAACGATATCGGCCGTGCCGAATACGTTCCGATCATGGACCACGAGGCGCTGGAAGCCTTCCAGATGCTCACCCGCCTCGAAGGCATCATTCCGGCTCTGGAGCCCAGCCACGCGCTGGCAGAGGTCATCAAGCGGGCGCCGAAGATGGGCAAGGACGAGATCATCCTGATGAACCTCTCGGGCCGCGGCGACAAGGACATCTTCACCGTCGGCAAGATTCTCGGGATGGGGATGTGATCATGACCGCTCGCATGGACAAACGTTTCGCAAGCCTGAAGACGGAAGGGCGCCCCGCGCTCATCACCTATTTCATGGGCGGCGATCCCGATTTCGAAACCTCGCTCGGCATCATGAAGGCGCTTCCCGGCGCCGGCGCCGATATTATCGAACTCGGCATGCCGTTCTCCGATCCGATGGCCGATGGCCCGGCGATCCAGTTAGCCGGCCAGCGCGCCTTGAAGGGCGGCCAGACGCTCGCCAAGACCCTGGAGCTCGCCCGCCGCTTCCGCGAGGGCGACAATGACACGCCGATCGTCATGATGGGTTACTACAACCCCATCTATATCTACGGCGTCGAAAAATTTCTGGACGATGCGCTGGAAGCCGGCATCGATGGGCTAATCATCGTCGACCTGCCGCCGGAAATGGATGACGAACTCTGCACCCCGGCGCTGGAAAAAGGCATAAACTTCATCCGGCTGGCGACCCCCACCACCGATGACAAGCGCCTGCCGACCGTGTTGAAGAACACATCCGGCTTCGTCTACTACGTATCCATGAACGGCATTACCGGTTCGGCTCTGCCCGATCCTTCGTTGATCTCGAGCGCTGTTGAGCGCATCAAGGGCCACACGGAACTGCCGGTCTGCGTCGGCTTCGGCGTCAAGACCGCCGACCATGCCCGCGCGATCGGCGCGGCGGCCGATGGTGTCGTCGTCGGTACCGCGATCGTTGCACAGATTGCCGGCAGTCTCACCAAGGACGGCCAGGCTGGGCCCGATACCGTCGCCTCCGTCGCGACCCTCGTCCGGGGCCTTGCCTCGGGCGTGCGTTCGGCCCGCCTTGTTGCCGCCGAATAAATTCCCCACATTGATTGCAGTCAGGAAGGAGCCACGCCTTTGAACTGGATCACCAATTACGTTCGGCCGCGGATCAATTCCATGCTCGGCCGCAGGGAAGTCCCTGAAAATCTTTGGATCAAATGCCCGGAAACGGGCGAGATGGTCTTCCACAAGGACCTGGAAGAGAACAAGTGGGTCATTCCGGCCTCCGGCTTCCACATGAAGATGCCGGCCAAGGCGAGACTTACCGATCTCTTCGACGGCGGCGTCTATGAATCGCTGCCGCAGCCGAAGGTCGCGCAGGATCCGCTGAAGTTCCGCGATTCCAAGAAATACGTGGATCGCTTGAAGGACAGCCGCACCAAGACCGAGCAGGAGGATACGATCCTCGCCGGCCTCGGCAAGGTGCAGGGCGTCAAGCTGGTCGCCGTCGTGCACGAGTTCAACTTCATCGGCGGCTCGCTGGGCCTGGCGGCCGGCGAGGCGATCGTGAAGGCGGCCGAAAGGGCGGTTGCGGAAAAGTGCCCGCTGATCATCTTCCCGGCTTCAGGCGGCGCGCGCATGCAGGAGGGCATCCTGTCCTTGATGCAGCTTCCGCGCACAACGGTCGCGGTCGACATGGTGAAGGAAGCGGGGCTTCCCTATATCGTCGTGCTGACCAATCCGACCACCGGCGGCGTGACGGCCTCCTATGCCATGCTGGGCGATGTCCATATCGCCGAGCCCGGTGCCGAAATCGGCTTCGCCGGCAAGCGCGTCATCGAGCAGACGCTCCGCGAAAAGCTTCCCGAGGGTTTCCAGACTTCGGAATACCTGCTGGAGCACGGCATGGTCGATATGGTGGTGAAGCGCCACGATATCCCCACCACGCTGGCGAGGGTTCTGAGAATGTTGATGAAACAGCCGGCCGAAACGGGAATGATCGCTGCGCCTCTGGCCGCCAGCGCCTGAACCTTAAAGCCGAAGCGGCGGGATGAACGCCATGGACCAGTCCGTCGTGAGCGAGGCCGAACGCGAGATCGAGAAACTGATGGCCCTTCATCCGAAGGGCTTCGACCTCTCGCTCGAGCGCATTTCCCGGCTCCTGGAAGTGCTCGGCAATCCGCATCTCAAGCTGCCGCCGGTCATTCATATCGCCGGCACCAACGGCAAGGGTTCGGCGACGGCCTTCTGCCGCGCGCTTCTCGAGGCGGGCGGCTATGCGGTCCACGTCCATATCTCGCCCCACCTCGTCAATTGGCATGAGCGCTATCGGATCGGCGTCAAGGGCGGTCGCGGCAAGCTGGTCGACGATGCCTTGCTTGCCGATGCCTTGCGCCGCGTCGCCGCCGCCAATGATGGCCAGACGATCACGGTCTTCGAAATCCTGACCGCGGTGACTTTCCTGCTCTTCTCCGAACAGCCCGCCGATGCGGTGATCCTCGAGGTCGGCTTAGGGGGGCGTTTCGACGCCACCAATGTCATCGCCGATCCGGCCGTTTCGGTTATCATGCCGATCTCGCTCGATCATCAGGCCTATCTCGGCGATCGGGTGGAACTGATCGCGGCGGAAAAGGCCGGCATCATGAAGCGCGGTCGCCCGGTGGTGGTCGGTGAGCAGGAATTCGATGCGGCGCGCGAGGTTCTGGTCGCCACAGCCGAACGGCTCGGCTGCCCGCTGGCGGTCTATGGGCAGGATTTTTCAGGCCATGAAGAGTTCGGCCGGCTGATCTATCAGGACGAATTCGGCCTTGCCGATCTGCCGCTGCCGCGCCTGCCGGGCCGGCATCAGCAGGCCAATGCCGCCGCTGCCATTCGGGCCGTCAAGGCAGCGGGTTTCGCCGTCACGGAAACGATGATGGAAAAGGCCATGGCAAGCGTCGAGTGGCCGGCACGGCTCCAGGCGCTGACCGAAGGCAAGCTCCTGCAATATGCTCCGGAAGGTTCCGAGATCTGGCTGGATGGCGGGCACAATCCCGGTGCCGGCGAGGTGATCGCCGAGGCCATGGCGGCCTTCGAGGAGCGCCAGCCGCGCCCGCTCTACATCATAGCCGGCATGATCAACACCAAGGACCCGGTCGGTTATTTCCGGGCCTTTGCCGATATCGCCGAGCATGTCTTCACGGTTGGAATCCGCGATAGCGAATCGGGCCTCGATCCGGTGGCGCTTGCGCAATCCGCCTTCGATGCGGGGCTGGTGGCTGAGCCTGCCGGCTCCGTGGCGGAGGCTCTGCAAGAGATCGCCCGCCGGCAGGTGCCGGGCCGGCCCGCGCCGCGCATCCTGATCGGCGGCTCGCTCTATTTCGCCGGCAATGTGCTGGCGGACAACGGCACGCCGCCGAAGTAGCTCTAAAACACATCGACGATAGGCAAAGAAAAAGCCCGGCCGCAGGGAATAGGCCGGGCTTTTCATTCTGGCATGCTGGAGAGGTTATGCGGCGCCGGAAATCCAGGAGGAAAGGGCGGTCTTCGGAGCAGCGCCGACCTTGATGTCGGCCACTTCACCGCCCTTGAAGATGGCGAGCGTCGGGATCGAGCGCACGCCGAACTGGGCAGCAAGTTCCGGGTTTTCATCGATGTTCAGCTTGGCGACCTTCACCTTGCCGGCAAGCTCGGTGGAGATTTCCTCGAGGCTCGGGGCGATCATCTTGCACGGGCCGCACCATTCGGCCCAGAAGTCCACGACTACCGGCTCGGCGGAGTCCAGGACTTCGGTCTGGAAATTGCTGTTGTCGACTTTCACGGTGGCCATGAGGCACTCCTTCCGGGTCTTTATGTTGAAACAAATGTGATGCCGAAAAAGGCAAGTTTCAATGGTGGCTATCTCACTTTGTCTTGATCTCCGCAAGCGAGCGTGAAAGCAGCTCGTCGGGCAGCGGAATGACGCTGGCGTTTTCGGTATAGACGAGCACGCAGTCGAAGATTCGGCTGGGATAAAGCGGCTTCAGAATCTCGCGATAGATGGCAAGCTGCGCCCTATAGGCGAGAGGAACTTCCTGCGGCCCATCCGGTGGCACGCGGTTCGTCTTGTAGTCGAGAATGGTGACCCTGGCGTCGGTGACCGCCAACCGGTCGATACGGCCGGAGATCGCATGATCCTTGCCCTCCAGCGTCAGCGTCCCCATGACGGAGACTTCTGCTCGAGCATGGGCGGAGAAGACAGTTTCGAGCACGGGATGCGAAAGCACGGCGAGCACGCGGCGGACGAGCCCTTCGCGTTCCTCGGAAGGCCAGTAACGAGCAGCCCGTTCGGCATAGCGTCGCGCGGCGGCTTCCCGCTCGGCCTCGGGGAAGTCCGGCAGCGTCTGCAACATGCGATGAACGAGGCGGCCCTTCTGCAAGGCAATGCCGGGCAGGTGCTTTTCGCCGAAGAGCGGGGAGGTGACGATGAGATCGTCCGTCTCGTCCTCCACCATCGTGCCGGCGCCGGACGGGCTGAGCGGCCGCGGCAGGATTTTCTGCGGCGGAAGCGGTCGCCGGAGAGCTTCAGGCAGCGGCAATTTTTCCGAATGCGCTCCGCCTTTCGCTCTTCCCTGCGCGATACGGCCGGCAACGGCCGGCAATCGCCAGCGCAGACCCTCCCATTCACCATCCGGCCCGGTGAAGGTGGCGGGGGAGCAATGGCTCTCATGGGCGGCCAGCGCCGAAGCGATCATCGAATGCCAGGTATCGGGATTTTCGCGGGCGCCGCGATAGCCGCAGACGATCAGCCGGTCGGCCGCCCGCGTCATGCCGACATAGAGCAGCCGGCGATATTCTTCTTCCGTGGCGGTCCTGATCCGCTCGTCATCCGCCACCGTGAAGGGATTGGAAAGCATCTTTCCCGGAACCCAGGCAGGCACTTCCTCGCCGTCGATCCTGAGCAGGCGGAATTTCGGCACATGCGAGGAGATGAAGGCCTTGGACCCGCCATCGACCAGGAACACCACCGGCGCTTCCAGACCCTTGGAGGCATGAACGGTCATGATCCGCACCTCGTTGCGGCCGCTATCCTGCTCGCGCTTGATTTCCGGTGACTCGATTTCGAGTGTAGCCACGAAGCTTTGCAGGCCGGGCAGGCCCTTGGTCTCATGGTCGAGCGCGAAGGTCAGAAACTCGTCGAGAATGTCGCCGGCCTCGGTCCCGAGCCGGCCGAGGAACTTTCGGCGGCCTCCGAGGGGCCCCAGAATCCGGGCAAAGAGATCATGCGGACTGAGCTGCCGCGACAGGTCGAAAAGATGGCTCAGCCGTTCCGCGGCATCCCGGAAGCGCAGCGGCTGTTCCTCGGAAAGGGCGAGGAGCTGGTTCCAGGCGCTCGAACTTTCCGGCCGAAGTGCCGCGACTTCAAAGACGTCTTCTTCCGAAAGGTTGAAGAGCGGGCTCTTCAAAAGGGCGGCGAGCGAAAGGTCGTCCTGCGGCAGCACCAGGAAACGTCCGAGGGCGAGCAGGTCCTGCACAGCGATATGGCTGGTCAGCCGCAGGCGGTCGGCGCCGGCAACGGGGATATTGTCGCGGCGCTTCAGTGCTCGGGTGAGTGCGTTGACGAAGGCGTCGCGCTTACGCACCAGAACGAGAATGTCGCCCGGCTCGATCGGCCGTTCGGCGCCCTTTTCGATGATGGTTTCCTTGCCGATCATTTCGCCGATCGCATGGGCGATGCGGGCGGCCAGGATCGCGGAGGGCGCCTTGTCGGGCGTCGCATCGAAGGGAGCGGTCCAGTCCTCGTCCGTTTCGGAAACTTCCGGAGCCACCATGTTCCAAAGATCGACGGTACCGGGATGGCCGATGCGGTTCGAGCGATGCTGCACCGGTTCTCCGGTAGCGCTCAAGCCCCTTGCGTTCTCGGCAAGAGAAAACACCTGATCGACGGCTGCGAGCACGTTGGCGGTGGACCGGAAGGAAAGCGGCAGCCGCACCGGATTGAAGCTTTGGCCGCTGGCGCGCACCCGCTTTTCCGTTTCGCTGCGCTCTTCGGCGAAACGCTCCGGCCGCGCGCCCTGAAAGGAATAGATCGACTGCTTCTCGTCGCCGACGGCGAAGATGGTGCGGCGCGCCTCGCGGGAACTGTTGCCCGAATAGAAATCCTCGGCGAGCGATTTGATGACCGTCCACTGTACCGGGCTCGTATCCTGAGCCTCGTCGACGAGGATATGGTCGATACCCTGGTCGAGCTTGTAATGCACCCAGGCGCCGACCCCTTCGCGAGTCAGGAGTTCGGCGGTTCGGGCGATCAGGTCCTCGAAATCGAGCAGGCTGCGCTGCTTCTTGAGATCCTCGTAATCGCCGTTCAGCCGCTCCGCCAGGACCAGCGCCGCCCTGGTGGCGGAAAACATCCGCAGCAGGCGAAGCCGCTCGCGGGAGGCGGCAACATGCGCGCGGGCGGCGGCTACCGCTTCGGCAAGATCGGGCGCGGCATTCGTGATCGCCTTGGCGATCAGCATGGAATCCGCCTTCGGCTTGCCCTCCCTGGTCAGGAATATCTGTTCCAGATATTGCGCCCGCTTGAAGGCATCCGCCTCCCTCGCGACCATCCGCAAGCCGTAGGCGACCTCGGTGACCCTCTGCCCGCCATTCTGGTCGGCAAGCACGAGATAGAGGTCGAGCGTGGCTCCGAAGAGGCTGGGGAGCGGCCAGTAACCGGCTGCGATCGTCTCCTCCGTCTCGCCGGCTGCGAGCCCGAAGGCGCGCCGGAGTTCAGCCTCCACGCCGCCATGCCGCTCCGCATAGGCTATGAACCGCTGGATGGCGCTCCGGTTGGAGATGATATCGCTGAGCAGGGTCTCCAGGCCGAACTCGTCGCCGAGATCGAGCACATGCGCGAAGGCTTCGGCGAGATCGGGGTCATCCTCCGCCGAAGTGGCGGTCAACAGAGACCGCCGGGCTTCGGCGAGCAGGGCGGATGCCGCCCGGTCGTCGAGTACGGAAAAGTGGCCCGCGACATTAGCCTCCAACGGAAACTGGTGCAGCAGCGCCTCGCAGAAGGCGTGGATGGTCTGGATCTTCAGTCCGCCCGGCGTTTCCAGCGCCTTGGCGAACAGGCGGCGCGCTTCCGCAAGTTTCAGCGAATCCGGCTCATGACCTTCGATGGCGGCGATCCTTCGGCGCAGCTCCTCATCGGAAAGAACTGCCCATTCGGCAAGCCGTTGGAACACGCGGTTCGACATTTCCGAGGCCGCGGCCTTCGTGTAGGTGAGGCAGAGGATGGAGGAAGGACGGCAGCCGGACAGCAGAAGCCGGATGACTCGTTGCGTGAGCACATGCGTCTTGCCGGAACCCGCATTGGCCGAAACCCAGGCGGAGCTCACCGGATCGGAGGCGAGCGATTGCTGCACCGTCGTCCAGTCGATCCATTTGCCGGGATCGTCGTCTTCCGGATGCATGTTATTCATCCGCTTCGGCCTCCTCATCGTCGGCGGTGGACCATTCCGCCACGCGGGCGAGATGATCGTATTCGCCGCCGAAATCGCCCTGCTTCACCGGGATAAGGCGGGAGGCGAAGCCCTTCTCTCCGGTTTGAAGCGTGGTGACGAAGCGGGTGAGCTGATCGACGGATTCCTGGGCAAGTTCCATTGCGGATTTGGGATTCGTCTTGGCTCCCTCGTTGTTCACCTTGTCGAGCTTAAAGCGATCTCCCGGCTTGAGCCGGACGTAAAGCAGGTCGTCGGGCCGCTGGGCGCCGAGTTCCCGGAAGCCGCCGGCCATCAGGGCCGCGGCCTCCAGCGCGAGCTGCGGATCGAGGAGCGAACGAGCTTGGGGAGCCGAGGGGCTGGAGCCGGTCTTGTAGTCGACGATGTCGGCAAGTCCGGAACCCTTGATGTCGATCCGGTCCGCGATGCCGGTGAGCCGTATGCCGGCCGCTTCGATTTCCCAGCCGGCCGCCACCTCCGTGTAGGTCCGGCGGATATCCGGCGCGCGCCCAGCCTCCCAGCGGAGGAATTCCTCCGCGACGGCGGCAAAGCGCGGCCGCCAGACACGGTCGATATGCGGCGCAAGCTGCTCTGCGTCGAAGAGTTCCGCGATGATCCTCGCCATCGCCTCCCGCGAGGCTGGCGAACCGGGAACGTGACCTTCCCGCGTATAGCGGTCGATGATCGCGTGATAGAGCGTGCCGCGCTCGGATGCACCGGGATCGCGATTGAAGGGGTCGAGCGGGTCGAGCTTCAGGATGCGCCTGGCATAGATGGAATAGGGATCGCGCCTGAGCCGGCCTACTTCGCTGAAGGAGTATTTCTTCGGCTGCAGCCCGGCCGGCGGCCGTGGCGCCGGACGCCTCGCAGGAGGCTGGTTCTCGCCGGCATCGATCGCCGTTGCCCATTCCCGGTAAAGGTCGCCGCGCGCCTTCAGCGCCCTGGCGAACTCTTCGCCACCGAGCGCCAGAAGCCTCTGCAGCCAGCGTGAAGCAACGGTCGGCGTCGAGCCCTGCCTGAGCGAGCGGGAATAGATGAGATGCCTTGTACCGCTCGCCATCGCGAAATCATGGGCGAGCTGGCCGATCCGCCGTTCCGGCGGCTCGAGACCCATTTCCGTCTTCATGGTGCGGGAGAGGAAGGGATTGTTGATCGTCTGGCCGGGCCAGGAACCTTCGTTCAGCCCGCCGAGGATCATTGTATCGACGCTTTGCAGCCGTGCTTCCAGCGTGCCGAAGATGAAAACGCGCGGATGGGCGAGCGAACGGGGCTTGACCGCCTCGCCGGTCGTCAACGCCATGACGATATCGATCCATTGCGGACCGTCCGCCTCCATCTGGCCCTCGGTCTCGATGACCTCCGCAAACAGCGCGGAGAGCCGCTCCCCCGCTTCTCCCGACCAGAGGGGAGAGAGGTCGCCGCGCTCGTCCACCGCAAGTGCTTCCAGCACGCGGCCGGTTCTTGCCGCCCAATCGGCAAGCGCGAGCCTGTTGGTGAGGCCGAGCCCATCCGGCCAGCGCCGGGCAAAGGCCGAGGCGAGCGGCTCGACGGCAGTCGAAAGGCGTTTGGCGAGATCCCGCGCCCTGTCCGCCGATCCTTCCGGCAGCGACAGCCGCCAGCGCGGGGTACGGCCGTCCTCGGCCTGACGCGCCAATTGTTCTTCGAGGACCGGTTCCAGCGCCGAGATGTCGAGCTCTCCGGTGCCGCCGCGCAGGCCCAGAAGCTCCAGCGCTTCGGCGGCTTCCCGAACGAGGCGGGCATCGAGGCCGAGCCTGAGCAGCGGATGCTTGAGGAGGGCGGCGATCGCCACCGGGTCGCCGGGTCTGAGCGCTGCTTCCAGCACGAGCTGGGTCAGCGTGCCCTGCGGCGTGCCGGAAAGCGGGGTGCCGGCCGAATCGTCGGCGATGATGCCGAACCGGGAAAGCTCGGCGGTGACGCGGCGGGCAAGCGCCCGGTCCGGCGTGATGAGGGAGGCTTGGGAGAAGTCGCCGTTCCTGCCCGGCTGTTCGAGCGCCAGCCTCAGCGCGATCGCGATTGCGACGGCTTCCTCGCGCTCGTTGGCCGCTTCGATCAGCGAAACCTCCGCGAAAGCACGTTCGAGCAGGCCGGGATCGGCCTCGTTCCGCCACTCGCTCCACCGATCGGTCGCTTTTGCCGGCGCCATTGCCCGCGAAAGTGCGGCGGCCCGGAAATCGAGCGCGGCGGAAACCTCGCCCAGCGTCTCGACCTCGCCGCGCTCCACCTGCATCTTCTTGAGCAGGCGCGAAAGCCCGAATTGCGGATGGCTGCGGCCCGTGGGATCGGCCCTGCCGTCGCTCCGGTCCTCGCCGATCATCGACCATTCCTCGTCGGACATGGCAAGGTCGAGGCCGGGCAGGATCACGGCACCGTTCGGCAGCGCGGCGATCGCGGAAATCAGTTCGGCCGCCGCCGGAACCGATCCGGTCGAGCCGGCGACGATCACCGGGCCCTCGGGGCCACGCTCCGAGATGCGCCTGGTCTCGCCCTTCAAGAGCGCCGCTCGATGCCTTGCGGGAGAGGAACGGCGCAGCTCCTCCAACCGCATCGGCCAGAAGGCGCTGGCGATCGACAGGAACTCGGCGGTCAGCTGCCACCAGAGGGCGTGTTCGCCCGTGTCGAGTTTCTTGAGGTCCGCCCAGTCGCGCTCCTCGGTCTCGATGGAATCGATGAGCTCGGCAAGCGCGCGGGCAAGCCAGATGGCGTCCGCCGGGCTTGCCGGTGCGATCAGCGGCGATTGCTGATGCACGTCGACCACGGCTTTCGGGAGCTGGTTTCGCCAGGCAAGGATCAGCCGGCCGAGCTCGAGAAGCCGCGCCGTGCCGCCAATCGGCAATGCGAGGTCCATCTCCTCCGGCGCGACGAGATCGAAAAAGCCGCTGTCGTCATCCGTTTCGCCGAGCGGCCGGATGATCGGCAGGATCGCGGAGCGGCCGCCGAGGAGATCGACGAATTCGGAGCGTAGCACGCGGGCTGCGCGGCGGGTCGGCACGAATATGGTAATGCCCGCCAGCGAAAGCGGATCGCCCGGATCGTAGCGGAAACCATCCGTGAGGCGCCCGGCAAGCAGCGCGGCGGCCACCGTCTTGAGAAAGGGCGCAGCCGGCGGGATGGTCAGAACCCGCTTCTGTCGGGCCGCGCCCAAGGCTTAAACCTCCACCGGCAGCCGGGCGATCACCGCCTCCGCTTGCGGGAGCGCCTCGGGGGTGCCGACGGTAATCCAGTGCCCTTCCATGACGAGGCCGTGGAGCCGGCCGTTCACGATCGCGCGGTCGAAATAGATGTTGAGATTGAAGGCATCCTCCGGCGCATCGTCGAAAAGCGAGGAATGCATCACAATCGCGCCTGCATAGACGACCGGATTGTCGCCGCCTTCCCGGTAACGGGAAAGTCTGCCGTCCGGATCGAGCTGGAAATCCTTCTTGCCGTTATGGCCGGTGGTGCGTTCGAGCGGTACGCAGAGAAGCGCCATGTCCATGGTTGCCGGGTCGAAGAATTCCGCAAGCCGCTGCAGATTGGTCTTCCTGCCCGGTATTTCACCGACCCAGAAGAGATCGGCATTCATCACATAAAGCAGGCCCGGCTCCAGCAGCCGCAGGCCCTTTGCAAGCCCGCCGCCGGAATTCATGAGACGGCCGCGCTCGTCAGAGACCAGGATATCCATGCGGGGATAGGCCCTGAGATGCGCCTCCATCCGCTCGGCGAAGTGATGCACATTGACTGCGGCGCGGGTGACGCCCGCATCGGCCAGCACATCCAGCGCGTAGTCGATCATCGGCCTGCCGGCGACCGGCACCAGCGGCTTCGGCATCGTATCGGTGATCGGGCGCATGCGGGTGCCGAGCCCCGCGGCGAGCACCATGGCCTGTGTGATGGTCATGTGGAACCGTATTCTATGATTCGGGCAGGTCTATTCCAGCCTTATGGCACCAATCGCGCAAGGGGGCGAGCGCTTCGTGCCGGAGCGCGGCCGCAAGATAGCGAAGCGTGCGCGGCATATGCTTCATGTAGCCGGGCTTGCCGTCACGCTCCTTCAGCCTTACCCACAGGCCGGCAAGCTTGCAATTGCGCTGTGCCGCCATGATCGAAAATGCCTTCAGGAAGGCCGGTTCGTCGAAGGGGCTCGAGGGAGAGCTAAGCGAGCGGCGCAGCGTCACATAGTCCACCATCATCTGCTCGGCGAGAGGTTCCGGGATATCGACCCGCGCATCCTGCACGATCGCGGCGAGGTCATAGGCCGTCGGACCGATCATCGCATCCTGGAAATCGATGATGCCGATTCGGCGCACGCCGGATTCGTGCGGGCGCCAGATGATGTTCGGGGAATGGAAATCGCGAAGAAGAAGGTTTCTTTCCGAGCCTTCCAGTTCGTGGATCAGCCCGTCCCAGATCGCAAGATAATCCTGCCGCTCCTCCTCGCTCGGCTGTGCGCCGCGCTTCCAGGGCAGATGCCAGTCGAGGAGAAGCCGGGCCTCCATCTTCATCGCCGTCGGATCGAAATCCGGGATGTGGTGAACATGGGTATCGGTGACCGGAATGTCCTGGCTCACCTGATGACCATGCAGAAAAGCGAGGCAGGCGACGCTTTCGCGGTAGCGATCCGAGATCGGCCGGCCGGTCTCGTGGAGGACGCCCTCGCGGCCGAGATCCTCGATGACGAGAATGCCCTGCTCATAGTCGGCGTTGAAAACCTGCGGTGCCGCAAGCCCGATTTCCCGCAGATAGCCGGCGATCGCCACGAAGGGGTAGGCATCCTCGGCGATGTGCGCCACCTTGGGATAGGGCTTTCCGTCGAGCACGGGAGGACCTTCCGGCTGGCGAGGCCAATCCATCAGGATGAAGTCTCTGCCGTCTGCCGTCCTCAGCGTCTCGTAGGCGCGTACGGAAGCGTCGCCGGTGAGATACCGGCGACGGGCGCCGGCATAGCCCCAGCCGTTGAGCGCGTCGCGGATCGTCAGCACGCGGCGGATGCGCTTCATCCGCTCTTCCGGCGCGGTGATGGTGGCGACACGGCCGGAGCCGCGGTGCTCCAGTTTCAGCGTGATGCGGCTGTCGGGCAACAGGTCTTCGGCGATCTCCGGCCATTCGACGATGCAGATGCCGTTCGAAAGCGCCTCGTCGAAGCCGAGTTCGTCGAGCTCGGAAGCGTCCCCAAGCCGGTAGAGATCGAAATGCGCGACGGGAATTCTCAGGTCGTAACTCTGGACCAGCGTGAAGGTCGGGCTCGGCACTTCCAGATCGTCATCATCGGCAAGGGCTCGCAGCAGCGCTCTCGCAAGTGTCGATTTGCCGGCGCCGAGATCGCCGGAAAGCGCGAGACAATCCCCGACCTTCAGGGCAAGGGCCAGGTCCTCGCCGAGCCGCATGGTTTCGGCTTCGCCGGGAAGATCCAGGGTGATGACGGTCCGGCCGTTCATTCGGCGGCGACGGAATGGAATGTGGTGCCGCTCGGTATCCGGCAGGTCACGGTCGTGCCCTGGCCGGGACGGCTGTCGATCGAGACTTCGCCCTTGTGCAGGGTGACGAAGCTCTCGACGATGGAAAGGCCGAGGCCCGCGCCGCTGCGCTTGCCGCCCTTCGCGCTGGAGGAGAAGCGGTCGAAGACCGTCTTCAGCATATCCTGCGGAATGCCCGGTCCCCGATCGGAGACGGAGAAGTATACGTCGCCGCTCTCTTTCCAGCAGGTAAGCGCTATCTCGGAGCCCTCGGGCGCGAAATTGGCGGCATTGGTCAGAAGCTTGAGAAGAATCTGCTTCAGCCGCTGCTGGTCGGCGACGACGGTCCCGAGACCGGCCGGCGCGGTGATCGCCAGCGTCACGCTGTTTTCCTGCAGGCGGTCGGCGATCTGCATGGCCACGTCGTCCAGCAGATCGTCTATGCTCGCTTCCGAGTAATGCAGCTGCATGATGCCGGCATCGAGGGTGGCGAGATCCAGGATGTCGTTGACGATCGTCAGCAGCACGGAGGACGAGGTCGAGATATGGTCGACATATTCGGCCTGCCGCTCGTTGAGCGGCCCGAGGCCCGGCGTCTTCAAGAGATCGGTGAAGCCGATGATGTTGGTGAGCGGCGAACGCAGCTCGTAGGAAACGTGCTGGACGAAATCGTTCTTGATCTCGTCGGCCCTGCGCAGCGCCTCGTTCTTCTCCTTGAGCGCCCGTTCGGCCCGCGCGCTCGCCGTCATGTCGACGAACGTGAACATGGTCTGTGCGTTCGGCAGCGGCGTCACCGCATAATCGAGGATCAGGCCGGAATAGAGCTCCAGCGTTCCCTGCAGCGAGGGACGTTCGTCGTCGAAATTGGTCAGCATCTGGCCGAACCGGCGCCAGCCGTCCGGCTTGTCATAGGAGGCGGCGCAGGCTGCGTCGATGTCGCGGATATGCGTGCCGGGTTTGGCTTCTTCCGCGGTGATGCCCCATAGCGCCCGGAAGGCGGGATTGGAAAGCCGCATGCGTCCGTCCGGCCCGAATACCGCGACCGCTTCGGCAAGGTGGTCGATCGTCTCGCCCTGGACCTTCACGAGCGTGTTGTAGCGGGTCTCCAGATCGACCTGCTCCGTCAGGTTCTCGAAAACCCAGGTGGCTCCGCCCTGCGGATGGGCCGTGGCGATCACGCGCAGCGTCTGGCCGTTCGGCAGGTGCCACAGATTGGTTTGCGTTTCGGTGGACTGGTAGACGGAGAGCGCCGACTCCTTCCAGCTCCGCCAGCTCAACTGCTCCGGCAGCTTGCTGTCGCTGCGCAGCTTGTCGAGGAGCTCGCTGTTGTCCGGGCGGGATTCGAGGAAGGGCAGGCTCAGGCCCCAGAGCTGCGCGAAGGCCTGGTTATAGAATTGCAGCCGCCTGTCGCGATCGAAGATGGCAACGGGCGTCGCCAGATGATCAAGCGTTTCGGCATGGCTGCGCAGTGTCCGTTTCAGCTCTTCCCGCACGGCTTCCGCCTCGGAGACGTCGATCGCCATGCCGGCCGACCCGGTGGGCGCCACCACGTCGACGACCTCGAAAACGCTGCGGTTGCCGTGCACGACCGTCGAAAGCCGCTCGTGGAAGGGAGACGTGACGGTGGCCGTCGCGCGGATCTTTTCGCGGGTGATGGTGCCGAGCAGTTCCCGCGTCTCTTCGACTGCCTGGGCCGGGCTGCCGGCTTCGACCGCCTCTCCATAGGCCTGGTTCACCCAGGTGATCCGACCCTCGACATCGCGGCGCCAGACCGGCTGCTCGATCGCATCGAGCAGGGACTGGAAGAGCGCGATGGAACCGGTGAGCCTCTCCCGCTCGATCTTCAACTCGGCGAGTTCGGCGCGCAGATTGTTGAGCGCGATGAACCGAACGAAGGCCTTGCTTCCGGAAACCCGGCCCTGCACCTCGAGAATTTCGTCCCGCTGGGTCTCCACCACCATGTCGAAGCTGCGGGCGCCGCTGCGAAGCTGGTCGATCGCCTTTTCGAGCTCGCCCGCCGACGTGGCGCGAAGCCAGCGTCCGAAGGCGAGAAAATCCGGATCCTGCGCGGGCGCGCCGGTTTCGGCCGGAAGCTGGCCCAGGAATTCCGGGCGGGAGCCGGGGCCGTCCCACACCACGATGCGCCGGTTCTTGTCGGCGATCAGCGCCTCATATTTCGAGATCCGCTGCTGCGCGTCCGAAAGGGCGCTGCGCATCTCCTGGCTTTCGGCTTCCATATTGCCGCGCTGGCGGACCAGCCAGACGGCCGAGAGAAGAACGGCACCGAGCGCGCCGAGCGCCACGGAGGAGACGATGACTTCCATCGAGGAGAAAAGCCGTGAGCCCGCGGCACCGGCTTCTTGAGCGGCGGCCGTTCCGGCGAGCACCGATAGCGACGCACCGCCGAGCAGCACGCTGCAGAAGCGCGCCAGCTTGCCCAGTTTCCTGCTGACCAGATCGCCGCGGAAAAATCCGCGGCAGCGCCATACGCCTGGCGTTCTTGCGCCGACGTCATGACGATCGGCCTGCCTGGACAGGCACTCTTCCTTTACCGACATACCCGGTCTGTCTCCGTCTAGTTGCCGCTCATCGACAAGACATACCATTCCGCACCTTGCCTCGAGCCGGTGCGAATCAATCGTTAAAACAATACCTTCTTGGGGAATCGCCGGGAAGGGACAGCCTCAAAAAAGAAGCCGCGGCTTTTGTCAAGGGCCGCGGCTACCATATCTTGTGGATTGGATGGGTAGGTATCAGTACCTGTAGTGTTCCGGCTTGAACGGGCCCTTGGGCGAGACGCCGATATAGGCGGCCTGTTCCTCGGAGAGTTCCGTCAGCTTCACGCCGAGCTTGTCGAGATGCAGCCGGGCGACCTTCTCATCGAGCTGTTTGGGCAGGATATAGACCTCGTTCTTGTACTGGCCCTGCTTTGTGAAGAGCTCGATCTGCGCCAGCGTCTGGTTGGTGAACGAGGCCGACATGACGAAGGAAGGGTGGCCGGTGGCGTTGCCGAGGTTGAGCAGCCGGCCTTCCGAAAGCAGGATGATGCGGTTGCCCTTCGGGAACTCGATCATATCGACCTGCGGCTTGACGTTGGTCCACTTGAGGTTCCGGAGAGCGGCGACCTGGATCTCGTTGTCGAAGTGGCCGATGTTGCCGACGATCGCCATGTCCTTCATGGCGCGCATGTGGTCGATGCGGATGACGTCCTTGTTGCCGGTGGTGGTGATGAAGATATCGGCGGTCGAGACGACGTCCTCGAGCAGGACGACTTCGAAGCCATCCATGGCGGCCTGCAGCGCGCAGATCGGATCGGCTTCGGTGATCTTGACGCGTGCGCCGGCGCCGGCGAGCGATGCGGCGGAACCCTTGCCGACGTCGCCATAGCCGCAGACGACCGCGACCTTGCCGGCCATCATCACGTCCGTGCCGCGGCGGATGCCGTCGACCAGCGATTCCTTGCAGCCGTACTTGTTGTCGAACTTGGACTTGGTGACCGAGTCGTTGACGTTGATCGCCGGGAAAGGCAGCAGGCCCTTCTTGGAGAGCTCATAGAGGCGGTGAACGCCCGTGGTGGTTTCTTCCGTGACGCCCTTGATGGCATCGCGCTGTTTGGTGAACCAGCCCGGCGATGCCTGGAGGCGCTTCTTGATCTGCGCGAAGAGGATTTCCTCTTCTTCCGAGCCCGGATTGGAAAGCACGTCCTCGCCCGCTTCGGCGCGGGCGCCGAGCAGGATGTACATGGTGGCGTCACCGCCGTCGTCGAGGATCATGTTGGAGAGGCCGCCATCGGTCCACTGGAAGATCTTGTCGGTGTACTGCCAGTATTCCTCGAGCGACTCGCCCTTGACGGCGAAGACCGGAATGCCGGCGGCGGCGATCGCGGCTGCGGCATGATCCTGGGTGGAGAAGATGTTGCAGGAGGCCCAGCGGACCTCGGCGCCGAGCGCCGTCAGCGTCTCGATCAGCACGCCGGTCTGGATCGTCATGTGCAGCGAGCCGGAAATGCGGGCGCCCTTCAGCGGCTTCTGTTCACCGAATTCGGCGCGGCAGGACATCAGGCCCGGCATTTCCGTTTCGGCAATATCGAGTTCCTTGCGGCCGAAAGCGGCAAGACCGATATCGGCGACGATGTAATCCTTGTCAGTGCTCATGAAGCTCTCCAGCTCAGATTGGCCACGCGCCGGCGAAAGTCGCGGCACGCGACAGGACTTCGCCCGCCTCGGGAGAGGGCGGGTGCTGGCATCGGGATGTATCAGGCTTCGTCGCTGGAGGCAACGGGACATAAAGAAGTCTTTATGTCTTTATGTCCCGAGAGTGGAGCTATTCGGGAAGGTCAGGCTTCCTCGCCGAACTTGTCGGCAACCAGCCGCTCGAGCGCGTCGAGCGCTTCTTCGGCCTGGCGGCCGCTGGCGCTCACCTCTACGCTGCAGCCGGGGCTGGCCGCCAGCATCATCAGGCCCATGATGGAGGTCCCGCCGACGGTGGTGCCGTCTTTCGAGACGGTTATCTCGGCGTCGAAGCTCTCGACCATCTGCACGAATTTCGCGGAAGCGCGCGCATGCAGCCCGCGTTTGTTGACGATCAGGAGTTCGCGGGAAAGGGGCGGCATGGAGGTGGCTGTTCTCATTTCCCGCTGAGCACGCGGCTGGCGACGTTGATGTATTTGCGGCCCGCATCGGAGGCCTCGACCAGCGCTCTTTCCATGTTGTTGTCGCTGCGCACGCCGGCGAGCTTGATCAGCATGGGAAGGTTGACGCCGGCGATCACTTCCGTCTTGCCGCTGTCCATGACGGAAATGGAAAGATTGGACGGGGTTCCGCCGAACATGTCGGTGAGGATGATCACGCCGTGACCGTCATCGGCGCGGGCGACCGCATCCACGATGTCCTGACGCCGCTGGTCCATGTCGTCTTCAGGGCCGATCGATACTGTCTCGATAAACTTCTGTGGACCTACGACATGCTCCACCGCATGACGAAACTCCTCAGCCAGCTTGCCATGTGTGACAAGCACAAGTCCGATCATGAAAACTGCCCCCTGCTACAGAACTCGCGGCCCATATCGCATCGCAACAAGGCCGTCCAGCGGTGGGAAGGCATCTTCGCCAAGTAGAAATGAAGTGCAAGTCAAAAATCTGCGGGTGGAAAGCTCAAAAAGGTATTTCCAGGCCGAAACGGGGAGCGAAGGCGGCCAGAACGGCAAGTGGATCCGGTGCGTTCCACCAGATTCTGAGGAGCGGCAGCGTGCCCGCGCCGGGGATGGAAAAAACCTCGTTTTCCGGCGGCAGGCGTTCTGCTTCCGGCAGAGAGACGAGCGAGACGGCAAGATGAAGCGTAGCCGAGGGGACGCTTTCGATGCGCGTGATGCCGCTGCCGCGTATCTCGATGAGACCGGCGATCGAGGCGGGGCAGGAGGCGATCAGCCGGTCGCCCTCGCGCGAAACGAGAACGCGGTCATCGGCCACCAGCGCGGAAAAGAGGCCCTGCCTGCGGGCGGCCGCCATGCAGGTGAGGGCGGTCAGGGATTTGCCGCTGCCCGATGGGCCGGCGAAGACGATACCGCTTTCGCCGATCACGATAGCGGTCGCATGAATATTGACCGGCGTGGGCGTCATGAGGGCTCGCCGGCCGGCAGCGACAGGATGAAGCGGGCGCCGACCGTTGCTCCCGTCTTGGGGTCCTGAATGTTCTCGGCCCTCAGCGTGCCGCCATGTGCCTCGGCGATCTGCCGGCTGATGGAGAGGCCGAGGCCGGAATTCTGCCCGAAACTTTCTCCTTCCGGACGGTCGGTATAGAAGCGCTCGAAGATGCGGTCGATATCCTCGGCCTGGATGCCGGGACCGTTGTCCTCCATGGTGACGGTCACCTTGCCCTTGCCATGGGAAAGGCGGATTGTGATCCGGCCGCCCTTTTCCGGTACGAAGGAGCGGGCGTTCTCGATGAGATTGGTTGTGATCTGGCCCAGCCTCAGATCGTGTCCGTTGACGACGAAGGCGGCTTTGTTGCCGGCCTTGCTGTCGATCGACAGGTCGATCTCGACCGGTTTCCGGTCGGTGCGGATCTGCCGCGAAATGTCAACCAGGTTGTTGAGCAGGCTTTCCATGTCGACCGGGGTGGAATCAGAACGGGCGAGCTCCGCATCGAGCCGGGAGGCGTCGGAAATGTCGCTGATGAGGCGGTCGAGACGGCGTACGTCGTGGAAGATGATCTCGGTGAGCCGTTGCTTGGATTCCTCTGTCTTGGCAAGCGGCAGCGTCTCGACCGCGCTGCGGAGCGAAGTCAGCGGGTTCTTAAGCTCATGGCTGACATCGGCGGCGAAGCTCTCGATCGCATCGATGCGGTCGTAGAGCGCCGTCGTCATTTCGCGAAGCGCGATGGAAAGATTGCCGATCTCATCCTGGCGATAGGCGAAGTCGGGGATTTCCTCGCGCTGCTTGGCGCCACGGCGGACGCGGATGGCGGCAGCCGAAAGACGGCGCAGCGGATTGGCGATCGTCGACGAAAGCAGGAGCGAAAGCAGGATGTTGACGAGAGTGGCCACCCCGAAGACGCGCATGATGGCAAGACGTTCGGCATGCACGATCTTGTCGATGTCGCCCGCCTGGGTGGAGAGCAGGAGGACGCCGAGGACCGCCCTGAATCGCTGGACGGGAACGGCGACCGAGACGATCAGCTCGCCGCGGTCGGTGACGCGCACGACCGCGCCGCGCACGCCGGTCAGCGCGTTCATCACTTCCGGATAGATCGAGCCGTCGCCGCCCGGCGCCTCCTTGTAGGAGGGCAGATTGCCGGGCTGCAGCAGCCTGTTGAAGAGGCTCGCGAACCAGTCGCTCCAGCTCGTGGATTCGTTCTCCACCGGCGGCAGATCAAAGCGGAGCACTTGGCCGCGCGAATAGAGATGCCGGGAATCGAGCAGCAGATTGGCATCGGCATCGAAGAGGCGCGCGCGGGTCCTTGTCGGCGAGATCAGGCGGCGCAGCACCGGGGCCACGCGTTCCGGATCGATCGGGAAGTCGAGATCCTCGTCGTTCGGCACCGGGGTGATGCTCTGGCCTGCCTGCAGTTCGAGCAGTTTTTCCGGATCGATGGTGATCGAGTTCGTATCAACCGATGCCGATGCCGAGATCGCGCCGGCGATGATTTCGCCTTGGGTCAGCAGGCTCTCGACCCGTGCATCGATCAGGCCCTCGCGGAACTGGTTGAGGTAGAGGATGCCGCCCACCAGGACGACGGTGGCGGCGATGTTGAAGAACAGGATGCGGCGGGTGAGGCTCGAGAACACCGCGTGGCCGAAAACCCGGCGTATCAGCGTGAAAGGATGCGACCAAAGCCGCCGCGGCACGCGCCGCGTCTCGGTTTCGGTCGTTCCCACGATGTCTCTGTCGAGCAGCTGATCTGCCACCTGCAGTCCTTCCGCCGAGCCCCTGGGGCGGTTCAAGGCCGAACAGAATGGTCCGGTCGGATGATCGGCCCGCCCGCAGGCCTAGCCGATCGGACCGTTCCATCCGGTCGAGGGAACGCTCTATGCCGATCCGGGCGCGGCCTCAAGTTAAGCTTTCGCAAGGTGCCTGATCTCAGGCGGCCTCGCGGAAGCGGTAACCCACGCCATAGAGCGTCTCGATCATGTCGAAGTCGCCGTCGACCATCTTGAATTTCTTGCGCAGCCGCTTGATGTGGCTGTCGATGGTGCGGTCGTCGACGTAGACCTGCTCATCATAGGCAGCATCCATCAGCGCGTCACGGCTTTTCACCACGCCGGGACGCTGGGCAAGCGAATGCAGGATGAGGAATTCGGTGACCGTAAGCGTTACCGGCTCGCCCTTCCAGGTGCATGTATGGCGCTCCTGGTCCATGAGGAGCTGGCCGCGCTCGAGCGTGCGCGACTGCTGCTGCTGGTCGGCCGCCGGCTTTGCGCCGGAGCCAACCAGGGCTTCGCGATTGCTGGCGCGCCTCAGGATCGCCTTCACCCGTTCGACCAGCAGGCGCTGGGAGAAAGGTTTGGTGATGAAGTCGTCGGCACCCATCTTCAGCCCGAACAGCTCGTCAATCTCCTCATCCTTGGAGGTGAGGAAGATCACCGGAACGTCGGACTTCTGGCGAAGTCGCCGCAGAAGCTCCATGCCGTCCATGCGCGGCATCTTGATGTCGAATATCGCCAATTGCGGTGGACGGGCGATCAGGCCATCGAGCGCGGAAGCGCCGTCCGTGTAAGTTTCGACCTTGTAACCTTCTGCCTCGAGCGCGATCGACACCGAGGTTAGAATGTTGCGGTCGTCGTCAACGAGCGCGATTGTCTGCATGCTCTCCGTCTCCGTCACCATTATTGCGCGTCTCCTGAATCACCCCCGCCGGTGGCAACCCGCCGATGCGCCTTGTGAGTATAAAGGTGGAACAAATTGTGGCAAAGATAAAGGGGCGGCTTACGGTCGCAGGCTTTTCAGGCTGTCCGACAAGTTTTCAGCAGCAAAACCAAAATATCGCTTAAACCGATTTAAATGGAAATAAAATTTTTTAAATCGATTAATTATTTGATATCATTGCATTATTTTGAATGGACTCTTGCCCTTTCTTTAAACTCCCACTACTTTCCCCGTTATCCAACGGCAAAATAAAGGAAGGCGCGTATGGAGGAGTTAGGACTTCACAACCCGTCAAACGGTCTGGCGGCACTCGGTCTCGGCGACGCATCCCGCGTCAATTACAATTTTTCCGAGGTCGAACTCTATGAAGAGGCTCTGCGCCGCGGCGAAGCCGAACTCACTATCGATGGAGCGCTGCGAGCCGTGACCGGCCAACACACCGGCCGCTCGCCGAAGGACAAGTTCGTCGTCCGCGATTCCAGCACGGAAAACCAGATCTGGTGGGACAACAACAAGCCCATCTCGCCGGAGCATTTCGAAGTGCTGCGCCGGGACATGCTGGCGCACGCGGCAGGCAAGACGCTGTTCGTCCAGGACCTGATCGGCGGCGCCGATGCCGAATATGCCCTGCCGACCCGCGTCGTCACGGAATATGCCTGGCACGCGCTTTTCATCCGCAATCTGCTGATCCGGCCGAAGCGGGAGACCTTGTCGGGTTTCCAGCAGAAGCTGACGATCATCAATCTGCCGAGCTTCCGGGCCGATCCCGCCCGTCACGGCTGCCGTTCGGAGACCGTGATCGCCTGCGACCTGGCGAATGGCCTCGTGCTGATCGGCGGCACCTCCTATGCCGGCGAGAACAAGAAATCCGTCTTCACGGTGCTGAACTACCTCCTGCCGGCCAAGGGCGTTATGCCCATGCATTGCTCGGCCAATGTCGGCCCGGCCGGCGATTCGGCCGTCTTCTTCGGCCTGTCCGGCACCGGCAAGACGACGCTTTCGGCCGATCCGGCCCGCACGCTGATCGGCGACGACGAGCACGGCTGGGGCGAAAACGGCATCTTCAACTTCGAAGGCGGCTGCTACGCCAAGGCCATCAAGCTTTCCGCCGAAGCCGAGCCGGAAATCTATGCGGCAACCCGGCGTTTCGGCACCGTGCTGGAAAACGTGGTGCTCGACGAAAACCGCGTGCCGGATTTCAACGACAATTCGCTGACGGAGAACACCCGCAGCGCCTATCCGCTGCATTTCATTCCGAATGCTTCGGAAACGGGCCTGGCGCCACATCCGAAGACGATCATCATGCTGACGGCGGATGCCTTCGGCGTGATGCCCCCGATCGCCAGGCTGACGCCGGAACAGGCCATGTATCACTTCCTCTCCGGTTACACCGCCAAGGTGGCGGGCACGGAAAAGGGCGTGACCGAGCCGGAAGCGACCTTCTCGACCTGCTTCGGCGCGCCCTTCATGCCGCGCCATCCGGCGGAATACGGCAACCTGCTGCGCGATCTCATCGATCGGCATGGCGTGGATTGCTGGCTGGTCAACACCGGCTGGACGGGCGGCGCCTACGGCACCGGCCACCGCATGCCGATCAAGGCGACCCGCACGCTTCTGACGGCGGCACTCACCGGCAGCCTCAAGAACGCGGAATTCCGCACCGATCCGAATTTCGGCTTTGCCGTTCCGGTTTCTGTGGAAGGCGTGGATGTCTCTATTCTCGACCCGCGCTCGACCTGGTCCGATGGCCCGGCCTATGACGCGCAGGCGGCAAAGCTCGTCTCCATGTTCATCAAGAACTTCGAGAAGTTCGAGGATCATGTGGACAGCAAGGTAAGGGACGCCGCCCCGGGGCTGCTCGCGGCCGCCCAATAAGTAAATAGCTTATAAGCGACTGGATTCACGTGGAACATTCGACCGCCGGTCTCCATAGAGGCCGGCGGTTTTCTTTTGCCGCCGTTTATGGAAAGGATGCGCCCGGAGATAGAACAATGGCCAGCAATCCTCTTATCATCAATAGCCGCATCACCATCGCCGGATGGGAGCTCACCGAGCAGTTCGTGCTTGCCGGCGGGCCGGGCGGCCAAAACGTCAACAAGGTCTCGACCGCCGTCCAGCTCTTCTTCGACATTACCAATTCGCCTTCGCTGCCGGACCGGGTGAAGCAGAACGCCATCAAGCTCGCCGGAAAACGGGTGTCGAAAGAGGGCGTTCTGATGATAGAGGCGAGCCGGTCCCGCAGTCAGGAACGCAATCGCGAGGAGGCGCGTGAGCGGCTGAAGGAGCTGATCCTCGAAGCGGCAAAGCCGCCTCCGCCGCCACGCAAGGCAACCAAGCCGACGAAGGGCTCGGTGGAGCGGCGGCTGAAGGAAAAGTCCGGACGTTCCGAGATCAAGAAAATGCGTGGCCGGCCTGTGAGGGACTGAAAGGAAAGCGAGCCATGGCAAGCTTTGCGAACGGCATACGCCATCTGCCGGGATATCTCGATCGCGCCGCGCAGGAGCATCTGGTGGAACTCGTCCGAGGGGTGGTGGCCGAGGCCCCGCTTTACGTTCCGGAAATGCCCGGCACCGGCAAGCCCATGTCGGTCAGGATGACCAATTGCGGCTCGCTCGGCTGGGTGACCGACAAGGAGCGAGGCTATCGCTACCAGTCCACGCATCCGGGCACCGGAAATCCCTGGCCGCCCATTCCGGGAGAACTGCTGGATTTGTGGGAGGAGCTGTCGGGCTATTCGAAGCCGCCGGAGGCCTGCCTCGTCAATTTCTATTCCGACGACGCGAAAATGGGGCTGCACCAGGACAAGGACGAAACCGATCTGGAAGCGCCGGTGGTTTCGGTCTCGCTCGGCAATACCTGCCTCTTCCGGGTCGGCGGCCTTTCCCGGAAAGATCCGACCGGCTCCTTCCGGCTTTCGAGCGGCGATGTCGTGGTTCTCGGCGGCGAAGGGCGGCTCGCCTTCCACGGTGTGGACCGCATCTATCCGGGCACTTCCACGCTGCTGAAGAACGGCGGACGCATCAATCTCACGCTGCGACGCGTGAACCCCTGAAAATAGCTGGTTATCGATTGGCTACAGCTTGCGCAGCGCCACGGTCTCGATCAGGTGGTTCTTGCCCTTGCGAAGGATGAGATCGGCGCGCGGCCTGGTCGGCAGAATGTTCTGGCGCAGGTTCTTCAGGTTGATGTTTTCCCAAAGGCCCTCGGCCACGGCGCGGGCGGCATCCTCGTCGATCGTCGCATAGCGGTTGAAATAGGAACTGGGATCGCGGAAGGCGGTCTCGCGAAGCTTCATGAAGCGGGCGACATACCAGTTGTGGATCAGCGCCTCGTCGGCATCGATATAGATCGAGAAATCGAAGAAATCGGAAACGATCGGCACGATCTTGCCGTCCGCCGGCAAGGCGCGCGCCTGCAGCACGTTGATGCCCTCGAAGATCAGGATATCCGGCCGGTCGACCAGGGTGAACTCGCTCGGCAGCACGTCATAGGTGAGGTGCGAATAGCGCGGCGCCTTCACGTTCGGCTCGCCGGCCTTGATGGCGGAAAGGAAGCGCAGGACGGAGCCGATGTCGTAGCTTTCCGGGAAACCCTTCCTGTCCATCAGGTTCTCGCGCTGGAGAACCGCGTTCGGATAGAGGAAACCGTCGGTGGTGATGAGGTCGACCTTCGGGCTCGACGGCCAGCGGGCCAGCAGTTCCTTCAGGATACGCGCCGTGGTGGATTTGCCGACCGCGACCGATCCGGCGATACCGATGATGAAGGGCGTCTTGGCGACATCCGAGAGGCTCAAGAACCGGTTCCGCTGCCGGAAAAGCAGTTGCGATGCTTCCACATGCGAGGAAAGCAGGCGCGACAGCGAAAGGTAGATGCGGCGGACCTCGTCGAGATCGATCGGATCGTCGAGCGAGCGAAGCCTGGCGACCTCGTCGGCCTTCAGCGTCAGCGGAGTATCCGCCCTGAACTTCGCCCATTCTTCCGAAGTGAACTGATGATAGGGCGAATAGGTCGCAGACGGGGAGGGGTCCGGCATCTCGGCAGTTTTTGTGGCGGTCGTCATGATGTCTGCCGGTTAGCCTTTTCCTGAAGGCCGGACTGTCCGGTCCTTTTTTCCAGCTCGTCGAGGACATCCTGCAACGGGATGCCGGCGATGCGCAAGACGACTAAAAGATGATAGAGGAGATCGGCGCTTTCGGCGGTCAGCTCCTCGCGCCCCTGGGCGACCGCGGCGATGACCGTCTCCACCGCCTCCTCGCCGAGCTTCTTGGCGGCCTTCGGCTGCCCCGCGGCAACGAGCTTCGCCGTCCAGGATTCCTGTGGCGAGGCTTTCGCGCGTTCGCCGACGATCCTTTCGAGATCCTTGAGGGAAAATCCGCTCATGACCGGGCCTTTCTCAATCGAGCCGCATCGCGATGCCGTTTTGGGCCATATAGTGCTTGGCCTCGCCGACGGAATAGGTGCCGAAGTGGAAGATCGAAGCGGCGAGCACCGCCGTGGCATGGCCTTGCTTCACGCCGGCCACCAGATCGTCCAGCGAGCCGACGCCGCCCGACGCAATCACCGGCGCCCGCACGCTGTCGGCGATCGCGCGCGTCAGCTCAAGATCGTAGCCGATCTTCGTGCCGTCTCGATCCATGGAAGTCACGAGCAATTCGCCGGCGCCGCGTTCGACCATTCTCTCGGCGAATTCCACGGCATCGATGCCGGTCGCGTTACGGCCGCCATGCGTATAGATCTCCCATTCGCTGCGATTGTCGCCGCCGACCGATTGCGTCAGCCGGCGCTTTGCATCGATCGAGACGACGATGCACTGGTTGCCGAACTTGTCGGCTGCTTCCGCGACGAAATCCGGGTTGTTGACGGCTGCCGAATTGATGGAAACCTTGTCGGCCCCGGCAAGCAGCAGCTTGCGGATGTCGGCGATTGAACGCACGCCGCCGCCGACGGTCAGCGGCATGAAGCAGTGATCGGCCGTGCGCGCCACGACATCGAAGATCGTCTCGCGGTTGTCGGACGAGGCGGTGATGTCGAGGAAGCAGAGTTCGTCGGCGCCCGCGGCGTCATAGGCCTTGGCAGCCTCCACCGGATCGCCGGCATCAACGAGGTCGACGAAGTTGACGCCTTTGACGACGCGGCCATCCTTGACATCGAGGCAGGGGATTACGCGAGCCTTCAGGGTCATGCGGCACGTCCTTGTGAGGAGCGGATAAGGGAGAGCGCTTCGGCGGGGTCGATGCGGCCATCATAGAGCGCGCGGCCGGAAATCGCACCTTCGAGCTTGGCTGCGTCCGGCTCCAGCATGCGGCGGATGTCGTCGAGCGAGGCAAGCCCGCCCGACGCGATCACCGGGATGGAGACGGCGTTCGCGAGTTCCAGCGTGGAAGCCCAGTTGATGCCGGCCAGAATGCCGTCCCGGTCGATATCGGTGTAGATGATCGCAGCGACGCCGGCCCCCTCGAATTTCTTCGCAAGTTCGATGACGCCGAGTTCGGAGGCTTCCGCCCAGCCTTCGACGGCGACCTTGCCGCCCTTGGCGTCGATGCCGACGGCGACCTGGCCGGGGAAACGATTGCACGCTTCGATGACCAGCGCCGGATCGCGCACTGCCACCGTGCCGAGGATGACGCGGGCAAGCCCACGCGAAAGCCAGGCTTCGATATGATCGAGCGTGCGAATGCCGCCGCCGAGCTGCACCGGGTTTTTGGTAGCCTTCAGGATGGCGTCGACGGCCGCCCCGTTGACGCTCGTTCCCGCGAAGGCGCCGTTGAGGTCCACCACATGCAGCCACTCGAAACCTTGATCTTCGAAGGCCTTGGCCTGCGCGGCAGGATCGGGATTGTAGACGGTCGCCTGCTCCATGTCGCCGAGCTTCAGGCGAACGCATTGGCCGTCCTTGAGGTCGATAGCGGGGAAAAGGATCATGTTTCTTCCTTCTGCTGCGCGAGCCTCAAGGCTTCCAGCGCAGGAAATTGGCAATGAGGGCAAGGCCGAGCGCCTGGCTCTTTTCCGGATGGAACTGCGAGCCCGCGATGTTGTCGCGCGCCACGAAGGCGGTGACCGCACCGCCATAATCGGCTGTCGCGATCACGTCGTGCCGGTGTTTCGCCGCAAGATGATAGGAATGCACGAAATAGGCGTGCAGGCCGTCCGGCCCAGTCGGAATGCCTTCGAAGAGCGGGTGCTCGTGGTGAATGTCTAGCGTGTTCCAGCCAATCTGGGGGATCTTCAGGTTCGGGTCGTTGGGCGTCATCTCCACGACATCGCCCTCAATCCAGCCGAAACCCTCCGTGGTCGTCTTCTCGAGGCCTCGGGAGGACATGAGCTGCATGCCGACGCAGATGCCCAGGAAGGGGCGGCCCTTATGCTCCACCACGTCGATGATCGCGTCCCGCATGCCGGGAACGGCATCGAGCCCTGCGCGGCAATCGGCATAGGCGCCGACGCCCGGCAGCACGATGCGGTCGGCGGTCGCGACGGCTTCCGCCTTGTCGGTAAGGTCGATCTTGGCCTCGATGCCGGCTTCCTCGGCGGCGCGTTCGAAAGCCTTGGTGGCCGAGCGCAGATTGCCCGATCCGTAATCGATGATCGCGACGCGCATCAGCGTCCTCCTTCATGATCGAAGAGCCCGAGGGCCGGACGCCAGCCGGTGGGCGCCGCGGTGGGGGCTTGCACCGCCCATTCAGCCGAGGGCGGCAGCGACTTATCCTCCGCCCGCCTCAGCGTGGTGAAATAGATGTCTTCGGCGCCGGCCCGGCTGTCGGCCGAGATCACCGCGTCGAGGCTCCAGCCGCGGCGGATCAGGTGTTCCGAATAATAATGCCTTCCTTCGAATGCGACCAGCAGGTTGATTGCCAGACCTGCGAGCCAGCCGGCGGTCTCGAGGCCCGGAAACTGCATCAGCCATCCCGTGCCCAGTTGAAGGACGAAGATCGCAACGGCCGCAAGCCAGAGGCGCTTGGCGAGAAGCCAGATCCACGGAAAGAGAAGCGCCAGCCAGGAGAACCGGTCGGGAAGCACGATGGTCGAGCGGTGGTCCCTCTCCGGGCCTCCAGGCGGGGTCAGAACGAGATAGCTTGTCAAGACGACCTCCTTCGGCCGGTCAGACCAGCGTTCCCTTCGTCGAGGGAACGCGGTTTGCCTGGCGCGGATCGATTTCGGTGGCGGTGCGGAGTGCGCGCGCCACGGCCTTGAAGCAGGTTTCCGCGATATGGTGGTTGTTGGCGCCGTAATGGTTCAGCACATGCAGGGTGATCCCGGCGTTCTGCGCGAAGGCCTGGAAGAATTCGCGCACCAGCTCCGTATCGAAAGTGCCGATCTTCGTCGCGCTGAAGGCGACGTTCCAGACGAGGAAGGGCCGGCCGGAAAGATCGACGGCCGCTTTCGTCATGGTTTCGTCCATGGCAAGATCGATCGAGGCATAGCGGGTGATGCCGCGCCGGTCGCCGAGGGCCTTGGCGACCGCCTGGCCGAGCGCGATGCCGGTATCCTCCACCGTGTGGTGATCATCGATGTGCAGGTCGCCCTTCACGTCAATCTCCATATCGATCAGCGAATGGCGGGAAAGCTGGTCCAGCATATGGTCGAAGAAGCCGACGCCCGTGGAAATCTTCGAGGTCCCGGTGCCGTCGAGATTGACGGAGACGGAGACGGAAGTTTCGTTGGTCTTGCGGGAAACGGCGCCCACGCGTCCGGTTGCGGTCTCGCCCATTGGTCACTCCATGCGATCGATCTGCGCTCCTTATCAGGCGAGATGACAAATATCCAGCAAAAGCACCCTTGGATCAGCCTCGCTTGCTGCAGCGCGGGGACACGTCGCCATGGCCAAGATTGCAATCGCGCCGGCACCGCTTACATAGAGCTCAACGGGGCCGCTCCGTGCCCCCGGTCAATGCCCGACTTGGGCCAACAGGGTGCTTCATGACAACGATTATCACAGTCCGGAAGGCTGGAAAGGTCATCATTGCCGGCGATGGCCAGGTGAGCCTCGGCCAGACCGTTATGAAAGGCAATGCGCGCAAGGTGCGCCGCATCGGCAAGGGCGAGGTCATCGCCGGTTTCGCCGGCGCCACGGCCGACGCCTTCACGCTGCTCGACCGGCTCGAGAAGAAGCTCGAACAATATCCGGGCCAGTTGATGCGCGCTGCCGTCGAACTCGCCAAGGACTGGCGCACGGACAAATACCTGCGCAATCTCGAAGCGATGATGCTGGTGGCCGACAAGTCGATCACGCTGGCTGTGACCGGCAACGGCGACGTGCTGGAGCCCGAACACGGTGTGATGGCGATCGGCTCCGGCGGCAATTTCGCGCTCGCGGCGGCCCGTGCGCTGGTCGACAGCGACAAGTCGGCCGAGGAGATCGCCCGAACCGCGCTCGATATCGCCGCCGATATCTGCGTCTACACCAACCACAATCTCGTGGTGGAAACGCTGGATGCTGATTGATCCCGCCCGAATTGGCTTCCTGCCGGCGGATCCGGCTCACTACCCGCTGCTTCGTCAGTGGTTGAACGAGCCGCATGTGCTGGAATGGTGGGGCAATCCGGACGAGGAGCTTGGCTTCATCAGAGACATGGTGGAAGGAAGGGACACGACGCGTCCATTCATCCTGACCCTCGATGCGGAGCCGATCGGCTATATACAATACTGGTTTCTTGGCCATCACCAGAACGAGGAGTGGACGAAGGACCATCCGTGGCTGCTCGAACTGCCGTCCGGGGCAGTCGGCGTCGATCTTTCGATCGGCGAGCCCGGCAAGCTCTCCCTAGGGATTGGCTCCGCGGCCTTGACCGCCTTTGTCGGCATGCTGCGCAGGCTTGGCCACGAGACCATCATCATAGACCCCGATCCCGCCAATGTCCGGGCGGTCCGCGCTTATTCCAAGGCCGGCTTTCGGCCGGTTCCGGCGCTGGAAGGCCGAACCGGCAATGACGTGCTGATCATGCAATACGACCCGAAAGCGAACGAGATATCATGACCAACTTTTCCCCCCGAGAAATCGTGTCCGAACTGGACCGCCATATCATCGGCCAGCACGACGCCAAGCGCGCGGTCGCGATCGCGCTCAGGAACCGCTGGCGCCGTCAGCAGCTCGACGAGAGCCTGCGCGACGAGGTCATGCCGAAGAATATCCTGATGATCGGCCCGACCGGCGTCGGCAAGACGGAGATTTCCCGCCGTCTCGCCAAGCTCGCCGGCGCCCCCTTCATCAAGGTCGAGGCGACCAAGTTCACCGAGGTCGGCTATGTCGGCCGCGACGTGGAGCAGATCATCCGCGATCTCGTGGAAGTCGGCATCGGCCTTGTGCGCGAGAAGAAGCGCGCCGAAGTGCAGGCGAAGGCCCATATGAGCGCGGAAGAGCGGGTGCTGGACGCTCTGGTCGGTTCGACCGCCTCGCCCGCAACCCGCGAGACTTTCCGCAAGAAGCTCAGGAGCGGCGAGCTCGACGACAAGGAGATCGAAATCGAGGTGGCGGACACCGGCTCCGGCATGCCCGGCTTCGAGATTCCCGGAATGCCGGGCGCCAATATCGGCGTCCTCAATCTTTCCGAAATGTTCGGCAAGGCCATGGGCGGCCGCACCAAGAAGGTCCGCACCACGGTCGAAAAATCCTATGGCGAACTGGTCCGCGACGAATCCGACAAGCTGATCGACAGCGAGGTCATCCAGCGCGAAGCGGTGCGTGCGGTCGAAAACGACGGCATCGTCTTCCTGGATGAGATCGACAAGATCGCTGCCCGTGACGGCGGACTCGGTGCGGGCGTGTCCCGCGAGGGCGTGCAGCGCGACCTCCTGCCGCTGGTGGAGGGCACGACGGTTTCGACCAAATACGGTCCCGTGAAGACGGATCACATCCTCTTCATCGCTTCGGGCGCCTTCCATGTGGCCAAGCCCTCCGACCTGCTGCCGGAGCTTCAGGGCCGCCTGCCGATCCGCGTCGAGTTGAAGGCGCTGACCAAGGAGGATTTCCGCCGCATTCTGACGGAGACCGAGGCAAGCCTCATCCGCCAGTACAAGGCGCTGATGGCGACGGAAACCTTTACACTCGACTTTACCGAGGATGCCATCGATGCGCTCGCCGATGTGGCGGTGCACCTCAACGCCTCGGTCGAGAATATCGGCGCGCGGCGTCTTCAGACGGTGATGGAACGCGTTCTGGACGAGATCTCGTTCAACGCGCCGGACCGGCCCGGCAACGAGATCACCATCGATTCCGAATATGTGCGCAAGCATGTGGGCGATCTGGCGGCCGATACCGATCTTTCGAGATACATTCTCTAAGCGCGAAACGTGGCAGCCGGGCAACGTCCGGCTGCGACTTGGCTCCCGCTGACGGGATTTTGACCGTGGCAATCTCGACATCGCGCCTCTCTTTCACGTAAAGGGAGGCGCGTTTTCATGATTTGGCTGCATTTGGCTGCGCATCGGATTTGAGACAGGCCCGTTCTTTCGTGCGTGTCCGCGAAATGCGGGCTTCCGAACAAAATCCTGGGACACGGATATTGAGACGTTTTCTGCTGGCATTGCTTCTTGTGGCCGCCTGGACGGTACCTTCGGGTGCCGAGGCGGGGGGCCTTCTGCTGGTGCCGGAAGGCAACCGCCATGCGGAACAGCCGAAGGTGCCGGGCGCCTCGGTGCGCCGGACGCGTGCCGGCCGGACCACCTTCGACGACAAATACGAGAAGATCCGTGATCTCCTTGCCAATGACAGGGCGTTGATCGCCAAGATCAAGTCGACGGCCGGTGATTACGGCATCGATCCGATCCATATCGTCGGTGCGATCGTCGGCGAGCATACCTATAACGTCGATGCCTATGACCGGCTACAGTCCTACTACATCAAGGCCGCCGCCTATGCCGGCAACAGGTTTCGTTTCGGCTTCGACAGCGAGACGATCAGTGAGTTTCTGACCCGGCCTGAATTCGCAAAATGCGAGCGGCTCTCCGATTCCTATCGGCTGTGGACCTGTCGGGAAAATGTCTGGGAAGAAAGTTTCCGCGGCCGCAAGGTCGGCGGCACGGCCTTCCCGAACAACCGGTTCAGCGCCGTCTTCTTCCAGCCTTTCTTCGCCGGCCAGACCTTCGGGCTCGGCCAGCTCAATCCGCTGACTGCGCTTATGCTGTCGGATACGGTGGCGAAGACCTCCGGCTATCCGAGGCTCGACGAGAGTGATGCGGCGGGAGTCTATGAGGCGATCATGGACCCGGACAAGTCGCTTGCCTATATCGCGGCCGGCATCCGGCGCTCGATCGATGACTACAAGACGATCGCCGGCGTCGATATCTCCCGCAATCCGGGCATCACGGCGACCCTCTACAATACCGGCGGCTCGGCGAACCGCGCCGCGGCGCTGGCAGCCCGAGGAGGCGGCGCCCTGCCGGAGGAGAATTACTACGGCTGGCTGGTCAACGACAGACTCGCCGAGTTGAAATCGCTCCTCTGAGAGCCGATACTCCTCACCGACAGGAATAATCAGGAGGGCTGTCCATGGAGATGCGCCCCGAACCTTTCGTTCCGCCGGCACCGGAACCCCGCACGGTTCCCCCATCGCGGCTCGAGATCATTCGCACGGTGCTTCGCAACCCCCTGGAGCTCTGGGGGAAGCCCTCCTACACGCTTCCCTGGATCGAGACGAAATTCTTCCGGGAACGAACGCTCATCGTCAACGATCCCGGCCTCATCCGTCATGTGCTGGTGGATAACGCGGCGAATTACGAGATGTCGGAAATCCGCCAGCTCATCCTTCGACCGATCCTGCGCGACGGCCTTCTGACCGCCGAGGGCGATATCTGGAAACGGTCGCGCAAAGCCATGGCGCCCGTCTTCACGCCGAAACATGCCAGGGGCTTTGCCGGGCAGATGCTGCGCAAATCCGAGGAATATGCGGAAAAATATGCAGGCGTCGGATCGGAGGGAAAGGTCTTCGACATTTCCAACGATATGACCGAGCTTACCTTCGCGATCCTCTCGGAAACCCTCTTTTCCGGGGAGATCGTCACGAAGAGCGAGAATTTTTCCGACGATGTCGACCGGCTTCTGCACCGCATGGGGCGCGTCGATCCTATGGACCTTCTGCGCGCCCCTTCCTGGGTCCCGCGCCTGACACGGATCGGCGGCCAGCGCGTGCTCGACAAGTTCCGCGGCGTGGTCGCCGATACCATGGCGCTGCGCCGGAAGCGGATGCGGGAGAACCGGGCGGATACGCCGGAGGATTTCCTCACTCTGCTTCTCGACCTGGCAAGGCCGGATGGGCTCACGATGGACGAGATCGAGGACAATATCCTCACCTTCATCGGCGCCGGGCATGAGACGACGGCGCGCGCGCTCGCCTGGACGCTTTACTGCGTGGCGCATTCCCCACATGTCCGGCAAAACATGGAAGCCGAGATCGACCAGGTTCTCGCAAGCGGCGCGGACCCGGTCGAATGGCTGGACCTCATGCCCTGGGTACGGGCGGCCTTCGAGGAGGCGATGCGCCTCTATCCGCCGGCGCCTTCGATCAACCGGGCTGCGATCGCCGACGATCGCTGGACCAGTCCCGCGGGTGAGACGGTGAGGATCGCCGCCGGGGTGACGGTTCTCATCATGCCGTGGACCTTGCATCGGCACGAGCTTCATTGGGAAAAGCCGCGCGCCTTCATGCCGGAACGCTTCCTGCCGGAGAACCGGGCCAAGATTGGCCGCTTCCAGTATCTGCCGTTCGGCGCGGGGCCGCGCATCTGCATCGGGGCCACCTTCGCCATGCAGGAGGCGGTGATCGCGCTTGCGGTGCTCATGAAGCGCTATCGCTTCGATGCGACGCCCGGCACGAAAATCTGGCCGGTGCAGAAATTGACGACTCAGCCGCGCGACGGAATGCCGATGCGGGTCAGCCTGCGACACGGAACGTCGATCGGGCCGAATTGATCTTTGCCGGCCTTGGGGTATTGATCGCAGGAAATCTTCTCTTCTGTCCCAAGGGCGCCTTGCGTGAACTCTCCCTATCTCCTCGGCATCGATACCGGCGGCACCTATACGGATGCCGTGCTTTTCCGCGAAGGAGAAGGTGTCTGCGCCAAGGCCAAATCGCTGACTACCCGGCACGACCTGTCCGAAGGCATCGCCGGTGCGGCGGACGCCGTGCTGGCCAGGAGTGGCATAGCGGTTTCGGAGATCGGGCTCGTCTCGTTATCCACCACGCTTGCCACCAATGCGCTGGTGGAAGGACAGGGCGGCCGCGCGGCGCTGGTGATGATCGGCTTCGGCCCGCAGGACCTCGCCCGAGACGGGCTTGCCGGCGCGCTCGGCAATGACCCGGTCATCTTCCTACCCGGCGGCCATGACGTGCACGGCAACGAAACACCGCTCGATCTTGCGGCTTTGGAAGAAGTGCTGCCGACGCTTGCGGGTTCGGTGTCCTCCTTCGCCGTCGCCGGCTATTTCGCCGTGCGGAATCCGGCTCACGAGGTCCGCGTGCGCGATCGCATCCGGGCGGCGACCCATCTGCCGGTTACATGCAGCCATGAGCTTTCCTCGAAGCTTGGTGGGCCGCGCCGTGCCCTGACGACGCTTCTGAACGCCCGATTGGTTTCGATCATCGATCGGTTGATCGGATCCTGCGAGGATTTCCTGGGAAGACGAGGTATCGCCGCGCCGATGATGGTGGTTCGCGGAGACGGTGCGCTGATTTCGTCTGCAGAGGCGCGGCTTCGCCCCATCGAGACCATTCTGTCGGGGCCGGCGGCAAGCCTTGTCGGCGCCCGTTATCTGACCGGGCTCGACCGGGCGGTCGTTTCCGATATCGGCGGCACGACGACGGATGTGGCGGTGCTCGAGGGCGGGCAGCCCCGGCTTGCGGAAGAGGGCGCGGTCGTGGGCGGCCACCGCACCATGGTGGAGGCGGTGGCGCTGCGCACCTATGGTCTCGGCGGCGATTCGGAAGTGCATATCGACGATCGCGGCCTCAATGCCCGTTTCACGCTGGGTCCGCGCCGTATTCTGCCCCTGAGTCTTGCCGCCATGCGCCATGGCGCGGGCGTACTGACGGCGCTTGAGAAGCAGCTTCGCGCCAGCCACGCTGGCCGGCATGACGGGCGGTTGGCGCTGCGCACAGGCTTGCCGGACGCCATGGCACAGGGCCTGCAGCCGCAGGAGCAGGCGCTCTATGCCCGTATCGGCGGCGAGTCGGTGCCGCTCAACGAGCTGTTGACCGCCGCCTCGCAGAAGGCGGTGCTGGATCGTCTTGTGGCGCGGGGCCTCGTTCATCTGGTCGGCATCACACCTTCCGACGCCTTGCATGTGCTTGGCCGGCAGAACCAGTGGAAAGCGGATGCCGCTAGACTCGGTCTCGAACTTGCCGCCCGCCGCAGGGATGGCGCGGGAAAACCGATCGCGGGCTCGGCGGAAGAGCTGGCGCAAAAGATCGTGAGCCGGCTGTCGCGCCAGTCCTGCGAAGCCGTGCTCGCCGCCTGCCTGGCGGAGGACGGCGCGGAAGCGATCGATCCGGCTGTATCCATGGCGGTGGATAGGGCGCTAAGAAGAACGCCCGGCATCACCCGCTTCTCCATCTCGCTCGACCGGCCGCTGGTTGGCCTCGGCGCGTCCGCGTCCGTCTATTATCCTGCGGTTGCCAAGATGCTGGGAGCCGAGCCGGTGATCCCCGAACATGCGGATGTGGCCAATGCGCTCGGCGCCGTGGTGGGGCAGGTGCGGGCAAGCGTGACCGTGGTCGTCACCTCGCCGGAAGAGGGCTGCTTCGTGCTTTCCGGCGGCGGAGAAAGCCTGCGCATCGCGGGGGAGGCGGAGGCGCTGTCGGCGGCGCGCGATCGCGCTTCGGCGGCGGCCCTGGAGCGAGCCGGGATAGAGGGCGCGCAGGATGCGGTCGTCACGATCGCGGAAGAGATCGACGCGCCGCAGGTCGAGGGTTCGCGCCGGCTGGTGGAAGCGCGCGTGACCGCCATTGCTACCGGGCGGCCCCGCATGGCGGCCATCGGCTGAAGAGGGCTGTTGAAACGTTTTCCGGCCTTTGTCGCATTGACAGCCGGTCCGACGCGGGCAAAGTGGCGGCGTTTAATTTCAGGACTGAGTTGGGAGTTCAATAATGGGTCGTATTCAGAAGAGCGGACTGGCGATCGACGGAAAGCTTTATGATTTCCTGGTGCAGGAGGCGCTGCCCGGCACCGGCGTGGATGCCGAGCGTTTCTTTTCGGAGTTCGCCCGTATCGTTCACGACCTCGCTCCGAAGAACCGGGCGCTGCTGGCCAAGCGCGACGACCTGCAGGAAAAGCTCGACGGCTGGTACCGCAAGAATGGTGCTCCGACCGACATGGCGGCCTATGAGGCCTTCCTGCGGGAGATAGGCTATCTCCTGCCCGAAGGGCCCGATTTCACCGTTTCGACCTCGAATGTCGATCCGGAGATCGCCGAGATTGCCGGACCCCAGCTCGTCGTGCCGGTGATGAATGCCCGTTACGCGCTGAATGCCGCCAATGCCCGCTGGGGTTCGCTTTATGATGCGCTCTACGGCACGGACGCCGTTCCGGAGACGGATGGTGCCGAGAAGAGCAAGGCCTACAATCCTGTCCGGGGCGCCAGGGTCATCGCCTGGGCGCGAGATTTCCTGGATCAGTCCGTGCCGCTTGTCGGCGCAAGCTGGACGGATGTCGCCTCCCTTACGGTCTCCGCCGGCAAGCTGGCCGCGGCCCTCCAGGATGGACGGGCAATTGGTCTGACCGATCCGACTCAGTTCGCCGGCTATCTCGGCGAGCCCTCCGAGCCGAGCCAAATCCTCCTGAAGAAGAACGGCCTGCATGTCGAAATCCTGATTGATCGGACGACCGAAATCGGCAAGGGCGATCCCGCCGGCATTTCCGATGTCCGGCTGGAATCGGCCATCACCACCATCATGGACTGTGAGGATTCAGTCGCGGCCGTCGATGCGGAGGACAAGGTTCTGGTCTATCGCAACTGGCTCGGCCTCATGAAGGGCGATCTTCAGGAAGAGGTGACCAAGGGCGGCAAGAGCTTCATCCGCAAGCTCAATCCGGACCTCGAGTACAAGGCCCCGGATGGCTTCACCTTCGAGGTGAAATGCCGCTCCCTGATGCTGGTGCGCAATGTCGGCCACCTGATGACAAATCCAGCGATCCTCGACCAGGACGGCGCGGAAGTGCCGGAAGGCATCATGGACGCCATGGTGACGGCGCTGATTGCACTTTACGATATCGGCCCGAACGGCCGCCGCAAGAACTCCCGTTCAGGCTCCATGTATGTGGTGAAACCTAAGATGCATGGGCCGGAGGAGGTCGCCTTCGCCTGCGAAATCTTCACGCGCGTTGAGGAGGCGCTGGGGCTTCCTACAAATACCATCAAGATGGGCATCATGGACGAGGAGCGCCGCACGACGGTCAACCTCAAGGAATGCATCCGTCAGGCGCGGGAGCGGGTGGTCTTCATCAATACCGGCTTCCTCGACCGCACGGGCGACGAGATCCACACCTCGATGGAAGCGGGTCCGATGATCCGCAAGGGCGACATGAAGCAGGCCGCCTGGATCGCGGCTTATGAAAACTGGAACGTCGATATCGGGCTTGAATGCGGCCTTTCCGGCCATGCGCAGATCGGCAAGGGCATGTGGGCCATGCCGGATCTGATGGCGGCGATGCTGGAGCAGAAGATCGCCCATCCGAAGGCCGGCGCCAATACCGCCTGGGTGCCGTCCCCCACGGCGGCGACGCTGCACGCCACGCATTATCACAAGGTGGATGTCGCGGCCGTTCAGGCGAGCCTCAAGAGCCGTGCCCGCGCAAAGCTTTCGGACATTCTCTCCGTGCCCGTCGCGCCGCGGCCCAACTGGACCGCGGAGGAAATCCAGCGCGAGCTCGACAACAATGCCCAAGGCATTCTCGGCTATGTGGTGCGCTGGATCGATCAGGGCGTCGGCTGCTCCAAGGTGCCGGATATCAACGATATCGGGCTGATGGAGGATCGCGCAACGCTTCGCATCTCCGCCCAGCACATGGCCAACTGGCTGCACCACAAGCTGGTGAGCGAGGAGCAGGTCGTCGAGACCATGAAGCGAATGGCGGCGGTCGTTGACGGCCAGAATGCCGGCGATCCGCTCTACACGCCGATGGCCAAGGATTTCGAGGGCTCCATCGCATTCCAGGCGGCGTGCGACCTGGTGCTGAAAGGCCGCGAGCAGCCGAGCGGCTATACCGAGCCGGTCCTGCATCGCCGCCGCCTGGAGCTCAAGGCCAAGCTTGCGAGCTGAGTTCAGTTTAGTTTCGGAAACAGAAAAGGCCGCCGGAGCGATCCAGGCGGCCTTTCGTTTGTTCTGAAGCCGGAGCTTACTGGATGACGACGACCTTTGTGCCGCGGCCGGGGCGAACGCGGTTGTAGAGATCGATCACATCCTGGTTCATCAGGCGGATGCAGCCGGAGGAAGCAGCCGTGCCGATGGAAGCCCATTCCGGCGTGCCATGCAGGCGGAACAGCGTATCCTGGCCCTTCTCGTTGAAGAGATACATGGCGCGCGCGCCGAGCGGATTGTTGAGGCCGGGACCCATCCCTTCCTCGACATAGCGGGTGAGTTCCGGGCGGCGCACAGCCATCTCCTTCGGAGGATGCCAGGTCGGCCAAGCCTGCTTCCAGGCGACATAGGCCTCGCCCGACCAGGAGAAGCCCTGCTTGCCGACGCCGATGCCGTAGCGCACCGCCTTGCCGTTCGGCAGGATGTAGTAGAGGAAGCGTTCGCGCGTGTTGACGATGACCGTGCCCGGCTTTTCCTTGCTGGAATAGTCTACGACCTGACGATGATATTTCTTGTCGACCCGATTGATCGGAACGGCCGGCAGCGCATAGCCGGCATCGGTCATCGGGCCGTAGTCGGTGGAGATCTTGGCGGTCTCGATGCGGACCGGAGCCTCCGCCTTTACCGCTGAGGTCTTGGTTTCGGACGTGGTGGAGCAGCCGGCCAGGGCGAGAGCCGCCAGGCCGAATGCGATCATGCTGGAGCGGATGCGCATGGAAATCTCTTGGGAATGACGAATCGATTTAAAGAGGTGGAGACCATCTTTGAAGACGGGTTATTTTCGATTAGATTTAGCTTGGCAAGGCGCTGCGCAGCGTCGAAGGCCATTCGCCGCAGAAATGAAAACAACATGGCCTTTTTGCAACATTTTGTTGACTTGGCCCCCTGAAAATCCATGGTGATTCTTAATATAGCCGGCAATAACCCGCTGATCGACGGACGCCAATCGGCGCGTGCCATGATGGTGCGCCGCGGCGTGCAGATCCTGCTGCACGACATGCGCCACGCCATTCTGCCCGAACTTGTTCTGTCGAGCGGTCGGCGGGCCGATCTGATGACGATTACTGAAAAGGGCGAGATCTGGATCATCGAGATCAAGACCTCGATCGAGGATTTCCGCGTCGATCGCAAGTGGCCGGAATACCGCGCCTATTGCGATCGGCTTTTCTTCGCGACGCATAAGGATGTGCCGCTCGACATTTTTCCGGAGGATTGCGGCCTCTTCCTTTCGGACGGCTATGGTGGACACCTGCTGCGCGATGCGCCCGAGCACAAGTTGCCGCCGGCCACCCGCAAGTCCGTCACGCTGAATTTTTCCCGTGCCGCCGCCCAGCGGCTCATGCTGGCCGAATGGGCAAGCGGCAAGAGCTTCGACGAGATGTAGCGCCGGCTATTATTTCGGAGCGCGCTTGGCGAGAATCCGCTGCAGCGTGCGCCGGTGCATGTTGAGCCGGCGGGCGGTCTCCGAAACATTGCGCTCGCACATCTCGTAGACGCGCTGAATATGCTCCCAGCGCACCCGATCCGCAGACATGGGGTTCTCCGGCACATCCGCCTTTTCCCCCGGACGCTGCGTCAGCGCGTTGAAGACGTCGTCGGCGTCGGCGGGCTTGGCGAGATAGTCGAGCGCTCCGAGCTTTACGGCGGTCACGGCTGTCGCGATATTGCCGTAGCCTGTCAGCACGATCACCTTGGTGTCCTCGCGCGCCTGGCGGATCGCCTCGATCACGTCGAGGCCGTTGCCATCGCCAAGCCTCAGGTCGACGACCGCATATTTGGGCGGACGCGCCTTCGATTTGGCGACGCCTTCGGCAACCGACTCCGCCGTATCGACCGAGAAGCCGCGGCTCTCCATCGCGCGCGCCAATCGGCGGAGAAATGGGCCGTCGTCATCCACGATGAGCAGCGACGCGTCGGGACCGAGGTCCATATCCTGCGCTGCGGCTTTTTCCAATTGAGTTTCCATTCTTCTTCTCCGCGGGCTTTGGTCCCGCCATTCCACGGGATTATCGTTCTTTCCGGCCGATTGGCCAAGTCATTTGGGCCGGGGCTCTTCCATCACGGAGCGAGGCCATTCTATGTGGATGCGCGCTCCCGGTCCGGAAGCGCCGCGATTCTCGAATCGAAGCGTCGCGCCCGACCGTTCGAGGAGCGTCTTTGCGATGAAAAGCCCGAGCCCGAGACCGCCGGCGCGTTCGACCTCCTTCGATCTCTTCGTCATATAGGGTTCGCCGATGCGCGAGAGAATATCCGGCGAATAACCCTGCCCGTCATCCTCGATGGTGATCGCGACGCGCTGGGCATCGTGCTCTACCGTGACGATGACCCTGCTTCGGGCATAGTCGACGGCGTTTTCGATGAGATTGCCGAGGCCATAGAGAATGCCGGCATTGCGGTTGCCGACGGGTTCGGTCGCGCGATCGTTCCGTTCCACAACGTCTATCCGGATGCCGAACTGCCGGTGCGGCGCGAGCACCTCCTCGATCATGGAGGAGAGCGGCAGCCGGCGCATATGTTCCTCGCTGTCCGCCGAAAGCGAGGTGAGCCGGCGCAGGATGTCCCGGCACCGTTCGCTCTGGCTGCGAAGAAGCTGCACGTCCTCCCGGAAACGTTCGTCGTCGATAAGCTCGCGTTCCATTTCCTTGGCGACGACGCTGATGGTGGCGAGCGGCGTGCCGAGTTCATGGGCGGCCGCGGCGGCAAGGCCGTCGAGCTGCGAAAGATGCTTTTCCCGCTCGAGCACGAGTTCGGTGGCGGCAAGCGCATCGGAAAGCAGGGTCGCCTCATGGGAGACTCGATAGGCATAGAACGCGGCGAACAGCATCATGGAGGCGATCGAGCACCACACGGCCACCTGCAGGACGGGCTGGATGCGCAGGCTCTCGCCTTCGTACCAGGGAAGGTCGTGGGGCGAGAGGGCGAGCACCGTAGTGCAGACGAGCGCAAAGACGATCAGCGCAACGGAATGACGGAGCGGCTGCGAGGCGAACGAGATGATGACGGGCACGCAGATCAGCGGCGCGAAGGGATTGGCAAGCCCGCCGGTAATATAAAGGAGAGCCGCCATCTGGAGGAGATCGAACCCGAGCAGCGCCAGAGCCGATTTCGGCCCGAGACGGTGCGTCGGGGGGAACCAGGCCGAAAGCGCGAGATTGGCGAAGGCCAGTGCCGCGATCAGGACCGCCGCTTCCACCAGCGGAAACGCAAACTGCAACACGAAAGCGACGATCATGACCGTCAAAGTCTGGCCGGCCACGGCCAGCCAGCGCAGGCGCACGAGGGTCTGCAGCCGGATGCGCCGGCTGGACGGCCCGAATTGCGCATATTTCACCGCGGGATTTTTCGAGCCGCCGTTTGTCATCTCCGATCCGACCATATTAATCTCCGCGGTGCTTTGACAAACCTCAATAGACCGGCTCGCCTTCAGGTCGCAGGCGGCATTCTGTCACGTCCCGCGCGGCTTGGCACGGGTGGTGGCGGCGGCCTCCGCCGGATCCTCCGGCCAGGAATGCCGCGGATAGCGGCCGCGCATCTCCGCCCGCACGTCCTTCCAGGAGCCGGCCCAGAAGCCGGGAAGATCGCGGGTGGTCTGGATCGGCCGATGCGCGGGCGAGGTCAGTTCGAGCAGCAGCGGCAGCTTGCCCCCGGCGATTGCCGGGTGGGTCTTGAGCCCGAAGAGTTCCTGCACGCGGATCGCGAGAACCGGCTCCTCTCCATCGTAACGGATGGGATGGCGCTGGCCGGTCGGCGCCTCGAAATGGGTTGGTGCCAGCCTGTTGAGCTCCCTGGCCGCATCATGGGGAACGAGGGAACGCAGGCCTTCCGAAAGGCCGCCGGGGTCGATCGAATCGAGGTCGGAGGCATTCCCCTGGAAGGGCACGAACCATTCGTCGAGCCGGGCAAGCAGCGCTTCATCGCTCACATCCGGCCAGGGTTCTCCGATCGTGCGGTGAAGGAAACCGATGCGGTCGCGAAGCTGCAGTCCCTCCTTGGAAAAGGAGAGCACGGCAAGGCCGAGTTCGCTCACGCCTTCGGCAAGTGCCTGCGCCGCCTGCTCGCCGCTCGGGCGGGGCAGCGGTTTTTCATCGAAGACGATCGCTCCGAGGCGGACTACCTTGCGTGCCCGCACCTGACGGCTCACGCGATCGAAGAAGCATTCGTCCTTGCGGGTGATGGCGTCGGAAAGCTCCGCTTCGACATCCGCGCGGCTCACTTCCGCCGCCGCCAGGATGCGCGCCTGCGCGGCGCGGCCGGTGAGATCGGCGATGACCAGCATCGAAGCGGCCGCCAGCCGCTCCGTCTCCGGCAGTTCCGCGCCCCGGCCGTTTGCCATCACGAAGCGCCCGCGGCCGCCGCGCTGCAGGGCGGCCCGATCGGGATAGCCATGCAGCAGCAGCCGGCCGGCGGGCGCGATGTCGTTTGCCTGCTTCGTCTTCGACAGGTTGGAGGCGATCCGCTCGGCAAGCTTCCGGGCCGATTCTGCCCGCTCGCCTCGCTCATTGCGGAAACGGCGTAAACGTTCGTCGAGGTCTACATCGCTGCCGCCCAGCCCCTGCTCGGTCAAAAGCACGGCAAGCAGGCAGGCCTGCCTGCCGAAGCCTTCCTCGGCCGCTGAAATCGTCATGGCGGAAAGCCGGGGCGGAAGTGCAAGCTCCCGCATCAGCCGCCCCTTTTCGGTCAATCTGCCCTGCGCATCGAGCGCGCCGAGCTGCGCGAGTAGCGCCTTTGCCTCGTTGAACGCCGGTCCGGGCGGCGGATCGAGAAAGGAAAGGGTACTCGGGTCCTGCACGCCCCAATGGGCGAGATCCAGCGCAAGCCCGGAAAGATCACTGGCGAGAATCTGCGGCGGCGTGAACGAGGAAAGCGCAGCCGTCTGCCCCGGATGCCAGAGCCGCACGGCAATCCCCGGTTCGGTTCGCCCAGCGCGGCCAGCACGCTGATCGGCAGAGGCGCGCGATACGCGAACCGTCTCCAGCCGCGTGATACCCGTCGAAGGCTCGAACACGGGCAGGCGCTGCAACCCGCTGTCGATGACGATCCGGACGCCGTCTATGGTGATCGAGGTCTCGGCGATCGAGGTTGCCAGCACGATCTTGCGCTGACCCGCGGGCGCAGGGCGGATCGCGAGATCCTGCTCCTTCTGGGAAAGATTGCCGTAGAGCGGCACGATCAGTGTATTCGGCCCGAAACGCCCCTCAAGCCGCTCGGCCGTGCGCCCGATCTCCGCCTGGCCGGGAAGAAAGGCAAGGATCGAGCCCGTCTCTTCCGCATGGGCCTCTAAGATGGCGCGGGCCATTGCATCCTCGATGCGAAGGTTCGACGCCCGGTCCTTGTGGAGGATATCGATCGGGAAGCTGCGGCCTTCGCTCTTGATTACCGGAGGCTCTCCGAGCAGGCTTGCCACGCGCCCTACGTCGAGTGTCGCCGACATCACCAGGATACGAAGGTCTTCCCTGAGGCCCGATTGCACGTCGAGCGCCAGTGCAAGGCCGAAATCCGCATCCAGCGACCGCTCGTGGAATTCGTCGAAGATGACCGCGGAGACGCCCGCAAGCTCGGGGTCGTCGAGGATCATCCGGGCGAACACACCTTCGGTCACCACCTCGATGCGGGTTTTAGCCGAAATGCGGTTGTCCAGCCGCATCCGGTAACCGACCCGTTCGCCGACCGTTTCGCCGAGGAGCGAGGCCATGCGCGAAGCCGCCGCCCGCGCCGCAAGCCGGCGCGGCTCCAGAAGGATGATCTTATCTGTGCACCAGGGCTCGTCGAGAAGAACGAGCGGCACCAGCGTGGTCTTGCCCGCACCGGGCGGCGCCGAAAGCACGGCGCGCGTGCCGGACTTGAGTGCGGTGGTGACCTCGCCCAGAACTTCGCCGACCGGCAGCTTCGGCAGGCGCTTCAAGATCGCACCTCGGCAGTTTCCCAGGGACATCAGCCTCCGGCCTTCGCGCTTGCGTTCCGGTAAGCGAGGATCGCGCCGGCGAGGTCTTCCAGCGCGGCGCCGACGGATTTGAAGAGGGTGATCTCCTCTGCGCTTGCCCGGCCGGCCTTGGTGCCGCTGGCGAGCTCCGCGAGCTCTGCGCGAATGTCCTCGGCCTTCAGCACCCCGCTTGAGAGCGGCTGATGGATGTCGCCGCCCTCCTTCATCGCGCCTGCACGGGTATCGACATAGACCTGCGCGCGGCGGATCGCCTCGTCGTCGCTCTCCCGCATGCTCGGCTTGAAGGCGCCGACCAGGTCGAGATGCGCCCCAGGCTTCAGCCATTCACCTCGAATCAGCGGCTCGCTCGAAAGCGTCGCGCAGGAAATGATGTCAGCCGAACGGGCTGCAGTTTCGAGATCGTCCGCGGCGGATGCATCGAGACCCAGCTTGTGGGCCGCGGCGGCGATCTCCTCAGCCTTTCGCCGGTTGCGTGCCCATACCGCAAAGCGCTTCAAGGGCCGGGTCACGGCATGCGCCTCCATCAGGTTGAGCGATAGCCGCCCGGCGCCAACCATCAGCATCTCTTCCGCGTCGGCGCAGGCCAGATATTTCGCGGCGAGCGCCGAGGTGGCTGCCGTGCGCCGCGCCGTGAGCTCGCCCCCCTCCACGATCGCAAGCATTTCGCCGGTTTTTCCCGAGGAAAGAAGATAGCTGCCGATGATGGTCGGTAGAGCCCGCAGGTGATTGTCGGGGAAGAGGTTGAGTATCTTGACGCCGATATGGCCGCCCGGCACCCAGGCCGGCATCAGGAGCATGGTCGCGGGCACTTCTCCGGGCACGTCCATCTCGTGATGATGGCGCACCGGCATCACGCAATCGCTGCGAAACATCGCTTCCACCGCATCGATCAACTCGGCCCATGGAAGTGCCGCCCGCGTTTCCTCTTCATTCAGTACCAGCATGCTTCGACTCCAGCCTTTGGAAATGCCTCCAACCCTAGCAACGGCGGATAGCGCCGAGAAAGCGGTTTTTGCTGAGGCCGCGCTGCCTTTTCGTTAACTCCTGCCCGATTTTGGCGCGCAAAACGCCGTTTCGGGCTGGTCGGAGAAGAAAGATGACATTTTTTTAAAAAGGTCGTTGACACCATCGGATGGCTCCGCTTATAACGCCGCTCACTGAACGAGGGCGGCGGCGCTGCTGGCGACGAAGTCCTTTGTTCTAGAGAAATCCTAGAGATTGGCTGACGCTGATTGGAGCCGGGTTTAGAGTTCGGCTTAGGGATTTGGTGACGTCTGGTTTTCTGGATGTCTGTTATTTGACAATTGAATATGAGAAGAAAGAGAAACGTGGTCGGCGGCGTCTCGCGGGGTCCTTTATGGGATCTCATTGAAGACAAAGTGACGGTCACGTTTTGACAAGAGAACACCTTGTTTCTTTTGGTTTCACTGCCTTTCGCCATTCCTTGCGGAATGACGGGAGCTGAAACC